>DATARC010000215.1:0-26761 GCA_036264335.1 Candidatus Dormiibacterota bacterium
CGGCGAGCGGGAGCGAATCTAAGGCAGCGACAGGATCATCGCGTCGACGATCGTGCCGGCGCTGATCCCTTGATCGCCTGGCGGGATGCGCACGAGAGCGTGCGCTCCCGCCAGCGACATCAACCGCGACGAGGACTGCGATCCTGTGCTGTTCGCCACCAGCTCGCGACCCTCTCGGTGGAGCGTCACGCGCTGATACTCGGTCCGGTCGGCCGTGGCGCGGGCGTCGTAATCCAGGCGCACCGGCAGCATCGGGCGGTGCAGGTTTTTGAACCCCTGCATCCTCCGCAGCGCGGGTCTCACAAAAACCTCGAAAGTGACGAGCGACGAAACCGGAAAACCAGGCAATCCGAAGGCGAATTTCTCCCTGTCCCCTCCGGGGTGAGCGGCGGTGACTCGCACGGTGGCAAATGTGAAGGGCTTTCCCGGCTTCAGCTTCACCCGTCCGATGTGGACGGTTCCCAGCGATTCCAGCAGCGGCTTGATCAGGTCGTGCGTCCCCACCGACACCCCGCCCGATGTGACCAGCACGTCGACCTCGCGCAGCGCCTCGACGACCAGCTTGCGCAGGGCCGCGGGCTCGTCCGGCCCAATCCCCAAGCTGTGTACGTCGGCTCCGGCGTCGCGGAGGGCCGCCAGGAGAGCCCAGCGATTGGAATCGATTATCTGCCCGCGCCCCGGCTTGCCCCCCACCTCGACGAGCTCATCGCCGGTCGATAGCAACGCGACTCGTGGGCGCCGTTGGACGGGCAGCCTCGGAAAGTTGAGCGCTGCCGCCAGCCCAAGCTCAGCCGGACCGAGCTGGATGCCCGCCACCAACACTGTCTCGCCTGCTCGAAGGTCCGCGCCAGGTGCGTGAAAGTTGGTTCCGGCACGAAGGCCGCTCGGGGTGGTCACGACCTCGCCCACCAGCGTCACGTCCTCGACCATGACGACGCAGTCGGCCCCGTCGGGCACGACGCCCCCGGTCAGGATTCGCGCCGCGGTGCCAGGTGCGATCGTGCCCTGGAACGGCCGGCCGGCAGCCGATTCGCCGAGGACGCGCAGCGCCTTCCCGCCGTCAGCGGCACGCACCGCGTAGCCGTCCACAGCGCTGGACGGAAAGAGTGGAAGCGACGCCGGCGCTACAAGATCTTCCGCAAGCACACGGCCCACGCAGTGCGCCAGCGCAACGCGCTCGATGCCGAGCACGGGGGTGCGGTCGAGCACGAGCGCAGCCGCCTCGTCGGCCTCGACGAGCGGATAAGTGGAGGCTCTCATCACCACCTCAGGGTAATGGGCGTGGCCATCGGCCCCTTAACAACCTGGATTCCCACCAACCTGTCGATCTGATTGAGTTGGCGCCGGCGTGCCGGTGGGGGTGGGACCGGCCCGGGAGGAGGGTGGGCCCGCGCCGGGTGGTGCGATGAGCCGCATGCGACCATTCGTGCCCTTTTGGCGGCCTCTTTTGCGCCAAATGCGACGATTCGTGCCCTTTTGGCTGGGTCTACCGGCCGCCGGGCAGCGCTACTCGTACCGCAGCGCTTTGACCGGGTCCTGCAGCGCAGCGCGCAGTGCGGGCAGCAGCCCGCTCACCGTGCTCAGCAGGACCGCCAGCACGAGCGCCGCCGCCACCACCCACGCATCGGTCCTGAAAACGTCGAGCCCGCCCGCCGTCACGCCCTGCGTCAACCGGTCCACGGCGGCGTTGCCGACCCGAGCCAACGCGACCGCGATGATCGTCCCGATCAGCCCGCCTGCCAGGCCGATGACCGCGGCCTCGGCGACGAACAGGAGCAGCACGTCGCGGGAGCGCGCGCCCAACGCCTTGATCACGCCGATCTCCTTCGTCCTCTCGAGCACCGCGGTGTACATCGTGTTGGCGATGCCAAGACACGCGAGCAGCAGCGCGACGATGGCCAGTCCGAGCAGCGCCAGGCGCAGCCTCGACAGCAGGTCCTCGAAGCCGCGGAACTGATCGCCGAACGTCATCGCCTGGAACCCCATGGAGGTGACCTGGTCGCGCAGCCCGCTCACGGCGCTGCCCGAGTCGGCGAGCAGGGTGACGGTCGAGTACTCCCCTCCGCGCCACCCGTTGGCCTGCGCCAGCTGACTCCAGTAGCCGCCGGCCAGCGCGTAAGGCACCATCGCTCCAGAGGCGCCTGCAGGCATGAACCGGCTTGGCACGATGCCGACCACCGTCGCCTGCAGAGGCAGGTGGTTGGCGGCCGGGTTGCTCTGCCGGCCGGGCAGCGCCAGCACGCCATAAAGCGGGCTGAACCTGACCGCCGTACCCAAAGCGTCCGCGGGATTGGTGAACCCCAGGGCAACGGCCTGCGTATCGGTCAGCAGGACCTCGGGAGCCGAGTCGGATGAAGGAAGGCGACCCGCGCTCAACGTCAGATTGCCGGGGGCCTGGCTCCGAGGCGGCAGCGACACAAGCGAGCCAGGAACCGCAGCGCCGCCTGCGACAGGTCCGCCCGCGAAAGTCCCTGTCATCGCCATCTGGCCCCAGGCCGCCGCCACATGCGGTTGCCCGGCCAGCGTGGCCAGCGTCCCAGCGTCGAACGACCCCGGCCCCTGCGCCGCGGGATAGACCACGACCTGGTGCAGCTGGCTCGTCGCCAGTGCCGGGGCGCTGAGGGCGCTCTGCAGGCCACCCGCCAGGGCCACGATCAAGCTCATCGCCGCGATGCCGATGGCGACGCCGGTGGTGGTGAGGCTCGTACGCAGCGGCCGGCGCCCGGCGCTGCCCAGCCCGACCTTCAGCGTGTCGCGCCAGTGCAGGCGCGCTGGCGGCGTGACAGGGTTCTGCTTGCGGACCGTTTGCTTGCCGTGCTCGAGCTCGATCGCGCGCCCGTCGATCATCCTGACGACCCGGTGCGCCCGCCTTGCGACCTCGTGGTCGTGCGTGACCAGCACGACGGTGGCCCCGCGACGGTTGAGCTCCGCCAGCAGCTTGAGGATCACCTCGCCGGCGGCCGAGTCGAGGCTGCCGGTGGGCTCGTCCGCAAGGATCAGCCCGGGGCGATTGGCGAGGGCGCGCGCCACGGCCACCCTCTGCTGCTCTCCACCCGACAGACGGCTCGCCCGCGTCCGGGCGCGACCCTCCAGGCCGACCAGCTCGATCAGATGTCGCGCGCGCCGGCGCCTCTCTTCGAGCTCGACGCCTGCCAGCGTCAGCGGGAGGGCGACGTTGTCCTCCACGCTCATCGAGGGCACGAGGTTGAAGGACTGGAAGATCGTGCTGACTCGCTGCAGCCGGTAATCGGCGAGGTCGCTGTCGGAGAGCTCGCCGAGTGGCAGCCCGGCCGCGTAGACATGGCCTGAGGTCGGACGGTCGAGGCCGCCCATCATCGAAAGCAGCGTGGTCTTGCCACATCCGGAAGGGCCGACGATCGAGACGAACTCGCCGGGGCCGATCTCGATCGACACGTCCTTGAGCGCTGTGACACGCATGTCCTCGTCCCCGCCGAACTCGCGGGAGACGGAGTCGAGACGCAGGCCGACGGCCTGCCCGATGAGGTCCGCGTATGCGTCGTCATCCGCAGCCGTGGGGGGTAGCAGGATCGCCGGCGCGGGTGGCGTGGGAGGAGCGGGCTGCGCGTCGGGCGCGAGGCCCGGGCTGGCAACTGCCCCGGGCGTTGGGGCGGGTTCCGCGACGGTCACCGTCTCGGCGATGACGTTCGAGAAGACCGGAGCTTTGGCCGCCACCTCCTTCACCGAGGTCGTCCGGCGACGCGTCACCTGCCGGCGCTCCGCCTTGCGCTTGCCCACCACGGGTACAACGGGCGCCGGAGCAGGTGGTTTCGTGGTTGCCTCGAATTCGGGCAGAAGTGGCTCCAGGCTCAACCCTTCAGTTGCAGCCAACCGGCGCCTGGCACGTCGCCGGCGACCTCCGGAGCCGCCCGAATCAGCATCAGAACGATCAACTGCGGTGGCCACCCAGGGGAGAGTCTAAGTGTTCGCAGGACGGTCGGTCGGCGTTAGCGACACCTGGTCGGCAAGCCACTGAATGTAGGCGGGACTGCCGCTTTCGACGGTGATCCGGAGGATCTCGGGCACCTCGTAGGAATGGTTGGCGAGCACGTACTCCTGGACCTCTTTGGCGCGTGATTCCACGGTCTTGATGAGCAGCAGCGACTCGTGCTCGCGCTTCATCTGGCCCTCCTCGTAATAGAAGGAGTGAACCATCGGTATCACCGTGCAGCACGCAGCCATCCGCCCCTCGACCAGTCCCTCGCCGAGCCTTTCCGCGTCGTTGCGACCACCGGCTGTGACCATGATCAGGACCGGACGATCGGAAGACGCGGTCGCGCTTTTGTCGCGGGCGTCCTTCACCACATCAATTGTCTGCCCTTCGAGGGCGGTCCAGCCAGACGGTACCTGCCAGCATGGCGATGGCACCGAGCAGAAGACCGCCAATGATGTCGGATTCCCAATGCACGTCGAGATAGAGGCGATCGAACGCGATGATGACGATCAAGACCACGGCGATGGGTATGGCGACGGCGCGCGCCACCGGCGACGGAGCCAGCCGGCGCACGGCGAACGCGATCAACCCGTACGCGATGACAGCGCGGACGACGTGGCCGCTGGGAAAGCTGTTGAGCCCGGTGCCTCCAGTCAACAAGTCAGTGACGCTGGGTCCGTCCCGGTGCGTGCTCGCACGCGACGGTCCGGGGTGGTACAGCGTGACTTTGTACACAACCTCGAGGATGATGCCCCCCGCGAATGCGAGGACCACCAGCGCATCCGCCCCAAAGCCTCCACGCCACAGATAGAAGAAGAGGCCCAGCATGAGGATGCTCGTGACTTCCACGCCACCGAGCTCCGCCAGGAACTGGAACATGGGGTGCAGCGATTCCGTCCATGAGCTCGACATCGCGACGAGGACCTGGTGGTCGAGGGGACCGAGCCACCCTGCGCTCACGATGAGGGTCAGGGCGACAAAAGCCACGACGAGGGCGACCAGCACAAAGAGACGTGGGACGAGGAGCGCCACTAACGCTGGCAGCGGCGGCAGAACACCGAGCTGCGGCCGGCGATGCGCACCAGCGTGAGCGGGCGGCCGCACGTGAAGCAGGGCTCGCCGGCCCGACCGTAGACCTGCAGCCTTTCCTGCTGGCCGCCGATCTCCCCCCACGCGTCGCGATAGGTGTCGACAGAGCTGCCGCGGTTCTGGATCGCGATCAACAACGAGAGACGCAGTGCTTCATGCAGGCGCCGCACCGAGCCCTTGCTCAGGCTGCGCGCGATCCTGTCGGGGCGGACGCGCGCGCGGTAGAGCGATTCATCCGCGTAGATGTTGCCGACACCGGCGATCGTCGACTGGTCGAGCAGCACCGCCTTGATCAGCGCTTTGCGATTTCGAAACCGTTGATAGAGATCGTCAGCGCCGAATGCCGGGTCGATGGGTTCGGGACCGAGGGGCGGCATCGCGTGCGCAGCGAGCAGGTCGGACTCGGTGCCGAGCAGCAACCTCCCAAAACGGCGTGGGTCGCGATAACGAAGTTGCTTCGTGTTGTCCAGGTCGAAGACCGCGTGCGTGTGGGTCGCCAGCGGCGTCTCCGGATCCACGAGTCGCAGCTGCCCGCTCATGCCGAGGTGCACGACGAGCACGATGTTGTCAAGGAGGCGGATGAGGATGTACTTACCGCGCCGCCCCACAGCCGTGATGCGCATGCCGACGATCGCGTCGATGAAGGCCTCGGGCTCGGGATGCCGGACGATGGTCGGAAACCGAAGCTCGCAACGAAGAAAGGTGCGGCCAACAAGATGCGGCCGAAGATCAGCAGCAATCGTCTCGACCTCGGGCAATTCAGGCACGGACCACCGCCAGCTTCTTCATATCCGCCCAGTTCGGCCCCACCTTGGTCTCGACCTCGATCCCCGTCTCGAGCTCGTAGGCGCCGGTCATGATGCGCGGCACCTTCTCGGCGAACTGATCGACCTCCGACTCGGGCACCTCGAAAAGCAGTTCATCGTGGACCTGCAGCAACATGCGGCCTTCGATGTGATCGGCCTCGATCTCGCGCTGCAAGCGCACCATCGCGATCTTGATGATGTCCGCAGCGAGCGACTGCATCGGAAAGTTGATCGCCATCCTCTCGGCCGCGCTCCGCAGCTGAAAGTTGGGCGACCGCAGGTCGGGTATCGCCCGCCTCCTCCCCGTCGCGCTGACGACGAACCCCTCCTCCCTCGCCTTGCGCCGGACCTCGTCGAGGTACTCCTTGAGGCGCGAATACGTTGACCAGTACTCCTTGAGAAAATCCCTCGCCACATCGCCCGTGATCCCCAGCTGCTGCGACAGGCCGTACTCGCCCTGCCCATAGATCGACCCGAAGTTGGCGACCTTCGCCAGCCTTCGTTGATTCGGATCCACGGACTCGATCGGAATCTTGAACACCGCGGCCGCGGTGGCCGTGTGAATGTCCTGACCCGCAGCGAACGCGCCGAGCAGCTTCGGATCGCCGCTGAGGTGCGCAGCAATCCGTAGCTCGATCTGCGAGTAGTCGGCCGATACCATCACGTGGTCCGGACGACCCGCCCTGAAAGCGCGGCGGATGCGCTGACCGAGCTCGGTGCGGATCGGAATGTTCATGAGGTTGGGGTTCGATGACGACAACCGCCCCGTGGCGGTGCTCGCCTGCCCGAACGAGGTGTGGACCCGCCCACTGATGGGATCGACGATCTGCGGCAGCGCATCGACGTACGTCGACTTGAGCTTTGACAGCTGGCGGTGCTCGAGGATCAGCCCGATGATCGGGTGCTTCTCGCGCAGCCCTTCGAGCGTGTCGGCGTCGGTCGAATAACCGGTCTTCGTGCGCTTGCCGACCGGCAGCCGCAGATCCTCGAACAACACCTTCGCCAGCTGCTGCGGCGCGCCGAGATTGAACTTCTGGCCGGCGACCTCCTCGACCTCAGACTCGATGGCGGCCAGCTGCCCGCCCAGCTCCTCCTGCATGTCCTTGAGATAAGCGACGTCGATCGCCACGCCCTCCGACTCCATGTCGGCGAGCACGCCTGCCAGTGGCAGCTCGATCTCATGGAAGAGGTAGTCGACGCCCAGGTTCTGCATCTCGGCTTCCAAACGCGGCCTCAGGTTGAGAATCGCCTCGGCGCGCCGCGCCGCAAACTCCGCGGCCTCGCTCACCGATACGTCGGCCACCTTGCGGGCCGCGCGGCCCGTGCCCAGCAGCTGCTCGGTGCTGACAAGGGCGACGTCGAGAAACTCTTTCGCGAGGTCCTCGAGGCGCGGATCGCGCGACCCGGCGCCGAGCAGGTACGCGGCGAGGAAGGTGCTGAACGCCCACTCACGCTTGCCGCCGCCCAGCGAACGAAGCGCCAGCTCCGTCTCCTTGGCGTCGTGGCCGGAGATCGGCCGCCCGGAAAGCGTGCTCGCCACCGCGTCCATCGCCCCCTGTCTGGCGACGTAGAAGGTCTCCTTGCCCGTCGAGACCCCCAGGCCAATCGTCCGCGCGCCGCGGGTGGTGCTCTCGTTGAAGGCGTACACGCCGACGTCGCCCGAGCCGTCGAGGAGGCTGGCGGCCTCGGTCGGGTCGTCGACCACCTTGAGCCCGGCGGGCTCGGGTGCGGCTTCGAACGTGAGGCTTGGCTGCACGGGCACCTGGTCGGGTGGAGGAAAGCGGCTGAGCAGCTGCCTGAACTCCAGGCGGTCGAACACGTCGCGCGCCTTGTCGTAGTCGTACCTCGTCCATCGCGCGGTCTCGAGGTCGAGTTCGACCGGCACGTCACGCACGATCGTGACCATCCGCTTGCCCAGCGTGATCTGCTCGGCGTTGGCTTTGATCGAGGTCTTCAACCGACCTTCGGGAAGCTCGTCCACACGTTCGAGCAGGGCCTCGACCGAACCGAAGTCCTGGACGAGCTTGGCCGCTGTCTTGTCACCGACGCCGGGCACACCCGGGATGTTGTCCGACGTGTCGCCGCGCAGCGCCTTGAAGTCGATGAGCTGCGCCGGCTCGAACCCGTAACGCTGGCGCACCTGGTCGGGTCCGTACACAAACGTGTCCGTGATGCCGCGCCTCGGCACGAGCGCCTCCACCGATTCCGACACGAGCTGGAGGCAGTCGAGGTCGCCTGACACGATGGTCACGGAATGGCCGCGCTCCTCTGCGAGCCGTGAGAAAGTTCCGATCAGGTCGTCGGCTTCGAAGCCCGCGATGCCATGGATCGGAATCTGAAAGCTGCTGAGAATGTCGCGCACCATCTCGATCTGCGGCCGGAGGTCGTCGGGCATCGCGCGACGGCCGGCCTTGTACTCGACGTATTCCTTGGAGCGCCAGGTCGGTGCGCCGACGTCGAAAGCCGCGACCGCATACTCGGGCCGCGAGGCGAGCACGATCGCGAGCATCGAGGTGAAGCCGTAGGCGGCGTTGGTCACCTGCCCGTCCGAGGTGCTCATAGGCGGCAGCGCAAAAAACGCGCGATAGATGAGGCTGTGGGCGTCGATCAAAACGACCCGCCCCCGCCTCCCCTTGGGAGCCACCACTGGATTCTACGGGGCATTAAAGAGGCGGCTTCCCCAGGCTCTAGGAGTAATGTGATCCAGGATGAAAAACCTCATCGAGGTATCGGTGGACAGCATCCGAATCCACATGCCCACCGCGCAGCACCTGGTGATCCTCAAGGAGAAGGAGGCGGACCGCTACCTCCCGATCTGGATCGGCTCCTTCGAAGCCCAGGCGATCGCCACCAAGATCTCAGGCAACCCCCTGGGCCGCCCCCTCACCCATGACCTCATGGCGACCGCTTTCGGCGACCTCGGCATCAGCGTCAAGCGGATCGTCGTGACGCGCCTCGCGGATCAGGTTTTCTACGCGCGCCTCTACGTCAAGCAGGACGGACGTGACCTCGACTTCGATGCCCGGCCGTCAGACGCGATCGCGCTTGCCGTGCGAGTCGAGTGCCCGATCTTCGTCGCGACCGAGGTCATGGACAGCGCGGGCATCATCCCTGACCCCGATGAAGCGTCCGACTCCGCGGACAAGACCGAAGGCCCTGTCGACGAAGAACGGCTGGCTGTGTTCAGAGACTTCGTGAACAGCCTCGACCTGCCCGACCTTCCGGAGTTCCCCGAGGAGCCACGCGGCAAGGACCAGCCCGGCGGCCGGCCGGGTAAGGGCTGAGAGCTGCCACTCCTCAGCGACGTCGATTTCGCATTCCGGCTCCTCGTCACCGCCATCCTCGCCGTCGCTATCGGTTTTGAGCGCGAGTTCCACGGCCACCCGGCCGGCATCAAAACCCTTGGCCTGGTTGGGGTTGGCGCCTGCCTGTTTGCGGGCCTGGGGCTAGAGGCCTTCCGCGGCTCCACCGACCCGACAAGAATCGCCGCGCAGGTGGTGACGGGCGTCGGCTTCCTCGGCGCCGGCGCAATCCTGCGGCAGGGCAATGAGGTCCACGGCCTCACGACGGCCGCCTCGATCTGGGTGGTGGCTGCGATCGGAATGGCTGTCGGCTTTGGCTTCTACGTGCCTGCGATCTTCACCACTCTCCTGATCCTTGCGATGCTTTTCCTGCTTCGCCCTGTGGAACGTCTCCTGTTCCACCGGTTCAAGAAGATTCACGAGGCGCTCGAAGTCAAGATCAGCCCTCCGTGACGGGCGACACCGATTGACCGCTGCGCGCGCCGTGGCCATCGTCACCGACTCGACCGCCGACCTTCCGCGTGCGCTGGCCGCTGCCAGGGGCATCACGGTGGTGCCGCTCACGCTGCAGCTTGAGGGGGAGAGTCTTTTGGACGGTGTGGACATCACCCCGGCTGAGTTCTATCGCCGGCTTCCGCTTGCGACCACGCATCCCACCACATCGCAGCCGTCGCCCGGGCGTTTTGCGGAGTCGTACGCCGCGCTGCTCATGGATCACGAGTCGATAGTTTCGATCCACATCTCCGAGAAGCTCAGCGGCACTTTCGACTCGGCTCGTCAGGCGGCCGCCATGACGGACCCGAATCGCATTCGGGTCATCGACTCAGGCGTGGCATCGATGTCGCTCGGGCTCATCACGCTGGTTGCGTCCACCCTCAGCGCACGCAGCGCAGACGTCGATGCGATCGAAGGGAAGGTGATGGCGATGAAGCCGCACCTGCAGACTTACTTCTCGGTCGCGACGCTCGAGTTCCTGCGTCGCGGTGGACGCATCGGCCGCGCGAACGCGCTGCTGGGTTCCGTGCTGCAGGTCAAACCGGTGCTGTGCATCCGCGATGGACTGGTGACGCCGCTGGAACGCGTGAGGACTTTCGATCGCGCGCTCACCCGCGTCGTCGAGCTGACACGAGAGCTCAATCATGGGAAGGGCGTGTGCATCGTCGTGGGCCACGCCGACGCGGAAGCGGACGCGGAGCGGGTGGCCCGCGAGCTGAAGCCGATCGCCGACACGCTGATGATTCAACCGCTTGGCCCGGTCGTTGGAGCGCACGCCGGACCAGGCGTGGTCGGAGTCGGCTGCTACCCCGCGGACCTCTTCCCGCTGGGCATCACCACTGCGAGCGAGGCCGTCAGCCGGCCGTAGCCGCCGCTCGTGCCTCGTTGCCGTCCCCCTACGTCGGGCTCCAGCGCACTGCCGTCGGCGTGACCAGCTTCTTCACCCGCCCCTCGACCGCCAGGGCTTGCAGGTGGGCGAGGCCTTCCTGAAGCGCCGCGCGCTTTTCCCACGAGTTGTCGCGTGGGCCCCACTGCTCGAGCGCCACGGACCAAGCGCTGCGCTCGCCCCCTGAAACGATGGCGGCGAGCTGCGTCAACCTCTTCTTGTGGTGGGCAAGCAACGCCTTGACCCGCGTTGCGGCATCCCGGAACGGGCGACCGTGCGCCGGCAGGATCAGGCTGGGCTCATACGCGGCCAGCCGCTTGAGGCCCTCGAGATACTCATGCAAGGGATCGGGCGTGCTCTGCGGGTGCAACCCGATGTTGGGTGACAGCTCCGGCAGGATATGGTCGCCCGCCAACAGGACCTTGTCGCTCTCGTCGAAAAGACAGATGTGACCTGGGGAGTGGCCTGGCGTCCACTCCACCCTCAGCCGCCGACGGCCAACGTCCAGCGTTTCAGCGCCGTCCAGCTGGACCGCAGGCACTGCAGGCTTGACGATCTCGCTGAGGGCTCGCTGCGAGTTGCTCATCACCTCCGCTTCGCCTTCCGGTACGCCATTCACGAGGAGGTACGTGCGCACCTCGCTCACGAGATGCTCGATGTCGACGTATCGCGGATAGACCAGGGGGACCTCGAGGCGATGGAGGTAGAGATCGGCGAGGCCTTCGCCGGCGAACGCGCCGGCGGCGCCGTAGTGGTCGGGGTGGATGTGGGTGACCACCAGCCGGCGGATGCGCCTGGCGCCCACGTGCCGGACCGCGGCGTGAATCGCGCCGACCGACTCCTCGGTGTTCATGCCGCAATCCACGAGATCGGCTTCGTCGCCGTCGGGAAAGAGGAAGACGTTGACCAGGCCGTCCTCGAACGGGATGGGCAGGCGAAGCTCAAAAATGTCGGCCGCCACCTCGGTCAGGGCCAGCTCGGTCGTCACGATCTCGGCATTGTCGCTGACGTGGCCCAGGTGCATTCAGCGACGTAGCGCGGTTAGCATTCTTGAAAGAGTCAATTGACATTTCCCCTCGTCCTTAGCTCAGGAGAAACAAATGTCTGAAGTCCAGCTGACACCCGACCAGATCGTCGAAGCCCTCCCCCGCTTCCTCGTGCCGGAGAAAGCCGGCTCGACCAAGGCCACGATTCAGTTCGACCTGAGTGGCAGCCACGCCGGCAAATGGTGGGTCAAGATCCACGACGGCACGGCCGAAACGGGCACGGGCGACGCGCCTGAGAACGCAAATCTGACGCTGCTCGCCGACTCCGGCGACTTCGTGAAGATCATGACGGGCCAGATGGACGGGATGTCCGCCTTCATGTCCCAGAAGCTCAAGGTCAAGGGCGACATGGGCCTGGCGGTCAAGCTCCAGACCCTGTTCAAGAGACCGAGCTAGAGCAGCCTCGGCCGGCTCGGTCGCGGGGGTGGCGCCGGCGGCCCGACCTCGCATTCAAATGACAGGGGCACCTCGAGCTCGGTGACCAGGAGGTCGGCCATCTCGGCGACCGCCTCGCTCGCCGCGAACTTGAGCGTTTCGTCGGCAGCCTTTGCCGTGGCCCGCGAGGCGGCGGGCACGATCGGGCCTGTGCGCGCCAGCGATCGCTGGCCGCCGGTCGCCAGCCTCGACTCGGCTCCGGTCCAGTTGAAGACGGTCAGGAGGCTCAGCCGCGCGCCGCGGTCCGAGACGACGTAGACCCGGTCCGAGCTGCCCCGGCCAGATGGCCAGAGCCGGCGCTTGACCACGACCGATCGGGCGGTCGACCAGCGCGATCCCGGCCAGTAGCGATCGCCAAACGTCGTGCCGCGCTTCAGCTGTCCAGGCTTCAACACCCAGGCGTGGCTGCCCTGGTAGGCGAGCACGGCGAGAAAGATGACCGCGAACGAGAGAGCGACGACAGGGATTCCCCAAGCGACCGGAGAGTTCCCGACCTGCGCCAGCAGGGCCCCGACCATCGAGACCGTGACCGCGGGTAGGGCGCAGCCCAGAAGCGAGCTCCCCGGCCAGGGCATCAGCAAAACAAGGTTGCCGTCAACATCGCGGCTCACCTTGTAGTGAGAAAGCAGGCGTCGGGGCTCGGCGTCCGGCACTCTCAGATCAGTAGAGGAACTTCCAGGTGCTGAGCCTGGTCGACATGAATGACTCGAGGTTGAGCCCGTCCTTGTTGAACCGCAGCTCCATCACGACCACATGGTTGGGCGTCAGCGCGATGCGGCGGCCGTCCGCCAGCTGGTCGGCTTCGCTGGCGTTGCCCCACTGGATCAGCTGCCCAACCGGTACCGGCTTCAGGTTGGTCTGCATCCAGGTCGTGAGGTCGGGGGCACCGGCCCGGTCGTACGTCGAGACCACCATCAACCCGAACAGGCCCGCGTTGGGCTGGCAGACGGGGCGTGGCGTCTCGCTCGCAATGGGCGTGCCCGGGACGCAGGGCACGTCGGTGATGCTCAGGAGGATGTCCAGGTGCGTGGGCCCTGCGTCGACGGGGTTCGCCACCCGCTCCAGGTACTGCCACGTGGCGGGATAGCAGAACCCCCACCCTGCCTGGCCGTCCTCAAACCCGTGGTCGGTGGCGGCGCAGTTGAGGTCGCTGCCGATCTGGGCGACGCTGGGCGCGGGGTGCGATGCCGGGCGTCCCAAACACGCGTTGAGCAGAAACAGGAGAACCAGGGCCGCAGTTGCTTTCCTCATGGCCGGGGACACAGGCGACTTATTGTGCGCGACCCGGGTAAATGGCCACTGACGGGCGTTGTGACTGACGAACCAAACAGTTGCCTGGATCGGTATCTCACGAGGAAGGAGCGGATGCCAATGGCTAGTCGCAAAGGTCCGGACCCGGCGCCCAAGGAAAGGCTTGAGGCCGAAAGGCTGACCCTGGAGCATTTGGCGGCAGCGTGCGGCGAGGAGGCCGGGCTCCACCGACCTCTCAACGACGTCACCGGCGGCGTGGTCACAGGGATACCCGAGGAGGCCGACCTCGCCCAGGCCCTGTCCGACCGCGAGACCTCGGACATCCTCGTCCACCTGCTGGACGCGAACCGCGAGCAGGTGGAGCATGCGCTCGAGCGCGTCCGCGACGGCGCGTACGGCATCTGCGAGAGCTGCGCCGGGAGAATCCCGGCGGAACGCTTGAAGTACCAGCCGTCAGCGACGCGGTGCGTCGAGTGCCAGTCGCAGTGGGATCGCATGAATGGGAGAACGGCCTGAAGTCGCCAAACAGGCGACTTCAAGGGGTGGGGGCGTAGCGGCAGGCACTGGCGGGGGCGAAGCCCTCCCCCGAAAGGGGGAGGGCGGGGCAGCGGAACAGGTGGCTAGGTCTTCGCCGGCCTCCGGATGAACCCGAAGTAGCCGAGCACCAGCCCCACCACGACCATCACCACGCCGATCCAGAACCACTTGATGTCGCCGGTCATGAAGCTCCCGGGGATGAAGCCCAGGCCCTGCCCCGCGAACACCGCCCCGATGAGCAGCACCAGCACCACAAGCACGCCAAGCCCCGTCCTCATCTCCCCCTCCCAGTCCTCATCCCCTAGACGCCGCCGTAAACCACCGACTTCTGCTCCGTGTACGAGTAGTACGCCTCGAGCCCATGCTCCTTGCCAAACCCCGACTGCTTGACCCCACCGAAGGGCAGCTCGTCGTGCGCGATCTGAAGCGCGTTGACCCACGTGTAACCCGCCTCGAGCTCCTGCACCGCCCGCCGAGCGTGCGCCATGTTGGCGGTCCAGATCGACGACCCCAGCCCGAAGGGCGAGTCGTTGGCGAGGCGCAGCGCCTCGTCCAGGTCCTTGATGCGCCGCACCGGCAGCGCCGGCCCAAAGACCTCCTCTTTCCAGACCCGAGCGTCGTCCGGCACATCGACAAGGATCGTGGGCTCGATGAACCAACCCTTGTCGTAGGACTCACCCTTGGGCCGCCCGCCGCCAAACAGCACCTTCGCGCCACGCCCAACCGCGTCCTTGATCTGCGCCTCGACCTCGGCCCGCTGCGTCTCGCTGTGCATCGGCCCCATGCGGCTGTCCTTGTCCAGCCCGTTGCCTGGCTTGAGCTTGGATGCGCGCGCGATCAGCTTCTCGAGCAGCGTGTCGTATGCGCCGTCCTGCACGTACAGCCGCTTGACGGCGAGGCATGCCTGTCCGCAATTGAAGAACCGGCCCACCGAAATGCCACGGGCCGCAGCCTCGAGGTCGGCGTCGTCGAGGACGATGCAGGGGTCGCTGCCACCGAGCTCGAGCGTGATCTTCTTCAAGCCCTCGGCCGCTCGCGCCATGACCTTCTTTCCGGTCGGCGTCGAACCTGTCAGCGCAATCTTCCTGATGATCGGGTTGTCCACCATCGCCTCACCGGTCGCGGTGCCCAGCACCACGTTGACGACGCCTTCCGGCAGACCGCCTTCGATGAGCGCCTCGATGCACGCCAGCGTCGAGAGCGGCGTTGTGCTCGCGGGCTTGAGGACGACAGTGTTGCCCGCCGCGATCGCCGGCGCGATCTTGTTCGCCGCCAGGGTCAGGGGAAAGTTCCAGGGCACTATGGCGCCGCAGACCCCGATCGGCATGCGGATCACGAGCCCGTAGGTCGTCGTGTCCGGCAGCGAGACGTGCTGGCCGTGCACCTTGTCCGCGAGGTCTGCAAACCACGCGATGTTCTCGCCGAAGCGCTGCGCCTCGAGCCGGGACTCGAGCAGGGTCTTGCCCTGCTCCTTCGTGAGGATCGGGGCTATCTCCTCCACCTTGCCGAGCATGTGATGCGCGGCCTTGTGAAGGATCTCGGCACGCTTCGCCGGAGCGAGCTTCGACCACGTGGCAAACGTCTTCGCAGCGGCCTGTGCCGCTTTGTCGACGTCGGCCGGACCGCCGGCGGGGACCACATCGACCACTTCGCCGGTCGCCGGATTGCGAACCTCGTACGTCTTGCCCGACACGGCCTTGGCCCGCTCGCCTTCGATGATCATGGTTGCCATAAGGTGCACACCCCTCTACTTCTGTAGGTTTCTTTCAGTACTTCGATAATTATCCCGTCGCCGGGATTGGGCGTTTGGAGGGACCCGACTGATGGGAGTGAATCTCGAGAAGAAAGGCAACGTCGGCATCCTCGTGCTCGACCGCCCGCCGGCCAACAGCTACGACTACCAATTCCTCAGGTCGCTGGCGGGTGCAATCGACGACGCGAGGAATGATGGCGAGATCCGTGCGGTCCTTTTGACGAGCGCCTCGGAGAGGTTCTTCTCGGCGGGCGCCGATGTCAGCGCGTTCGCGGCGGGCAGCGCAAGGTCGCGAATGATGACCGCGATCATGGCCCACGAAGCGTTTCGGAAGATGGAGAACACGCCGCTCGTCTTCATTGCCGTGATTGCGGGGCACTGCCTCGGGGGCGGCTTTGAGATGGCCCTCGCCTGCGACCTGCGGTTCGCGGCCGAAGGTTCGTATCAGATCGGTCTGCCGGAGGTGAACCTCGGCCTTTTTCCGGGCTCGGGCGGGACGCAGCGCCTGCCCCGCTTGGTTGGCCTGTCGAAGGGGATCGACCTCATCGCCAATGCCACCACGTTGCAGCCGGCTCAGGCGAAAGAGCTGGGGCTTGTCGACCAGCTGTTCCCGGATGCGGCGGCGTGCCGCGCGGGCGCGCTCGAGTACGCCGAAAAGCTGGCAGCCGGACCGACAGTCGCCATCGGGCACGCCAAGGTGGCGATCCAGCAAGGCTTCGGCGCACCGCTCGACCTGGGGCTGGCGATCGAAAGGGAGGCCATCAGCCGAGTGTTCGTGTCAGAGGACGCGGACGAGGGCATCAAGGCCTTCGGCGAGAAACGCAAGGCGGACTTCAAGGGACTCTGATAGGCTGGCGGTCTGATCAAAGAGGGAGGTGACGTTCGAATGGCAGAGCTTGCAGCAACCGATTTCCGGCCATCGGCCGCCTCCGGGGCTTTCGTCTAAAGCACCTCCGGACAGGGCGGACCGATACCGCCCACCCGTTTTCAACCGGAGGATCGCGTTGTCTACCGAAATCACGTCTCAGCTCGCTTTGCTGGGCTGGGATTCCTATTTCCAGGAAAAGTTCAAACCCTATGCCGCGGATGGATATACCCCCGGACGGGTCACGGCAGACTTTGGCATGGAGTACCTCGTCCAGGACGCGGACGGCCCCACCCGAGCTGTGGCCGGACGCCACCTTCGCAACGATGCCGTCCTGCTGCCCGCCGTGGGCGACTGGGTGGCAGTTCTCCACCGCGAGCCGGTGTCCGCCGTGCACGGCGTCCTCGAGCGGCGCACCGTCTTCTCGCGCAAAGTCTCGTCGCGAGAGTCCAAAGAGCAGGTCCTGGCGGCGAACGTCGACGTCGCGTTCGTGGTCGCCGCAGCCACCGATGTCAATGCCCGGCGCATAGAGCGCTACCTCACCATTGCGTGGCAGAGCGGGGCCGTGCCCATCGTCCTGCTCACGAAGGCCGATGTGACCGACTCCACCGACGCCCTCCTCGCAGAGCTCGAGGCAGTTGCGCTCGGCACCCCCGTGCTCGTCACCAGCAGTGTCACCGGCCAGGGCATCGAGGAGATCACGCGGCGCCTTCAGCCGGCGCTCACAGGCGTGCTCCTCGGCCCTTCAGGCGCGGGCAAGTCGACGCTGATCAACCGCATCGTCGGCGAGGACGTGATGCGCACCCGCATGATCCACAGCTCCGGCGAAGGGCGGCATATGACCAGCCACCGCCAGCTCGTGCTGCTGCCGGAGGGCGGGATGATCATCGATACCCCAGGCCTCCGCGAGGCGCAGCTGTGGGAAGGCGAGGACGGGCTCGCCAACCTGTTCGAGGATGTCGAGGAGCTGGCGCTGCGCTGCCGGTTCACCGACTGCGCGCACCAGACTGAGCCGGGGTGTGCCGTCAAGGCGGCGATCGCCGTCGGAACTCTGGACCTCGTGCGCTTCAACAGCTATCTGAAGCTGCAGCGAGAGCTGCGTGCCATCGCCGCCAAAAGCGACGCGAGGATCCGAATCGAAGAGCGCAAGAAGTGGAAGCAGATCTCGATGGCGGGCAAAGCCAGAGCGCGACCCTAGAAACGTGGCGGGGCGGCTGCTTGGGACAGCCGCCCCGGCCGAATTAGGGTTGCGAGAATGTCAGCGGCCCAGCCCGTCCCACCACGGGATGTTGCCGTGCTGGATCCGATCGATGACGATGTCCGCCTGCGCCTGGGTGATCACGCGCAGGTGCACGAGCTGCGCCAGCCGCGGCCTCAGGTTGACCACTAGCCGGTCGCCGAACTGATCCTTGTTCAGCCCGCGCTCCCGGGCCAGGCGCGCCACCGTGATGCCTCGCCTGAGGTCGGCGCGAAACGCAGCCGGTGGGATGCGAAGGACGTCCGCCTCGGCCTCGAACACCGCGAACCGCACCGCATCGCGCACGCCGGCAAGCGGGCTCGCCACCGGGGCGTTGCTTGACGTGGGAGCAGGTGTCGGTGTGATTGAGGCGTCGGCGAGCCCACTCGTGACCCCCAACGTCATCAGCACCGCAGTGGTCCCACCGCTGAAGACCTTGACCGCTAACGCTCCGAGCTGATTCATATGAGCACTCCTCCAAGTTGATCGGCCTCGGGTGAGGCCGATCGTCACGATGAGGAGCGGTTGTCAGACGTCGGTTCGGATCAGATCAGCCTTGTGTAATGAGGAAGTAGCGCGTAACGACGAGTTGGCGCGCAGCGTTGACCGACCATGAGCCTTTCGAGGCTTCTTGCCTGCACTGTCGCGATGGCCGTGCTCGCCGCTTGCACAACCGGGGCCACGCCACCCGTCGCGGGCGGTCCAAGAGCGACGCCTACCGTCCAAACCTCACCGGAGCCGACCACCACCCCGGTCATCAGCCCGACTCCGCCCGCTGTGCCAAGCCCGCATCCGCTCGTCATCCCGAGGCCGACCATGCCTTTCGTCAGGTGCGATACGAAAGACCTCGAGATGCGACTCGTTTCACTGGGCGCTGCCGCCGGAAACATCGCTGCCACGATCGAGGTTCGGAACAAGTCGCAACATGGCTGCGACCTGTACGGCTACGCAGGTCTCCAGCTCCTTGACGCCCACGGCCGGGCGCTGCCGACGCACGCCATCCGGTCGACCACTTCATTCTTCCTGTCGGAGCCGGCGGTGGCGCAGATCGTCGGCCTGCCGGCCGGCACGGTGCCAATCAGGAAGATCCCGTTCGATCCAATGCATCCAGTGCCGGAAGTGCCGGGTCATGCATACGTCCCTCTCAGCTGGGAGGACGTGCTCACTCCATGTTCCACGGCAGTCCAGCTGAAAGTGACGCCGCCCGACGCTTATACGTCACTGACGATCAGCGCAGCCGACCTTTTCTCGCCCGCAATGAATGTGTGTCCGGATGGGACCATCTGGGTCAACCCAACCCGAGCGGCTGTCAGGGCTTAGAGCGCGCCGATCGATTCGATGTAGCCGCGATGGTTGCGTTCGAGCTCCGCCATCGAGTCGCCGCCGAACTTCTCCAGGAAGGCGTCGGCCAGAGTCAGCGCGACCATCGCCTCCCCGATGACTCCCGCGGCTGGGACCACGCACACATCGCTGCGCTCGTAGTGCGCCTGCACCTTCTCCTTGGTGTTCAGGTCGATGGAGGGCAAGGGCGTCTTCATCGTCGATATCGGTTTGATCGCGACGCGCAGGTCGATAGGCTCGCCGTTGGTCATGCCACCGGTGAGCCCGCCCGCCCGGTTGGTGCGGTGCCTGAACCTGCCTTCCTGGTAGTCGATCTCGTCGTGAAACTGCGAGCCGCGGCGCGACGCGCCCTCGAAACCGGCGCCGAACTCGACCGCCTTGATCGCATTGATCGAGAGCAGGGCCTGCGCCAGGCGCCCGTCGAGCTTGCGGTCCCAGTGCACGTAGCTGCCGAGCCCGAGCGGGACACCGCGCGCGATGACGCGGAACGTGCCGCCCAGCGTGTCGCCCTTCTCCCCCGCCTCATCGATGTCCGCAACCATCCGCTTCGACGCGTCCGGGTCCGGGCAGCGGACAGGTGACGCCTCGATGTCCTCGATAGTGACGGTGTCGGGATCGACTCTGTCGTAACCGATGTCGATCGTGCCGATCGATTGGGTGAAGCTCAGGATCTCGATCCCGAAGTGAGCGAGCAGCTTGCGGGCGACTCCGCCGGCGGCCACCCGCGTGGCCGTCTCCCGGGCTGACGAACGCTCCAGGACGTTGCGGATGTCCGTGTGGCCGTACTTCAGGGCGCCCGCCAGGTCCGCATGGCCAGGGCGCAATCTGGTCACCGGCTTGGGGGCGTAGCCCTCCTTGGAGGGTGTCATCTCGGCAGTCCAGTTGGCGTGGTCTTTGTTCTCCAGCACGAGCGTCACCGGGCTGCCGATGGTGAAACCGCCGCGCACGCCGCTGACGATTCGCGCGAAATCGGTCTCGATCTTTTGGCGCCCGCCGCGTCCGTGCCCGCCCTGCCGGCGCGCGAGGTCGCGGCGGAGGTCCTCCTCCGAGATCTCCAGACCTGAGGGCAGGCCTTCGATGATCACTGTGAGCTGGGGGCCGTGAGACTCCCCCGCCGTCAAGTACCGGAGCATTGAGGCGATGATAGGGACTCGGGTGAACCAGACCCTCCAGGTTGCGCTGATCGACGTCGGCGGCACGCTCTGGCCCAACTCGTGGCCATTGCGCCAGACCGACGGCGGCGGCCGTCACGCCAGGGTGGCGAAAGCGATGCCTGAACTCGAGGCGGAGGCCGTCGATGCGCTGGTGGCCGACCTGATCGACAGCAGCCGCATCGGCGACGAGGCACGCAGCATCAACACCGAGCACACGGTCAAGGTGCCGGCGGCGGATGTGCTCGTCGCCGCATCGCTGAGGCGCCTGGGCCTGCCATCCGACGACGAGTCGGTGACGCGGATCCGGAGGGCCATGGCCCTGCCCGTGGCCGACCGGCTGAAGCCGCTGCCCGGGGCGGTCGAGCTGCTGGCGGACATCCACGCCCTCGGCATGCGCAGCGTGATCGCCAGCAACACCTACTGGCGCGACGCCGACAGCTACTGGGAGGATTTCCGTCTCCTCGGCATGGCGGACCACGTCGACGCGATAGTCACCTCCGTCGATGCCGGCCACCTCAAGCCGCACCCCGCGGTCTTCGAGATGGCGATGAGGGCGGGCGGCGCGCCTGCGGAGCAATGTGTCGTCATCGGCAACAAGGAGGCCAACGACATCGAACCGGCGCTGGCGCTCGGCATGCGCGCGATCCTGGTGCACCCCGACGACCCGATTCCCCAGTCCAGCCGAGCTCATGTGGTCGCGCCCGACCTCTGGGCATGCGCGTCTGCCTTGAAAGCTATGCTCGCCGCATCGTGAGGAACGAGATGGCGCGCGACGTCGAGCGCCTGGTCGTCGCGCTGCACGTCAACGGCGAGCGGACGGAGCTCCTGCTGCCTGTTCACAAGACCCTGCTCGAGGTCCTTCGAGAGGACATGCAGCTCACCGGCACCAAGCACGGATGCGAGCTCGGCGAATGCGGCACATGCACGGTGCTGGTCGAAGGCAAGCCGGAGCTGAGCTGCCTGGTGCTGCCGGTGCAGGTCGAGGGCCGCGCGATCACGACGATCGAGGGCATGGCGTCGGGGTCGGAGCTGCATCCGCTGCAGCAGGCGTTCGCCGAGCTGGGCGCGGCGCAGTGCGGCTACTGCACCCCGGGAATCCTGCTCGCGGCGAAGTCGCTGCTCGAATCGAACGCAACGCCGTCAAGAGATGAGATCCGCGAAGCGCTGGCGGGCAACCTGTGCCGCTGCACGGGCTACTCGAAGATCGTTGACGCGATCGAGCTGGCCGGGGGTCGCATGAAATGACGAAGGAGAACGGTTTCTCCGTCATCGGCAAGGCCCTCCCCAAGCCCGACGCCGTCTCCAAGGTGACCGGCCGCGCCATCTACGCCGACGACATGCTCCCGGCCCGCACTCTCCACTGCCGCATCCTGCGCAGCCCCCATCCCCACGCCCGCATCCTCTCGATCGACACATCGGCCGCGCGGCGCATGCCAGGCGTGCATGCCGTGATCACCGGCGCCGACCTCCCCATCAAGTTCGGCATCCTGCCCGTCACGCAGGACGAGCGCGCCCTTGAGCACGAGAAGGTGCGCTATGTGGGTGACCCCATCGCCGCCATCGCCGCGGTGGATGAAGAGATCGCGGCCGCGGCCTGCGACGCGATCTCCGTCGAGTACGAGGTCCTCGAGCCGGTGATGTCGATCGACGAAGCCCTCGCCGAGTCGAAGGACGAGCGCATCCAGGACTACGGGGGCCCCAACAACATCCACAAGCTCGTCGCGCTCGAGTTCGGTGACGTCGACGGCGGTTTCGAGAAGGCCGACCACATTCGCGAGGACGTCCTCTTCTTCCAGGGCAACACGCACCTGCCGATGGAGCAGCACAGCGCGATCGCGACCTTCGTCGATGGACGCGTGACCCTCTGGTCCTCGACGCAGGTGGTCCACTACGTCCACCGAGCCCTGGCCAAGGTGCTCGAGCTGCCGATGAACCGGATCCGCGTCATCGGCGCGGCGCACGGCGGCGGGTTCGGCGGCAAGACCGATCCGTTCGCGCACGAGATCATCGTCTGCAAGCTGGCGATGCTCACGGGCCGTCCGGTCAAGTGCACGCTGACCCGCGAAGAGGTCTTCTACGCGCATCGAGGGCGCCATCCGGTCCTCATGTGGGTGCGGAGCGGCGTCACCAGGGACGGCCGCATCACGGCGATGCATTTCAAGACGGCGCTCGACGGCGGGGCGTACGGGTCGTACGGCGTCGCCTCCACCTTCTATACAGGCGCCCTCCAGACCGTCACGTACGACATCCCCGCCTATCGCTTCGAGGGCTGCCGCGTCTTCACCAACAAGCCGCCGTGCGGCCCAAAGCGAGGCCACGGCACCCCGCAACCTCGTTTCGCGATGGAGCTTCACCTCGAGAAGATCGCGCACGACCTCGGCATCGATCCTGTCGACTTGAAGCAACGCAACTTCGTGAAACCGATGACCCGCACCGTCAACTGGCTGCGCGTCACATCGTGCGGCCTCGACGAATGCACCGAGCGCGTGATGACGGCGTCGGGCTATCGCATCCGCGAGCGCCGGCGGGGCCGCGGCATGGGCTTCGCGATATCGAGCTATCTCTCGGGCGCGGGGACCGCGATCTACTGGAACGACATGCCGCACTCCGAGGTGCAGATCAAGGTCGACCGCGGCGGCGTCACGGCCTACTGCGGAGCGATGGACATCGGCCAGGGCTCCGACTCGGTGCTGGCCGCGATCGTGGCGGAGGAGCTCGGCCTGCAGCCGCGCGACATCCGGCTGGTGACCGCCGACACCGACACGACTCCGATCGACCTCGGCTCTTACTCGTCGCGCGTCACGTTCATGGCAGGCAACGCCGCGCTGCAGGCGGCGCGGAAGATGCGCGGCATGCTCGTCGATGCGGTTGAGGCCAAGATGGGCGGCGCCGAGGCGGTGCGCGTCGGTGCCGGCCGCATCGGCGACTTCACGTTCGAGGAGGCGAGCATCCTGGCCGAGGCTCGGTTCGGCACGCTGACCAGCGCGGGCAGCTACACGCCGCCAAAGATCGCCGGCCCTTTCAAGGGCTCGGGGGTCGGTCCCAGCCCGGCCTACAGCTATTCGGCATGCGTGGTCGACCTCGACGCAGACCCTCGCACCGGCATCGTGCACGTCAACAAGGTGTGGATCGCGCACGACGTCGGGCGCGCGATCAATCCGCTGCTGGTCGAGGGTCAGGTCGAGGGCAGCATCTACATGGGCCTCGGCGAGGCGCTCATGGAGGAGCAGGCGTTCCGCAAAGGCCTGCACAAGTGGCCGTCGATGCTGGAGTACAAGTCGCCAACTTTCATGGACACGCCGGAGGTCGAGACCTTCATCGTCGAGACCGTCGACCCCGAGGGGCCTTATGGCGCGAAGGAGGCCGGGCAAGGCCCGCTGCTCCCCGTCATCCCTGCGGTCAGCTCGGCCGTGTTCGACGCTCTAGGCGTCTGGATCGATGAGATCCCTGTGACTCCAGAGAAGATAGTCGAGGCGCTGCGGCGCAAACAGAAAGGACAGCCGGCCCGTTACGGACCCGAGCGCTTCCCATCCATCCCCTACCCCGCGTGCATCAAGGTCGAGCCACCACCAAGAGACCTGGACACCAATGCTGCGGCTGCCTCGATTTAAGTACCTGCGGCCGAAGACGGCGCGCGAGGCTGCGCACATGGCGACCGAGCTTGGGTCGCGCGCCATGTTCGTGGCGGGCGGCACCGACCTCTTTCCAAAGCTGAAGCGCCGCCAGTTCGAGGTCGACGCGCTGATCGGGCTGGACTTCCTTTCGCGCGACATCCGACCCGGCACGAATGAAACCGAGCTGGGCGCGGGCGTCACGCTCTCTGCAGCGTCTGCGCACGAGCAGCTGAACAAACAGCTCAGCGGCTACGCAGAGGCTGCGGGCCTGGTGTCCTCTCCCCCGCTGCGGAACGCCGGCACCATCGGCGGCAACCTGTGCGTCGATACGCGCTGCAACTACTACGACATGACATACGAATGGCGAAAGGCGATCGGCTTCTGCATGAAGAAGGACGGCGACATCTGCCTGGTGGCGCCTGGAAGTCCGCGTTGCTGGGCGGTCTCGTCCTCCGACACGGGACCGATGGCGATGGCCCTCGAGGGTCTGGTCACGCTGGCGGGCGCCGGCGGCGAGCGCGAGCTACCTGTGGCCGCCCTGTATCGCGACGACGGTATCGACTACATGGCCAAGCAGCCGAGCGAGGTGGTGACCGGTCTGCGGCTGCCCCACATCGAAGGCAACCACAGCGCGTACGTCAAGCTGAGGCGGCGGGGCTCGATCGACTTCCCGATTGCGGGCGCGGCTGTCGCGCTGCAAATGGACGGAGACGTGGTGCGAAGCTGTCGCATCGTGCTGTCAGCGGTGGCTTCGCATCCGCTTGAGGCGAGGGCGGCGGACGAGTTCCTCACCGGGAAGACCCTGGACGACGAAACCGTCAGGGCGGTGGCCGAGATCGCCGCCAAGCCGGCCAAACCCCTCGACAACACCGACCTCACCCACTTCTGGAGGAAGCGGATGGTCAGGGTTGTGGTCGAGCAAGCGATCGTATTGGCAGCGACCAGAAGCGGTGGTTCAACGGTTAAGCTTCTAGGTCAACAAAAGCGATGACTATTTTCAAGCGACGCCAGGCGGGCCAGGGCATGGTCGAATATGCCCTGATACTTGCGCTTGTCGCGCTCATCGTGATCGTGGCCCTGATCGCCACCGGCGGCCAGATCATCAACCTCTACTCGAACGTCGTGCAGACGATGTGTCTGTACCACGCGGGGTGCTGACCGAGGCCCTTTAGTCTCCCCTGGCCGAGGCTGCTGCTTCAGCCGCCCGCTCCGCCTTTCGTCGAATCGCGTCCCAGTCCTTGTGGGCCAGCACCTCCGCGGAGAACAGGGCATGGGTCAGGCCGACGACTCTGACCCCCAGCCTTATGTAGTCGGCGATGTGCGCAAGCTCGACGCCGCCTGACACCCAGTAGGGCACCCCGCCCATCGGCCCGTTGAGCGAGCGGATGTACTCGATGCCGCCGACCGGGTTGATGGGAAACACCTTCACGAGCGCGGCGCCCGCCAAGCGCGCCTGGTAGATCTCGGTCGGCGTCAGCGCCCCCATCACGCAGAGCAGGCCCTCCTTGCGGCAAGCCTCGGCCACATCGGGGAGCAGCACAGGGGTGACTATGAAGTCGGCGCCGGCATCCTTGGCTTCCTCGACCGCCCCGGGATCCCACACAGTGCCGACGCCGATGGACGTCTTGCCGCCGGTGGTGGCGAGAATGCCACGCACCATCTCGAAGCAGGACGGCACCGTGGTCGTCACCTCGATGGTGCCGACGCCGCCCTCGATCGCGGCGAGGCAGGCCTTGAATCCGGCGTCGGGATCGAGGGTCCGGATTACGCCGCAGAGCGAGTTCGGAAAAATCTCGTCGATGCTCTTCAAGCCGGGGCGATTATCCCACCCCTGTGGGACGCAGCCGTCTCTGAGGCTGAGGTATGGTACATACGTATGACCGGGGCGACAGCGGCGACCGAGAGCACCCGGGAGGTCATCATCCACGCCGCCGCCGACTCCCTTCTCGAAAACGGCTACTCCGGGACCAGCGTGAGGTCGATCGCCGCCAAAGCCGGCGTCGCGATCGGCAACCTCCAGTACTGGTTCCCGACCAAGTCGGAGCTCCTTGTCGAGGCGTGGCGCTACCTCACGGCCAAGTCGGTCGAAGAGCTGCGGGCGGCCATGAACCAGCTCACCGACCCGCTCGAGGTGCTCCAGCTGGGCGCCGAGGGGATCTGGGCGTCCCTGCGCCAGCTGGGCGACGTCCAGCTCGCGGCCTTCGACCTGCTGGTCCAGGCGCCGCGCACCGAGCGCCTCCGCGCCTACCTGCCTGAGCTGTTCACCCGCTACCGCGAGGTGATCCAGGAGCAGCTCGACCGCCTCGAGGCGGACGGCCGCATCCGGCTGACAGTGCCGCGGGAGGTGCTCGTCCCGCTGGTTTTGAATACAGTGCTGGGCTTCGGTCTTTACTACGTCGTGACGCGCGACGACGAGTCCTGCCTGCGAGCTCTCTCCGCCTTCAGCCAGCTGGCCGCCAGCCTGATCGAGCCTGTCGAATGACTGCGCAAGCGCTCCAGATCGACCGTGAGCTCGAGCGCCTCGACGGCCTGTGGGAAGACGGCCTCCAGGACACATACAAGTCCTACCTCGACGCGGTCGATGCCTACAAGCCCGCCGACCGGCCGAGGCTGGCACTCGCCGCCGCGCTCATCGAGTCGGGGCTCCGGCTGCAGGGATTGGGCGGCCGGGCGGCGGCGGCAGCGCCGCTGTTGATGGGTGACCTGTGCCTTGCCAGAGCGTCACGCCTGCTGGCCGATCACGCGTCTCAGACCCTGCAGGTGGCCTTCGCTCGCGCGATCGAGAAGATGTCGGCGAACGCCGCTTCGGGAGAGCCCGGTGGGCCGGTTCGCGACTTCCTCGTGCTCGCCCTCGAGAGCGGCCGGTGATCGCCCAGCGGCTGCGGTTCAAGACTTCTTCACCCACCCAGTTCGTCGACATCACCAGCAAGCTTCGCGATGAGGTCAAGAAGTCCGGGCTGCGCATGGGGCGCATCCACCTGCAGTCGCTGCACACCAC
>DATARC010000239.1:0-10281 GCA_036264335.1 Candidatus Dormiibacterota bacterium
CACATTGTCGTTCTCGGGCCGCTGGTCGCGGACATGGCCCCAGCCCATCTGCTCGGCCGCTACCTATCGCTCTACAGCCTGACCTTCAGCCTTTCCCTGGCCCTCGGCCCGGCGATTGGTGGCCTTCTCCTGCAGACCTCGCCAGACGCCATCTGGTGGGGTGGCGCGGTTGCCGCGACGCTGGCTGGAGCCGTCCTGCTTCGACTCGGCGGCCGCATTCCCGACCCGCTCCGCGAACCACAGTCACGTCCTGGGTCGGCGCCACAGGCCGCGTGAGGTCGGAGAGCGAAGATGGCCACAGATCAAACTGACGTAAACGACTGGCGGAAAGAGTGGTTCGCGATCGAAGACGCCGCGTACCTGAACACCGCAGCACATGCAGTGATGCCCCGCGTTTCACTGCGCGCGGTGCAAGCTTCGCTCGAGGCCAAGAGGTTTCCCCATCACGTAACCGACTCTGTCTTCTTCGAGGTGCCAAACCGGATTCGGGCTTCCCTGGCCGAACTGATTGGGGCCAACCCGGAAGAAATCGCACTGACGACTGGCGCAAGCACTGGTGCCGCGGCCGTGGCATATGGCCTGACGTGGGAGCCGGGCGACGAGGTCATCACCGCCAAGGGAGAGTTCCCGCTGCAGTACGCCACCTGGAAGCCGATGGAGGAACGCGAAGGCGTGAAGCTGCAAATCGTGGCGCCGCGAGGCCGTTTTATTACGGCCGACGATCTGATTGCCGCGATGACACCGAGAACGCGGGTCGTCTCCGTAAGTCATGTGCGCTTTGACGACGGCTCGCTGTTGGATGCGGCTCGCGTATCTGCAGCGTGTCACGCGCAGGGAGCGCTGCTTGTGCTTGATGCGAGCCAGTCTTGCGGGGCCATGCCTGTGGACGTGGGCGAACTTGGCGCTGACGTATTGGTATGCGCTGGATACAAATGGCTCCTTGGCCCCTTCGGTACCGGATTCTGTTGGGCCAAGAGCGAGCTCCTGGACGCTATGCGCCCAGGGCCGTTTTCTTGGACGGCCCAATCCGCAGACACTTTTTCGGCGTTGAATTTCGTCGATCCCAAACCATCGCGCGGTGCGAAGCGCTGGGATGGTGCAGAGGCGGCCACCTATTTCAACTTCAACCTGACGGCCATGGACGCCTCGGTGGGTTTGGTGTTGCGAATCGGGGCTGAGTTGGTGCTCGAACGTAACCGGCGTCTGATCGATTACCTGTTCGAGCGCCTCCCCGAAGACTGCGTTCCGGCGAGCCCGCTGGACGCTACGCGGCGCGGACCCTACGGTTGCTTTACAGCGCGGACCCAGGATAAAACTGCCGAGCTTTATCAGAAGTTGCGGAACGGGAATGTCGTCGTGAGCATGCGAGAGGGAAGGATTCGCGTCTCGCCTCATCTGTTCAACTCCCGGCGCGACATCGATCGCCTCATCGACGTGGCAACTGCATGACGCGGGCGCAGTTTGGGCGCGGACTGAAAAGGACGCCACGGCTCACGCGAGGAGGCATACGCAGCTAGCGAGATTACGCCAACGCTGGGACCCGCCCGGCGATCCTGTCAAAAATTTGTTGACGGGTTTGGTGCCGCCGCGAGCGTATAGCTAGCAGACGTCCACTTCAACAGCGGAGGTTTGCCTGTGCTGCGTCGCCTCTTAGTGCCAGCTGCGCTGCTTCTCGTTGTCCTGGTGACCGCGGCGTGCGGTTCACAGCCGGCCGCGGTGTCGTCGACGAAGCCAGTGTTGTCCGCAGCCGACAAGGCGGAGGTGAAAGCGCTCGAAGCACGGCCGTTGAAGCTGCCGGCACTTCTCCCGGACGGGACATGCAGGCCGGACGAGGCCAACCCGACCACTGGGATGTATGGCAGGGCCCCGGTCTTCCTCCGTGGCGGAGACCACTTCTCCTCGGCGTACGGGGACTACGTCGACGCCGGCGCACTCACGCGCGAAGGGATGGTTGGCCCGATCCTCGTTCGCGGAGAAGACCTCAAAGTCGCGAACCATCTACTCGTCTTCGTGAGCCGATACGTCGCGGCCCCACTGTTTGTAGACGGCCCCCAGCTTGGCGTCGACCCACAATTCGGGGCGCTTTACCCCGAGCTGGTCATCGACACAGCCTATAAGAGCCCGGCCGTCGTCGCGCTCGACGGCGGCAACTACTACGGCTGGGGTTGGCGGCAGGGCATCGCGGCGGGCTGGAGCGGGTGCATCGGGTTCCAGCTGGACGGTCCCGGTTTCAGCTTCAGCTTCAACGGGCACGACCCGACGAAGGATTGAAATGCGCGGGTCTAGACTGAGCGCTGAGCATGAGCATCAATGCGGCCGGCCCGGTGGGCGAGGTTGGCAAGCACGTCCCCGCATCTTCTTCGGCTCTCCGACCCCGCCCAATCGATGAGCTCGCCGAGTGGGGCGGGCCTGCGCTCGTGCGCGGGAAGCGCGTGCTCGACCTGGGTTGCGGCGACGGCCGGTTCGCCCTGGGAATCGCATCGTTCGCGGCGAGCGTGGAGGGGCTTGATCCGGACGAAGAGGGAATCGTGGCCGCGAAGAAAGCCGCCAGGAAGGCCGGCGCTCGAAACGTGCGTTTCGCCGTCGGCGCGGCACAACGAATGCCGTTTCCAGACGGTGCGTTTGACGTGGTGCTCCTGTCCTGGACTCTTTGATGAATCGCACGCACGGGCATGGTCCATGCCCTACGGGAGGTGCACAGAGTCCTCGCGCCCGGCGGAATCCTGATCGACGCCCGGCCTGATTCACGCGTCGCGGCATACGCGGAGCGCCGGACTGCAGGAGGATTCCAGCGATTCGGCGTCGTGAACACGTCCCGGCCAGAACTGCAAAACGATCGAGCCTCGGACCGTGCGATCGCTCTCGCCGTCCATCAGGGAATGTTCAGGCGAAGGCGTCGGGGTCGTTTCTGGCACCGCGTCTCATTCGGCAGCCTCGCCGAGCTCCGGAAGTATCTGTGGGAGCATCTCCGTTTTGCACGGCGTGCCAGGTGGGTGGTCGATCACGCAACACGGACGCGGTACGCGAATGAACCTTTCGTCATTCGCCGCGCCGTGCGTTATGAGATCTTGGAGCGAGCGACTGTGAAGGCGTGACGCACCTCCTATCAACGCTCTCGGTTTCCCACTCCATTCAGGGAATCATCGTCGGCGCCGTGCTGGGCTTTCTCACGGCCAACCTCCTCATGAACGCTGCGATGAGAAGCGTGACGACAACTGTCAACGGTTGGAGCACGACCTCAAAATGTGGCCGGCCAGGCAATGGCATCCTCCTCCGGGCCGCATGCGCCAAAATCCTGCCCGCCGTCAATGTGGTGGAAGAGGCCGCGTACTGGACCACAAAGCTCGACAGCGCTGGTCGGCCACTGAACGGCCAGCGCGACTACGTTCTGCGCTTCCCCGACGGACGGCTCCCACCCAACGATGCGTTCTGGTCACTGACCATGACCGATGTGGCCGGGTTCATGGTCCGAAACCCCATCGATCGCTCCGGCGTCGGGAGTCGCTCGGGGCTCGTGCCGAACGCCGATGGCTCAATCGACATATATCTGCAGCGAACGGCTCCCTTGGGGCATGAGTCCAATTGGTTGCCCGCGCCGGCAGGCAAATTCAAATTGATGCTGCGCGCGTATCTGCCAGGGCGTGCTGTTCTCGAGGGCGAGTACCACGTGCCACCAGTCGAGAGGGTGGACTGAGATGAACAGGTTCATCCTGAGGTACCCGTATCCCATCACCGCCGCAATCCTTGCCATCCTCGCATGGGCCGCCTACCGACAGTGGTCCATGGGAGGTAGCGGCTTCACCACGTACGTGGCCGTGGCAGTCATCGTGTGGTTCCTCGGTACTGTCGTGTTCGTCTACTACTGGCCGGCGATAACCTACAGCGCCTTCAAACGGGCTGCCCTCAAACACGGGCTTGGAGGCGGCCCGATCCCTATCAACACGCTTTACGCGGTGCCCAATCGCGTTTCCCCGGCGGCCTCCGACGCCAGCCTGTTGGCAACCGGAACCGAAGACGTTGTGTACATCGGTGGCGTACTCGACCTCGCCGGCGGCCCGCTCGTCTTGCACGTGCCCGAAATGGCTGACCGCTATTACAGCGTTCAGCTCACCAATCCAACCGACGGCACCAATTTTGCCTACGTCGGCACGCGCACCACCGGAACCGCGGCCGGCGATTACCTGATCAGCGGCCCGGGCTGGACGGGAAGTGTGTTGCAAGGCATGAAACCGATCCCTTCGCCGAACAAGTCGGTGCTTGTCATCGGCCGTGTGTTTGTGGCGAGTGAAGGCGATCGTCCAACCGCATATGGACTCTCGAAACAGATTCAGGTGACCCCCCTCAGCCCCCGATGACGTGGTGGGGGTCCTGTAAAGCCGCCGTTGCTGACCTTGTTACGGTTGGCGGAAGTCACTGAGAGTCGGTATTGACCGGCAGCACACGCAAGGCGGTCGGTGGCAGGCAACAGGTCACAGCCGCGCCAGGGTTCCAGCTCGGCGTCGTGTCTTCGCCAGTGTTCGCCACCAAAGCCACAATCGACTGGCCAGTGGCCAGGTGCACGATCACCCGCACCGCATTGCCAAGGTAGACCGACCGCGTCACGGTGGCTGCGACGCGGTTCGAGCCAGAGGCGCCGGCCGGCTCGATCTCCACGCGTTCCGGCCTGATGACGACCCTGACTGCTCCGCGCGCCAAAACGTCTCCGCGCAGCGCTTCCACCATGTTGCCCGCGCCGAGCTGCAGGGCGACTCCCTGACCCGAGGGGCCGGTGGCTTGCGCCTCCATCAGGTTGGACACGCCCAGGAACTCGGCGACAAACGCCGTCGCCGGCTCCTCGTACAGAACGCGGGGGGCGGCCACCTGCTCGATGTGGCCACCATTCATCACGGCAATGTGATCGCTCATCGTCATCGCCTCCTCCTGGTCGTGTGTCACATAGAGGAAGGTGATCCCGACCTGTTCCTGTAGCGCCTTGAGCTCGACCTGCAGCTGCCGCCGCAGCTTGGCGTCGAGAGCACCGAGCGGCTCATCCAGAAGCAGGACGGCGGGCTTCAGAACCAGAGCGCGGGCGAGCGCAACACGCTGCTGCTGGCCACCGGACAGCTGAGAGGGTTTGCGCGACGCCAACCTGGACAGCTGAACCTGATCCAGGATCTCGCCGACGCGCTTCTTGATTTGAAGCCGGTCGATCTTGGCGCGGCGCAGGCCAAAGGCCACGTTGTCGAACACGGTCAGGTGGGGAAACAGTGCGTAGCTCTGGAAAACTGTATTTACGTTTCGCCTGTTCGGTGGGGTGCCGGCCATATCCACGCCATCGAGCAGCACTTCCCCGGAGGTGGGCTGGTCAAAGCCGGCCACCATCCGCAAGGTGGTCGTCTTTCCGCATCCGGACGGGCCGAGGAGCGAGAAGAACTGGCCGCCCGGGATCGTCACGTTGATTCCGTCGACGGCCGTGAACGACTCGAACCGCTTGACCAGCTCTACGAGGCGCACCTCTCCACCCATCACACGCGAACCTCAGGCGCCCGCAGCGAGTCGGCCAACATCTTCGGCAGCCGGCTCGTCGGCCGCAGCCACTGTTGCACCCTGCAGGCGCCGCTCGGCCCACCTCCGCCCGCCCTCGGCCAGAACCACGATCGCGAGCGAGCCCACGATGATCAGGGACCCGATTGCGATCAGCTCCGGCAGCAGTCCTGGAGTGCGGGAGCCCGAGTAGAGGAAGACCGGATAAGTCGGCAGTCCCGGCGGAGCCAGAAACGACGCGATCGCGAACTCGTCGAAGCTCGTGACGAAACAGATGAGGAAGCTGGATACAAGGGAGGGCAGGAGCAGGGGCAGCGTCACCAGGTTGAACGCGCTGATCTGCCCCGCGCCGAGGTCCCGCGCAGCTTCGATCAGCGCTGGGTCCAGAGACCGCAGCCGCGGAAGGACGACAAGGATGGAGAACGGCAGTGCGATGACCACGTGTCCCAGAAACACGCCTCCCAATGAGATCTCGAGGCCCAGCTGGTTGAGCAAGAGAAGGAGTCCAACCGCGAGCGAGATGTACGGCACGACCAGTGGGAGAAGCAGGATCGCGACGAAGACAGCACGAAGCCGAAGCCGATGAGCGCTGAGGCCAAGCGAGGCCATGATGCCCAGTGCGGTAGCGAAAAGCCCGGTGGCGGCCCCAATCTCGGCACTGCGCAAAACCGCTCCTGTCAGCTCGGTGTCATCGAAGGCGCGTTGGAACCAACGGGTTGAGAGCGCGTTGATGGGGAGCACCGGCACGGCGCTCTGGTTGAACGCGAAGACGATGATCACCGCGAGCGGGGCGAAGAGGAAGCCGATGAAGGCCCAGAAGTAAACGGTAAGAACGGCGGATGTGAACCGGTTGACGATCGTCACCTGGCGGCCTCCGTCGCAGGCTCACGCAGGTCGGTATTCAGATAACGGCCGAAGATCAGCATCAGGACGAGCACGACGGAAATGAGCGCGATTGCAAGGACGGCGCCGTAGTTCCAGTTCGGGGAGCTGCTGAAAAAAGACTGAATCTCGTTGCCGAACAGCTGGTTGCTTGGTCCGCCGACGTAGAGCGGCGCGATGAACTCCCCAGTCGTCGGGATGAGCACGAAGACGAACGCGGCGATGACTCCGGGCAGGCTGAGCGGGAACGTCACGCGCCAGAAAGCACTGAGGCGGCTGGCGCCGAGGTCCGTCGCCGCTTCGATAAGCCGGCGGTCCATGTTCTCCAGCACTGCGAAGATCGGAAGTGAGACGAAAGGTATCCAGCTGTAGAACAGCACCAGGAAGATGGAGAAGTTCGAGTAAAGGAGCCAGCTCACCGCGGTGTCCCGTGGGAGCAGGTGCAGGGCCCAGAGCACCTGGTTCACCACGCCGTTGTCGTTGAGCAAGACATCGCTGAACGCGACGAGGCGAAGGAGGTAGCTGGTGAAGAACGGTGCGATCAGCAACAGCAGGAGGGTGTATCGCAACCGGCGGGCGACGAAAGCCAAGTAGTAGGCCAACGGGTAGGCGGCGACCGTGGTGCCGACAGAGACCAGGAGCGTGACCACCATCGAATACAAGAAGCGGCCTCGGAACGGATTCCCAGGGCCGGTCAGGAAGTCGTTCCAGTTGTCACCCGAAAGCGCCGTCGGAGTCCCCGGAATGTTCGTGAGGAGGTCGAGGCTGTAGAGGGCGAGCAGCACAACCGGGCCGAGCAGGAGGAGCAGAACGACAGCGAGAGGCGGGATGAGGAAAGCGCCTCGGCCGACGCGGAGCCGACGAGACGGCACGCGTGGCTTGGGCGCGACCGCCCTCGCCGTACCTGATCCAGACGCCACGAGGGAACGCGGCGGCGTCAGGACGCGACGACTTCTTGCCAGGCCAGCTCCAGCTTCGAGCGGTTAGGGGCCCAGCTCTGCAGATGGTTCGTGCCGCTGGTTATCGCCTGCGGGTTCGCGAGGTCGAGTGAGTCCGCCAACGTTTTGTCCTTGATCAGGTCGGGTGTCACTTTTGTATTCGCGGTGCCGTAGTAGAAGAGGTTGGTCATCTGCACGCAGGCAGCCTGATTGATGTAGGACTCCACGTACTCGTGCGCGTGGTAGTAGTTCTGCGTCTTCGCTCCCAGCATGAACCCGCCGAACCAGCTCAGCCGGCCCTGGGATGGGTTGAGGAACGCGCACTTGAGGCCGGCGGCTGCCATCGAGACCAGCGAGTCCTGCCACGCGTAAGTGATCCACACAGTGCCCGACTGGAAGTTCGGCTGCTCCTGGTTGTATTCGCTATCCCAGTAGAGCTTGTTCAATGGCTTCTGCTGGATAAGGCTGGCTTTCGCGGCGGCGAGCTGCGAGTCGCTCAGGTTGTCCATGCTCGGGTAGCCCAGCTTCAGCCCGGCGATCTCGAAATTGGTCGACGCGCCGTTCCAAAGCGAGACCTTGCCGCTGTACTTGGGGTTCCAGGCGAGCTCCCAGCCGGTCGCATCGGCCGGGTCGACCTTGTCGGTCCGGTAGAGCAGGCTGCCGTAGCCCCAGTCCCACGGGATCAAGTACTGCTTGTTGTTGACCTGCGCGGCTTTGACCAGGTAGGGGTTCAGTTCTCCGAAGCTCGGCAGGAGACTGGTGTCCCAGGGCTGCACCAGCCCACGATTGACGTAGTCCTGGATGTTCTCGTGGTACGGGTGCATGATGTCGAACGGTCCACCCGACGTGGCTTTCTGCAATCCCTGGTCATCGTTGGTGATGTAGGCATACGTGATTCCGGATGCGCCGTACTTCTTCGTGTAGTCGGTGCCCGCAAGCAGGCCGCTGGTCTGGGCCTTGGTTCCACCTGCCTCGTAACCGCCCCAGTCGAGGACTGAAAGGTTTCCGTTCTCAGCGCTGATCGGGGGGCGTGGCGAAGGAGATGACGTGGCCGTGGCGCTCGGGCTGCCGCAGGCGGCCAGAAAGTCGATCGCGCCAAGGGTTCCGAGTGCGCCGAGTCCAATGACTCCGGCTGAGCTGCCGAGGAACTGCCGCCGATTGATAGGGCGCTCGAACATCGAAACCTCCCCGCACAGAAAAGAAGCGAAAGTCAGTGGATACTATCGGTGGCCCCTGGGGTAGTCAAGGGACGCTGCACACAGGCCCATCTCGCTGCCACCCGCCAGATGAGAGACACCGGCCCTATCAGCTAACTCGTCGCTGACCCCCGCGGTCGCTGACCTTCCGCTCCTTTGGCCCGGAAGCGCCGCACCCGCATCTTGTTGCCACACAGCGTCGAATGGCACCACGTGCGCGATCCATTTCGGGTCGTGTCCAGGATCATCCACCGGCACTCCTCGTTCGCACACCGCCGCAGACGGTCCGCGTGCTCACCCAGGTCGGCGAGTGCCGGCAGGAGGCCGGCGATGAACGCGTCCCATCCACGATCCGTTGGGCGCATGCTCCCGGCCTGCGCATCCAACCGGTACGTGTAATGGCCGGCAAGCGCCGTCAGGCGGCGCCGGTAGCCGGCCCGATCGCGATCCGCGAGTGACTGAACGGCGTCCCGCATCTGGCGCATCCGCCCCAGCGCGTCGCTCGGTATCGGGCCGCTGGGCATCGTCCAGCGAATCGAGTCGCTGTGGGCTCGCCACCATGAGCCGACGCTGTTGAGGAAGAGGGCGGCGTCTTTCGGGTCGCGCATCCGATCCAGCTTGCCGTCGGCAAGATGATGGGAGTGCTCGGTCGGCGAAACGGCGTCGGGGCCGTGAAGCCCGCTCGCGACCGTCATCAATGCCTCGTATGTGGAGGCATCCGCTTGCTGGATAGGAGCCATTTAGACCATTACAGTACGGCAGCCAGGGCCACGTCGGCCCTGGCTGAGGAATTGCGGTGTGCGACTGGCGCCTAGCTCTTGCCTCGGACGTTGAACCAGTCGGCCATGTTCCAGATGGCGAGCGCGTTGTTGGCGCTGCCTGAGAAATTGCCGAAGGTTGCTGTGTTGAAGCTGAAGACGTCAGGCCGCTCGTACAGCTGGACAGTCGGCATGTAGTCCAACCACTCGGCCTGGGCCTGGTTGTACAGGCTGATGCGCTTGGTGATATCGAGCGTGTTGGCGCCCTGCTGAAACAGTGCGTCCAGCGCGGGGTCGTTGGCGTGGCCCCAGTTGCCGCCCGACTGGTTGATCGGGGAAGGGATCTGGTTGGCGGCCACGTAAGAGGCGAACGAGTCGGGGTCCGGCGCCCAGTTGTTGGCGAACAGAGCCACGTCGTACTGAGCGGTCGCAAACAGGCCGCCGGTGTTGAACGAGTCGAACACGTTGGTGCCCGTGTCGGGGCTGGCCGGCACGTCCGCGCCGATGTCCTTCAGGTTGTTGGCGATGAGCTCGACCTCGGAGGCGCGCTGCTTGTTGCCGGCGGTGGTGGTGATGTGAAAGGCGAGCCGCCTGCCGTTCTTGGTTCGGATGCCGTCAGAACCCCTGACCCAGCCGTCCGAATCGAGCAGTGCGTTGGCCTTGGCCACGTCGCGGGTGAACTTGGCAAGCGTCACGTCAGCCCAGGGCTTGAAGGTGCTCAGCAGCGGACCGTTCATCGGCACGCCGACATTGCCGACCAGGTTCTTGTTGATGGCGGCCTTGTCGATGGCCAGGTTGATGGCCTGGCGCAGCAGCTTGTCACCGTTGAAGATGGTGGGCGTGCCGCACTTGGTCTGGTCGTAAGGCGCCGGGCAGCCCTTCATGTTCTTGGCCACGTTGAAGGTCAGGAACTCGTCGAGCAGTCCGGTGATGGCGACTGTGTTGTAGCCGCTGATCGACTGCAGAGCCGGAAGGTCGGCAGCA
>DATARC010000027.1:0-7072 GCA_036264335.1 Candidatus Dormiibacterota bacterium
CGCGGCGGTTCCGTTAATGTTCCGCAGCCAATCTGGCACGCGGCAGAAATCAGCAGACCTCACACGGGATCGCCCGGTTAATCAGGACGCCGGGAATTGGTAAGTGAGATGGAGCTCCTGTCCAGTTTTTGCATCCACAAGGTAGAAATCGTCGCAACCCCGGTCGGCTTGGTTCGGGCTGGGTGTGGGTTGATTAGGGGGTCCGAAATCAACACAGCGAACCCCGTGCCACATCACAACGTAAGCCAAGACATTCTGGTAGATGGGGCTGTTGCTGCCTTCGACCATGTACTGGTCGTCCGAGTAGGAAGCCAGTTCGACGACAGGCGGCTTGGTCGTAGCTCCAGCAGGTAGACCGCAGGAACTGCACGAACTCACGGCGCTTGTCCACGGGACGTCCGGCGTTTCCGTGGGTGGATCTAAGCGCACATGATGATCCCCGCCATAATCGATCGTCGTTGTCAGAGGCCCGGCATATTGAGGCTCCGTGGCGACGGGGGGGTTGGCGGCTGGGGCTGTGGAGGCACATGCGAACATGCAGCAGGCCACGCCCCCTAAAGCCAGGCTACGCACGACCTTACTCCTAACCACTGGTCCACTTGCCCATGGACTAATCGTTAGGCAGCTATAGGAAGAATTATCAGGCTCGCAACATACGCGGCACAGGATCCTTGCGAGCCTTTGCACTGGTCGAAGGTACTCCCGCCAACGACGACGTATGCCAGGCCAGGCGGATAGGTACTCGGAATACCCACCGTCGCTTGGAAGGAGCCGTCGGCACCAACAGGGTAAGAGCCGAGGTCGAGTAGGGTGCCGGGGGCACTCGGCTCATTTAGGGCAAGTCGGTAGGTCTTGCCGGAAGGGTATGAGTTCTGGCACTGAAATGGACGACTTGACACCGTGACGTCGGAGCCGGCCTGCACAGTAGCCGGATTTACGTGTAAGGGTTCCGGGTTGCAGGTTTGCCCGCTGAAAGGGTTGGGAAGCCCACAGGCAGGTAGCGGCAACAAGGATGCGGCTAGAACCAGGCACAGCGCACTTCGATTTAGTATCACCCGTAGCTGCGCGAGCAGCCCCGAGCTACGTCGTGTAGAGCGCATTGATTCCATTGTGACCGGCCCCCAGCCGTTCCAACGCCGCGCCCAGCGCCTTCCCAAACGGTCCAAACGAGATCGGAATCGACCGTTTTCAGCGCTCAGAAACGTGTTGGTCGGGCGGGCGAGATTCGAACTCGCGGTCTCCTGGTCCCAAACCAGGCGCTTTGCCGAGCTAAGCCACCGCCCGTGAGGCGACCTCAATCATAGAGGCGCTCCAGCGCGCCCAACTCCAGCAGCGCCCGGACCGCCCGCGCCCGGTGGCTGTAGAGCCTCTTCTCCTCCGGCGGCATCTCCCCGAACGTCTTGCCCGTCCCCGAGACCAGGAACACAGGGTCGTACCCGAAGCCGGCCTGACCCCTCCACTCCGGCACGATCTCGCCCTTGCACTCGCCCTCGAACAGCTGGGTCGGGTGGCCTGGATTGGTCAACGCCAGCACGCAAACGAAGCGCGCGTTCCACGGCCTCGCCTTGCCCTCCAGCCGCTTCAGCAGCTCGGCGGTCCGGTCTTCCTGCGTGGGCCCCAGCCGCGCGGACCGGATGCCCGGGAAGCCGTCCAGCGCTTCCACCTCGACCCCTGAGTCGTCCCCGATGGCCGGGAGTCCTGAGCGCTCGGCGGCCGCGTCCGCCTTCAGCTTCGCGTTGTCCTCGTAGGTCTCCCCCACCTCTTCGACCTCGGTGTCGAACGCGATCAGCTCCAGCCCCGTGCCGGCCAGCAGCTCGCGGTACTCGCGCAGCTTCCCCGTGTTGCCAGTCGCGACGACCAGCTTTCGACGCTGCTCAGCCAAGCGTGGCGATGGCTCTTTTCTGACCGACGATCAGCTCTTTGATGCCCTTGTGCGCGAGCGCGAGCATCGCGTCGAGCTCCTGGCGCGTGTAAGGCGCACCTTCGGCCGTCGCCTGCAGCTCCACCAGCTTGCCATCCTCGGTCATCACGCAGTTGAGGTCCGTGGACGCGGTGAAGTCCTCCGTGTAGTCGAGGTCCAGCATCGGCGTCCCCTCGACGATCCCGCAGCTCACCGCGGCCAGGTAGTTGCGGATCGGAACCTGGTCCACCATCCGCGCATCCTTCATGCGCTTCACCGCCATGTAGAGAGCCGCGAAGGCTCCGGTGATCGAAGCGGTGCGCGTGCCGCCGTCGGCCTGGAGCACGTCGCAGTCGAGGGTGATCGTCCTCTCGCCGATCTTGCCCATGTCGACCGCGGCGCGCAGCGACCGCCCGATCAGGCGCTGGATCTCATGCGTGCGGCCGCCGACGCGACCCTGGATCGCCTCACGTGTCCCACGGTCGTGCGTCGAGCGCGGCAGCATCGAATACTCGGCGGTGATCCAGCCCTGGCCGCTGCCGCGACGGTGCGGCGGTACGCGGTCCTCCACGCTCGCGGTGATCCACACTCGGGTGCGGCCCATCTCGATCAGGCACGAGCCTTCCGCGTGGACGTTGACCCCGAGCTCGATCTTGAGCGGGCGCAGCTGATCGGGCTGCCGCCCATCCGGCCGGGAGTCGCCCGTCACCGCTTCATCAGCTTGAGTATCAATGCGGTTCCCTCAAAAAAGATCCAGAGCGGGACGAACATGATCAGCGGTGTGAAGGGATCGACACCCGGGGTCAGGAAGTTGGCCACGAGGCCGAGCCCGAGGAACCACCATATCCGGTTCTTGTACAGCCACTTCGAGTTGACGATGCCGATCATGCCGAGCATGAACAGCACCACCGGCAGCTCGAAGATGATGCCGAATCCGATGACCATGATCAGCAGGAAGCCGACCAGCTCGCCGATATCCGCGAAGTACGAGGTGTTGGGAGGCGCGAGCGTGTTCAGCACGTGGATGTACAGAGGGAGCGCGAAGATGGCCACCGCCACGCCGATCAAGAAGAAAACGATGGTGGCGACGATCAGCGGCAGGATGAAACGCCGCTCGTGCGCGTGCAGCCCGGGGCTCACAAACCACCAGATCTGCTGGATGACCACGGGGGCCGCGATCACCAGTCCGATGTACAGCGCGACCTGCAGCTGAAGGACGACGCCGCCTGTGGGTTGGAGGTAGTACGCGTGGCCGACGCCGGCTCGTTTCACCAGCAGGCCGATCACCTGGCCGGCGAAGAAGAACGAACCCACCGTGGTGAGCGCCCACGCAACCAGGGAGATGATCAGAGCGCGACGGAGCGCCTCGAGGTGCTCGATGACCGACATCCGTTGCTCTTCGACGGGAGTGACGGGGCGCCGCGTGCGCGAAACGACCCTGTCTAGAAGGGCCACGGGAGGCTCAGACCTTGGGAGAGGTGGCCTCGGACTGCGAGCCCGTGGAGCTGGAGCTCTCCGACGAGGCGGGCTGTGCGGGCGGCGGCGCCGGCGTTGCGGCGGGTGCCGGCGTCGAGGTTGTCGAGTTGACCGCCGATGTCATCTCGTTGGTGATGTCAGTCGTGGCCTTGCGAAACTCCCGCATCGCCTTGCCGACGGCCCCTCCCAGCTCGGGCAGCCGGCCCGGTCCGAAGATGATCAGCACGATGACCAGCAGGCCGACGATGTAGAACCAGTGAAATTGCATCTCGAGTGGATTATAGCCCGGTACCCTCGGCGGCCCGTTCGGGCTGTTTTCGAGAGATTCTGGCGGTCAGCCCACCTGGATCGTGATCGAGGTGATCCTGTCGGTCGGCCCCGTCAGTAGCTGCGCCGTCGCGAGGCCCTGGATGACGGTGCCGAAGCGGTTGTAGACGGCGGTCGGACCCGCTCCCGGCCACGCTGCCCGCTGGATGAAGAACTGGCTGCCGTTCACGGGGCCGTCGATCGGCCTGGCCATGCCGACGGCGCCAAGGCCCCACGCGGGACTGAGGTTGGGCTCGCTGGGCAGGTTGTAGCCCGGGCCGCCGCTGCCGTCGCCGGTCGGGTCGCCGCTCTGGACGACCCAGTCCTGGGTCGCGAAGGGCATGCCGTTGTAGTAACCATCCAGCGCCAGCACGATGAAGTTGTTGACCGTGACGGGCGCCGTCTGGGGGTACAGCTGGATGGTGATCGGCCCTTTGGTCGTGTTGAGAGTGGCCTGGTAGGTGCGATTGGGCACGATGCAGATCGGCTGCGGCCCGATGAACGTATGCGGACCGGTCTGCGTAGCCGTGACACACGAGGCGAGCGCGGAGGGTCTCGGAGACTTCAGCGCGTCCGAGACCGCAAGCCCGGACGCGAGGACAGCCGCGATCACGACTCCCGATATGAGCAGCGGCCTCCAGGGCCGGCCCTGCCATCGGGGTGGAATGTCAGCGGCATCATCCAGCGGGGTGGCAAGCGGCTTGCGGACCGGAACCTTCGCCTTGCTCATTTCTTGACCGCCGCCTCGGCGATGGCCTGCACCAATCCCTGGATTGTGTATTCGCGTGCCGTGATGGCGACCTGCAGTCCGAGCTTGCGGGCGGTGTCCGCCGTGACCGGGCCCATGCAAGCGATCTCCGCATCGCCAAGCACTGCGGGCAGGCGATCGTCGGGAAACGCGCGCACGAAGTTCGCCACGGTCGAGGAGCTCGTGAAAGTGATCACGTCCACGCCCTCGGCGTTGAAGAGGCGCCACAGAGCCTCGCTCGCCCCTGCTGGGCGCAACGCACGGTACACCGGGAGAATCTCAACCTCAGCACCTTTTTTGGCGAGAAGCGATGGTAGAGCGTCGCGAGCCACCTCTGCGCGCGGCACCAGGACCCGCATACCCTCCATCTCCCAGCCGTCGAGCGCTTTCGCCAAACCTTCCGCCGTGTACTCCGACGTCACCAGCTCCGGCCGAAGCCCCCTGGCCTCCAGCGATTCGGCCGTCTCCTGGCCGATCGCGCACAGCTTGGAAGCGTGCAGCGCTCTGGCATCACCGCCCGTTTCGAGCAGCATCCTGAAGAAGATGTCGACCGCGTTCGCCGAGGCGAAGATCACGAGGGCGGTCCGGTTCAGGCGTGCGATGGCGCTGCGCACACGCTCGTCAGTCGGCATCGCGCTGATCTCGATGGTTGGTATCTCGATCACCGCGGCGCCGAGATCGACCAGCTCGCGCCGGAAGGGGTCGACCTGGTGACGCGCCCGCGTGATCAGGATGCGCCGCCCGTGCAACGGCCTCCTGGTGAGGGTGTCGAGCCGCTCCGCCATCGCCACGCCGGGGCCGAGGACCAGCAACGCGTCGCCGCGGAGGCCATAGGTGGCCGCCTTGCGGGCCAGCTCGCCAAGTGGAGCGGACACCCGATGCTGCCCCGGCTGCCCGGGGTTGAGGATGAGCGCGGCCGGCGTCTCCGGCGTGCGCCCGTCGGCCATCAGGGCGGTGATGCCCGATTCCCACCAGCCCGAGGCGAGGCGAAGCACCACCGTCTCGGCGCCTTTGACGAGGCCGAAGCCGATCGAGGCGGCCTGGCCCTCGATCGTGAGCGGGATACCGCTCATGACGGGCGCCGCGAGCTCGACGATGAGACCGGGGACCGCCTCGAAGTCGATTTCGGCGCGCTCCAGCTTCGCCGCGATGTCGCTGCCGTTGGAAAACGCATAGGGATTGCCCGGAAACAGCACAGCCATCTTGCGGCCGGTGCGAGCGAGACGAACAATCTCGTCCGACGATTCGAGCGGCCCGATATCAGCCCGCGCCGATGCGAGATGGAGGAGAGCGGCCCCGCAACCATCGCAGCACCTGATGATTTCGGCTTCCTTGATCGCTTCAACTGCCTGGACCGTGGCGAGACCAGGATGTCCGGGACCGATACCGACCAACCTCACTCTGCTCATGAGTCCACCACCGCTGGGAGCACAAAGACAGGTTAGAGCTTTCGGGATACCACGTAGGTGGCGAGCGCCGCGAGCGCGCCTTGAGCTTCTCCATCGCCGAGCGCGTTGAGCTCGCCTCGCGCCTCGGCAGCGAGCTGCCGCGCACGCTCGATCGCACGCGCCGGCCCTTCGCTCGCACGGACGAGCTCGACCACCTCGTGAGCCTCGGCCCCGGTCAGCTCGCGATTCACCTCGAGAAGGTGGCGCAGCTTGCCCGCGATCCCACCGTCTTCGAGAGCCATCATTAAAGGAAGAGTCGCGAAGCCTTCGGCGATGTCGTGACCGATCGGCTTGCCAATCTCATCCTCGCTGCTTTCGTAGTCGAGAACGTCGTCGGCGATCTGGAATGCGAGACCCAGTAGGCGGCCGTAGGCACGAATCGCGGAACGCTTGTGGCGATCGAGGCCACCCAGGAGCGCGCCGACGTCGCAGCACGCAGAGAGCAGGGTCGCGGTCTTGGCCTCGATCCGGCGCATGTACTCTTCGACGTCCGTGTCGTAGCGATGCCTGATCGCCTGCTGCCTCACCTCGCCGGCGCAGATGTCCATGACAGCGCGCGCAAGGATGGCCACCGCCTCCGGTGAGTCGGTGAAGGCCGCCTGCTCGTAGGCCTTGGCGAAGTAGAAGTCGCCGACCACGATGGCCGCCTCATCCCCAAGCTTGGCGGCGACAGTGGGGCGGCCGCGCCTGACCTCGGCTCGATCGATCACATCGTCGTGAACGAGCGTCGCGGCATGCACGAGCTCGACGGACATCGCCGCCGGGCGCAGCTTCTCGAGGTCGTAGGTGCCGCACCTCGCCGCCAGCAGGACCAGCGCCGGGCGGATGCGCTTGCCGCCGGCGGCGAAAAGATCCGCCATCGGCGCCGACACCACATCGGGGTCGTCCGCGATGAGACGGCGCAGGCCACCTTCGATCGTCTCCAGATCGCCTGCGACCGGGCCGAAGATGCCAGGCTCGGAAGTGCTAGCCACCCTTGACGGACAGTCGGTACCCGAGGCCTGGCACTGCCTCGATGCTCACGCCGGGACTGGCAAGCTCTGAGAGCTTGCGCCGCAGGCGCTGGACGTGCGGATCGACCGAGTGGTCGTCGAGGTCGTGCGGGTAGCCCCACACCTTGTCGCGCAGCTGGGCACGGGTCAGCACGCGCTCCGGGTTCGCGGCCAGCACGGCAAGCAGGTTGAACTCGGTCAT
>DATARC010000043.1:0-20901 GCA_036264335.1 Candidatus Dormiibacterota bacterium
GGCGGCACACCGACGGTCGTGATGCTCGTGGGGCTCCAGGGCTCGGGCAAGACGACCACCGCGATCAAGCTCGCCCTGCTGGCGCGGCGCGACGGCCACCGCCCGCTCCTGGCCGCCCTCGACCTCAGGCGGCCGGCCGCCGTCGACCAGCTCCGCACGCTCGCCGAGCGCGAGAAGGTGGCCTTCTACTCCGGCGAAGGCAAGGTCGAAAGCATCGCGGCCGCAGCGGTCAAGGAGGCTCAGCGACTCGGCAACGACGTGGTGATCCTCGACACCGCCGGCCGGCTCCATCTCGACGTCGACCTGATGGACGAGCTGAAGCGCCTGAAGGCAGCGGTCCGCGTCACCGAAACGCTGCTGGTGGCGGACTCGATGACCGGCCAGGAAGCGGTGAAGGTCGGGGAGGCTTTCTCCGGGATCGGCCTCGATGGGGTGATCCTGACCAAGCTCGATGGCGACGCTCGAGGCGGCGCCGCTCTGTCCCTCAGGAGCGCGACCGGCCAGTCGATCCGGTTTGCCGGCACCGGCGAGAAGCCGCAGGATCTCGAGGTCTTCCTCGCCGACCGGATGGCCTCGCGGATCCTCGGCATGGGCGATGTGCTCACTCTCATCGAGCGTGTCGAGCAGAACGTCGACAAGGCCGAGGCCGCCCAGGTGGAGCGCCGCCTGCGCTCGGGCCACCTCACCTTCGACGATTTTCTGGCGCAGATCCGCCAGGTCCGCACGATGGGCCCGCTGGAAGGCATGCTCGACATGCTTCCCGGCGGCAAGGCGCTGAAAGGCCAGGTCGCGGGCACCGACACGGACAGAGAGGTTCGCCGCATGGAGGCGATGATCCTTTCGATGACAGCACGGGAGCGCGCGCATCCCGAGCTGATCGATGGAGCGCGCAAGCGCCGCATCGCCCGCGGCAGCGGCGTGCAGCCGGCCGACGTAAACCGTCTCCTGAAGGCGCGCGAGACCATGCAGAAGCTCGCCAAGCAGTTCGGCGGTCGTGGTGGAAAAGCCGGGGTGGCCCGGCTGTTTGGACAAGGAGGTCCAGGTTGGTAAAGATCAGGTTGAGGCGGATGGGGGCGAAGAAGCACCCCTTCTACCGCCTCGTGGTAGCGGACGCGCGGTCGCCGCGCGACGGCCGGTTCATCGAGCACCTCGGGTACTACGATCCGATGACCGACCCCGTGGTGATCAAGATCGACGGCGACAAAGTCGTGCGCTGGCTCCAGCAGGGCGCTCAGCCCACCGAAGCAGCGCGGAGCCTGTTGAAGCGGGAGGGAATCCTTGAGCGACTTGCAGAGACACGGAAGTCGACCACCCCGGCGTGAGGGCTCGGGCGGCCGCGGCCCGTACAACCGCGGCTTCCGGCGTGAAGGCCCATCCGGTCCGCCCGGCCCGCCCATCGACTACAAGGCGCTGGTCGAGTACGTCGCCAAGTCCCTGGCCGACAAACCGGACGAGGTCGTGGTCGAGGCCGTCGAACGCGGCGGCGGGACCATCGCCATCAAGGTGAAGCTCGCCGATGGCGACGTCGGGAGATTCATCGGCAAGGCGGGCCGCAACATCGAGGCGGTGAGGACGTTGGTCCGCGTGGCCTCGCTGCGCGACCGCAAGCGCGTCTTTGTCGACCTCGCGGCAGCGCCGGACGCGCCGGCGCGCGGGGCTCGGCATTCGGGGGGCGGCGACAGAGAGTGATCAAAGTCGGCCAGGTCGCAGGAGCTTACGGATTGGACGGAGCTGTAAAGGTCATTGCCTTGACAGATTTCGCCGATCGGTTCGACGCCGGAGCCACGTTCCTGATCGATGGCTCAGAGCGGCAGGTCGAGTGGAGCCGGCCGGGACACCCAGGCCTGGTGGTCAAGCTCCGCGGGATCGACAATCGCACCATCGCCGACCTGCTCCGCGGCCGGTACATCGAGGTTCCCGAAGAGGAGGCGAGGCCGCTGGCCGAGGGACGCTTCTACCACCACCAGGTGGTGGGTCTCGCCGTTCTCACCAGCTCAGGCCGTCCGCTCGGCACCATCGCCGAGATCCTCGAGCGGCCCGCCAACGACGTGTGGGTGAGCCGTGAGGGCGTGATCGAGCATCTGATCCCGGCGACCAGGGACGCCGTGGTGGAGGTGGACGTCCAGGGCGGGCGCGTGGTGGTCGCCGATTGGCTGGTCCAGGTCGAGGACGCATGAGCTCGATGCGCTTTGACGTGATCACCATCTTTCCGGGCATGTTCAAGCCGGTTTTCGAGCAAGGCGTCGTGGGCCGTGCCCTGGAGCGCGGCCTGATCGAGCTGCACGCTCACGATCTACGCGACCACACCCATGATCGCCACCGCCAGGTGGATGACATGCCGTTTGGCGGGGGTCCCGGGATGGTGCTGAAGCCGGAGCCGGTGTTCGAGGCGGTCGAGTCGATCCGGCCGCACAACCCAGGTCCCATCGTGTTGATGGAGCCGTGGGGCGAGCTCCTCGACCAGAAGCTCGCGGCGCAGCTCGCGGCGGAGCCCGGGCTCATCATCGTGTGCGGTCGCTACGAAGGTATCGACGACCGAGTGCGCACGGGTCTCGCGACGCGCGAGGTATCGATCGGCGATTATGTGCTGAGCGGAGGAGAGATCCCCGCCATGGTGCTGATCGATGCCGTCGCGCGACTGGTGCCTGGCGTTGTGGGCGACCCGGAGTCGCTCACCCAGGACACCTTTTCGAGCGAGCCGTCAGGATGGCCACAGTTCACCAGGCCGGCCGAGTACCGAGGCCTGGGCGTTCCCGAAGTGCTTTTATCCGGCGACCACGCGCGCATCCGCCAGTGGCGCCGCCAGCAGGCAGCAGCAAGACATGGTTCACAGTTCAAGGAGTTGAAGAAAACATGAACGTCATCCAGCAGCTCGAGAAGGAGCAGCAGAAGGAAAAGGTCCCTGCCCTTCGTGCGGGCGACACGGTCAAGGTCCACGCGAAGGTGGTCGAAGGCACGCGCGAGCGCATCCAGGTGTTCGAAGGCACTGTGATCAGGGTCACGGGCGGCGGGCTTCGCCAGAACTTCACAGTGAGGCGTGTGACGCATGGCGTCGGCGTCGAGAGGACCTTCATGATCCACTCGCCCCGCATCGACAAGATCGACGTGCTTCGCCATGGCGATGTGCGGCAGGGACGCCTCTACTACCTGCGTGGCAAGGTCGGCCGCGCGGCCCGCATCCGCGAGCGGCGCAGCACAGTCGCCGCACCCACGGCCGCGGCCGAAGAACCGGAAGCCGAGAACACGGAGGAATAGCCGGGTCCAGGCCTGTTAAGAGCCTCGCGCTTCTGTGCCAGGCTCACGTAACCTCGCGTTCATGAGCCGGCACATGCTCTGGCGTTACGAGCGCATGGCGAGCGCCATGGGCTACCAGGTGGTCGCTGGGGTGGACGAGGTCGGCATGGGACCCCTCGCCGGCCCCGTTGTGGGGGGCGCCGTCGTGCTGCCGATCGGTGTCCGCATTCCCGGCCTCGACGACTCGAAGCTCCTCAACGCCGAGCAGCGAGAGCGCCTGGACCGCGCCATCCGCCGTCGCGCGTTGGCGGTGTCTGTCTGCGCCGTGGACCACGCGCAGGTCGACAGCCTCGGCCTCCTGCGGGCGCGCCACCTGGCCACTGCGGGCGCGGTGGCCGGGCTCAAGGTCCCAGCCGAGTATCTGCTCGTCGATGCGTGGGACGTGCCCGACGCGATGATCGCCCAGATGGCGGTCGTGCGCGGGGACCGCATCTGCGCTTCGATCATGGCCGCCAGCATCGTGGCCAAGGTGGCCCGGGATCGCGCGATGATCGAGTACGACAGGCTTTACCCCGGCTATGGATTCGCCGGCCACAAGGGTTATGCCACGCCGGCGCACCGTGCCGCCATCCGGCGCCTCGGCCCAAGCCCGATTCATCGCACCTCGTGGGCGCCGTTTCGCGAGCCAGCGCAACCGACCGGCTAGAGCTCGGCCGCGCCGGCGAGAAGGCTGCAGCCGACCTCCTCAAGCGGCGGGGCTACGAGGTGGTCGGGACCGGCTTTCGCGCTCGCCGTGGCGAGCTCGACCTCATCTGCCGGCGAGGACCCAACCTCGTGGTGGTCGAGGTCAAGACCCGGACCGACGACGCGTTTGGCACGCCCGCCGAAGCCGTCGGCCCAAGGAAGCGGCGCGCCTTGATGGCCGCCGCGGCCGAGTACCGCGCGCTGGCGGAGTGGCGCGGTGCGATCCGCTATGCGGTGGTGGGCCTCACCGTGAGCGGCGACGGCAAGTTCGAGGCCGAGCTCATCGAGGACCCGTTTGCGTAGCGCTACGTGTTGGCGACCGCCACCTCGTTTGACCGCAGGCGTGAGTTGGCCAGCCACAGGAGAACGCCGACGATCGCCGCGGAGCCAATCGCCAGGATGACGCCGGTGCCCCACATCAACGCTCCCAGCCCTGGCGTCGAGGGAAAAGGGCCCAGCCGGGTGGCGCCGCCGATCGCGTCGCCTCCGTAGATGAAGAGCGCCAGCGCTCCGGCGCTGAGCAACCCGAAGCCGAGCGAGCCGCCCAGGCCCGCCAGGGTGCCGACCAGGCCGACTGCACGCCTGTCGTCCAGCGCGTCGAATCGAGGATCGATCCCTCCGGCCGACACGCCGACTGCCACGAATCCGCAGCCGAGCCACACGACCAGGATGGCCAGCTCGATGGCGCGGTCTGCCGCCTCGTGGCTCACCATGGCCACGACGACGCTGAACACGATGGTCATCGCCAGCACCGGCGGCAGCGTCAGGAGGATCTTCGCGCGCAGCACCTGCCACATCGGCAGAGGCGCCATCCGCAGGAGCTGAAAGCCGCGCTTCTCGCTTGGAATCGACGGAGTGGCGAGCGAGGTGGCCATGAACATCGACATGAAGCCGACAAGGAACACCTCGGCCCAGAAGCCGCCGGTGCGCTGCGATGGCCTGGCCACGGCGAACACGTACCCGATCGGAAACAGCAGAGCCGGGATGAGACGGCTGAGCCGCCTGATGTCGCGCCTGAATGCAAGCCAGTCCTTGCGTGCGATCGCGAAGGCGGGAGAAGGGTTGCCGCGCGCGGATGGTGCGGCCGGCCGGCGCGCTTTGCGGCTCCAGATGGCCTGTGGACTTCCGAAGACGCCGAGGCCTGCCAGCAACGTTCGCTGGTAGAGGGCTCCAGCCAGCACCGTCAGCACCGCGCCCAGCAGGATCGTCAGCGCCGACCAGAACGCGGCGGCCCCAGAGGCGCCCCCGATGATGCTGCTCAGGGCGTGCCCCGGCCAGGCGGGCGGCAGCCAATCGATTCGGTGCAGCAGCGTGTTGAGGTTCGCGAGGTCCTGGCGCGAGCGGCCGGCGAAGGACTGTCGCAGGCTCAAGTTCCAGGCGAGGTACAGGCCGGCGCCGGTCAGGCCGGCCACCAGCGCGGCGACGTCGCGCGCCCTGCGCGCGGGCACCCACTGCAGCACGACAGACATCAGGGCCGTCTGCACGCAGGTGACTGCGAGCACCAGCACGAATATCAGCGGCACCGTGGCGATGAAGTAGACGGCGGGCGCGCCCGCCCCGGCACCGATGCCCAGGATCACGGCGAGAAGGATCGAGCTGATCAGCAGGTTGGCCGCCATGGCCAGCGTCAGACGCGCGGCGAAGATCTCGATGGTGCGGACCGGCGCGAGCGTCAGCAGAAGCAGGTCGCGGCCGACGAAGAAGGTCGCGATCACGGTCGGGAACCCGACCACGAGCATCAGTACCGACAGCCCGGTGAAGCCGCCGACCAGCAGCGGGTCGATGGCGGTGGGCAGGAAATGTGCGGCGCCGGCGCCCAGGCTGAACGCGCCGGCGCCGATGAAGACTCCGGCTGCGAGCAGGAAAAGCGCAAGGAGCACCAAACGCGCACAGCCTCGCTTCATCAAGCGATGCCGCAGCGCCAGGACCTCTGCGCCAAGGATCGTTCGCGTTCCCGCCATGGCGCTCATGCCAGCAGTCGCTCGATGAGCTCTTTTGACTCCGGGCCTGCGGTCAGCTTGAGAAAAAGCTCTTCGAGGCTTGCCTGCTCGCTCCCAGCCTGTGCACGCAGCTCGTCCATCGTCCCTGTCGCGGTGATCCGTCCACGATCGATGATGGCGACCCTCCGGCAGAGGGCCTGGGCGACTTCGAGGATATGCGTGGACAGCAGGACGGTCGTGCCTCGGCTTGCCAGCTCCTCCAGGAGGTCTTTCACCAGCCGGGCGGATCGCGGATCGAGACCGTTGGTCGGCTCATCCAGCAACAGGACCGAGGGTTCGCGGATCAGCAGCGAGGCCAGGCCGATCTTCTGGCGCATGCCGTGGCTGTAAGCGCCGATCAGCTCGCCATCGCGGTTGGCCAGCTCGAACAGGCCCAGCAGGCGTTCCATCCTCTGCTCGCGTTGGGCGCCGCGTGGCATGCGATACAGGTCGGCCACGAAGTTGAGGAACTCGCGCCCGGTGAGATGTGGGTGGACGAAGGGCTCTTCATCGAGATAACCCATGCGAGCCTTGGCGTTGAGCGGGTCGTTCAGGATGTCGACCCCGTCGATCACCGCGGTGCCGGAGGTCGGAGTCAGCAGGCCGCACAGCATGCGCAAGGTTGTGGTCTTGCCCGCTCCGTTGGCGCCGAGAAACCCGAAGATCTCGCCTCGCCCCACAGAAAAGCTGACGCCGTCGACTGCCGTCACCAGCCCGTAACGCTTGACCAGCTGCCTGGCCTCGACGGCGGCGGACGCACCCGGCGCGGGCGAGGTCATCGCCCAGCACGTTACCGGAAGTGGCGGCTCAGCTCCGAAGCGTAGCTCCGGCCCAACGAATCGGTGCTGCGAACAAGCCAGTCATCCAGACGGCGGGTCCCGCGAGGCTCGTCTTTGGAGACAAGAAGCTCCTCCATCAAGCCTTCCAGCTCCTGGCGGGTGAGCATGACGTCGCGAACGAACAAGCCGACAACGTCACCCGCCGCCAGGGTCATACGCGACGGCAGACGCACGATGCGCGGCCGGCGGCGCACTGCGATCGCGACGCTGTCGACCATCTCGGCATACGTGATTATCTCGGGGCCTGCGGCGTCCACCACGACGTTCTCGGCTTGGGCCGCCGCCCAGGTCGAGATGTCCGCGACGTCTTCGCCCGCCACCGGCTGGACGCGGTACCGGCCGCTCTCGGGGATCACGAATATCGGCATGTTTCTAAGCAGCCACGCGATGTTGTTGATGAGGATGTCGCCCGGGCCGAAGATCAGAGTCGGCCTGACGATCGCCCACTTCAAACCTGATTCCTTGACTATCTCTTCGGTGCGCGCCTTCCCGGCGTAGTAGTCGAGGTGCGAATCGAGAGAAGGGTTGCTGACGCTGATGTGCACCACCTTGCGCACGCCGGCTTCGGCCGCCGCCGACATGAGGATTCGAGTGTTGGCCACCGCGTCGCCGAAGCCGATGCCGGCGTGTCGAAAGCGAACCCAGTAGGTGTTGTAGAAGGTGTCGGCGCCGCGAAGACTCTCGACGAGGCCGGCGCGATCGGTGAACTGGAGAGGCGCCACGTCGACCTCCAGTTCCTGTGCCCCGGGGCGCTGAGGATGGTTGGTCAGGGTGCGCAACCGGCGGCCGCCGTCGAGCAGCTTGCGCGCGATGAAGCGCCCGGTATAGCTGAATGCACCAGTGACGACGTCGAAACCTGGCTCCAACATCGATTCGTCAGAACGGAAATCGGGTGAGGTCGTAGGCGAGCGAGCCCGGCTTCACATGGCCGGAGATCACCACGCGAGGTCGGTGCCGCACGGCTTCCGCAGGATGAACCTCGGGTCTCAGCCCATTGAAGATCGGAAAGCGCAGGGTGCCATCGGGCGACCACTCTGAGTAACGCACGCTGACCACCAGCTCGGGCCGCACCCAGTGCACGGGCCTGGTCATGATCGGTGGCGGCTCGAGGGGAGAGGCTTCCGTGGCGAGGGCTATGAGCGCATCGCCCACTGCTTTCCTCGCGGCATCGTCGTAGCCGCCGCCGACTGTACCGCAGGGCAACAGGCGCCCATCTTCGTGATAGCCGACGACCAGCGCGTCGAAAGGTTTGTCGCCGGTCCATCCGATCACGACGAAGTCATCCGACTTGACGGCTTTCACCTTCAACCAGAAAGGGCTTCGCTGGCCGGCGACGTAGGGGCTCTGCTTGTGCTTGGCGACCACGCCCTCGAGGCCGCGTTCGAGGCAGGCCTCGAAGAGCTCGACGCCATCCTCGTCGATGTGGTCGGGCACGAAGATGTGGCCGCCAGGCTCCACCGCCTTTTGCAATCGTGCTCGCCGCCGAAGCACGGGTTGGCGCATCAGCGGCTTCTCCTCGAGGTAGAGCGCGTCGAAGGCGAGGTAGGCCACTGGGATCTGATCACGGAGGGCGGCGCCGCCCGCCAACCGCTGGCGGAGCCGTGGGTAGTCCGGCCGGCCGTCGCTGTCGGTGGCGACGAGCTCTCCATCGATGACGCTGCCGAGGGGCACGCGCTTGGCCGCGGCGACCACCTCCGGCACGTCGGCGGTCAGGTCGTTGAGGCCCCGATCCTGGAGTCGAATGTGTCCGTCGCCTTCGCGGAAGACCAGGCACCGGAGTCCGTCCCACTTGACCTCGAAGAGGTAGTCGGGCGAGCTGAATGGAGCCTCCGCGGACGCGGCCTGCATGGGCCGGAGCTCCGCGGGAAAGCTCTCGAGCTCGATCTGAAGCTGATCGGGGTCGCCCATGCCCGTCAGATTAGGCCGCCGAGGCTAAGAAGCTTTTCTTCGAGCCTTCTTGACTTCGGTTGCGGGCGCCTCGCGGCCGCCTGTCTTGCGCGATTTCTTGGCCTGCTCGACCGAAGCTCGCAGTGCCTCCATCAGGTCCATGACCTTCGCGGTCTGCGGCGCCGCCGGGGCTTCGATGACCTCGCCGTCGATCTTGGCCTGGACAACCTTCATGACCGCTTCCTTGTAGTCGTCCTTGTACCGCGCGGGGTCGAACGAATCGGCGAGGCTCTCGATCAAGGCCTTGGCCATCTCGAGCTCTTTCGGGTTGATCTTGACTTCGCCATCGAGGCCTTTCAGGCCTTCGACCGAGCGAATCTCGTCGGGCCAGTTCAGAGTGTTCATGAGGAGGCCGGGGCCGTGGGAGTGCAGGGCGGCCAGGTGCTCGCGGTCGCGAAGGGCGATTTTGGCGATCGCCATTCGACCTGTCGCCTCGAGCGCTTTGCGGAGTAGCTGATACGGCTTCTTGCCCAGCTCCTCGGGCTCCATGTAGTACGCGTTCTTGAAATAGAGGCCGGGCTCGATGTCGTCGGCGGGCACGAACTCGGTGATGTCGATGCTGTGCGCCGTCGCCAGCGGGAGGTTGTCGAGGTCTTTGTCGTCGATGATCACGTAGCGATCCTTGCCGACTTCATAGCCCTTCAGGATCTCGCCGTAAGCGACCTCGTGGTCACCTTCCGAGCACCAGCGCTTGTACGTGATGGGAGACTTGTGGTCGGGGCAGAGCTGGCGAAAGGACACCTTGGCGCTCGATTCTGTCGCGTTGTACAGGCGAATCGGTATCGAGACCATTCCGAACGAGACGACGCCTTTCCACATTGATCTCGGCATGTTGGTGAGTCTATAGGTAACGCACGGCTGCTGGCTACTTTACGTAAGCCGCGGCGCCCGGGAGCATATTAGTCACGTGCAGCTGGGCGACCTCGAGCTTCATCTCCTGATTGCGGGCCACTGGAAGGCCGACGGAGGCCTGATGTTCGGCGTGGTGCCCAAGGTGATGTGGGAGAAGAAGAGGCCGGCCGACGGCAACAACATGATCGACATGGCGTGCATCGGTCTGATCGCGCGGATCAACGGTCGAGTCGTCGTCTGCGAGACGGGGATCGGCACCAAGCTCAGCGAGAAAAGGGCGCGCCAGGTCGAGCTGAGGGAGCCAGAGGGTTTGCTGCACTCGCTGCGGCGGGTGGGGATCACTCCGGACGAGGTCGACGCGGTCATCACCACGCACCTGCATTGGGACCACGCGGGCGGCTTGACACGCAGGGACGAGCGCGGAGGCCTCGAGCTGACCTTTAAGAAGGCGCGGCACTTCATCCAGAAGAGCGAATGGGATTTTGCGCTGCATCCGGACCAGCGGAGCGAGTCTGCGTACTACCACGATGACTTCACGCCGCTGGCCGATGGAAATCGCGCGGTGGAGCTGCTGGAGGGAGACACCGAGGTGCTGCCTGGCGTGCATGTGCGACTCGTCGGTGGCCACACACCCGGGAGCCAGGTGATCGTGTTTCGGTCGGGAGAGCTGGCGTGTGCCGTGACGGGGGACCTGGTGTGTCAGACGCCACACCTTCGGGTGCCGTGGACGATGGCCGCCGACCTGGATCCGCTGCGCGTGCTCGAGCAAAAGGCGCGGCTGTTCGAAGAGGCGGAGCGCCACCGCTGGCTGCTCGTGCTGAGTCATGACCCTGACCAGCCCGCCGGATATCTGGAGGAGGGCGGCCGCTGGCGCCCGGAGCCGCGGCTGTCGTGAGCATGAAAACGGCCGATGGGCGAAAGCTGGCCTACCACAAGATGGGCAGTGGGCAGGTCGTGGTCTGCCACCCAGGCGGACCAGGGTTCTCGGCGCTCTACTTCGCGGACCTGGCCGGTTTGTGGGAGAGGTTCACGCTGGTGCTGCTCGACCCGCGCGGGACGGGAGGCTCGGCCCGACCGAACGACCGCATGGCGTACCGGATCGAGGATTACGTGGCCGATGTCGAGGAGCTGCGGCTGCACCTCGGGCTCGACAGGCTGATGTTGCTGTGGCACTCGCACGGCGGGGTGGTGGCGCAGGCGTACGCCGCCCGGCATCCCGAGAAGGTGGAGAGGCTGGTCCTGGCGTCGACGCTGGCGCGGTTCGGCGACGCGCAGCAGGCGGCGATGCGCGAAGGGATGGACAAGCGGTCGGGGCAGCCGTGGTACGCGGACGCGGTGGCGGCGCTCGACGCGGAGCAGGAGGGCCGGTTTTCGAGCGATGAGGAGATGGCCGGGTTGTTGTTCCGGGAGCTGCCCCTGTATTTCGCGCACTACGGGGCCGCGGAGGCGGGGTACCTCGACACGTTAAAGGTGGAGACGCCCAACGCCGACACTCTGAAGCTCTTCAACCAGCAAATCTTTGAAACGTTTGATCTTCGGGGGGAGCTGGGGGCGATCAAGGCGCCGACGCTGGTCATCACGGGCGAGGAGGACTTCATCTGCGGACCGGTTTGCGCCGACGAGATTGCGTCCGGAATCAAGGGCGCGAAGAAGGTGATCGTGGGGGATTCGGGCCACATGATCTTCATCGAGCAGCCGGAGGAGTTCCAAAGAGATGTGGCGGACTTCCTGGAGGGCAAGGCTTAACCGGCCGCCGTTAACACCCAGGGCTGACCCAGCTCCCTCAGCCGGCTAACGTCCGCGCGGTGCTTGCATCGGTCGACTCCTGCGTTCTTGTCGGCCTGGAGGCACGCCGCGTCGAGGTCCAGGCGGACGCCTCCACGGGCAAGGTCATCTTCAACATCGTCGGCCTCGCCACCACGTCGGTGAAGGAAGCGCGCGAGCGCGTTCGCTCAGCGATCCGCAACAGTGGGCTCGAGTTTCCGCACCAGCGCCTCACTGTCAACCTGGCCCCAGCCGAGCTCCGCAAAGAAGGAAGCGGTCTCGACCTACCCATGGCCGTTGCGGTCGCGCTGGCCATGATGCGTCGAGCCGCACCGCCGCGCTCCGCCTTCCTGGGAGAGCTCGCCCTTGACGGCACGGTCTGTCATGTGGACGGAGTCCTCGTGGCTGCGCGCTGGCTTCGCCGCCAAGGTTTTGAGCGGCTCTTCGTCCCCGCGTCAGACGCCGTCGAAGCCGCATTGATCGAGGGCCTCGAAGTGATTCCATGCACGAATCTCGCCGGCGTGATCGCGCACATCACGCACGCGCTACCGATCGAACCCCAGCCTCGGACGGAACCGCACATCGATATCGAGGTCGATTCCGCCGAGCACGACCTGAGCGAAGTCCACGGCCAGGAGGAGGCCCGCCGCGCCCTCGAGGTCGCAGCCGCGGGCGGACATCACCTCCTCCTCAGCGGGCCCCCTGGCGCCGGCAAGACCATGCTCGCCCGCTGCCTCCCTGGCATCCTCCCTCCTCTGGAGCTGGCGGAAGCGCTCGAGGTCGCGCAGGTCAGAAGCCTCCTCGGTGACCTCTCGGCGACCAAGCCCCTGGACTGGTCACGTCCCTTCCGCGCACCACACCACGGCGTATCGATGGCCGGTCTCATCGGAGGCGGCGCCGGCCTTGCGCAGCCCGGCGAAATCTCAAGGGCGCATCAAGGCGTCCTCTTCCTCGATGAGCTGGCGGAGTTCCAGGCCAACGTCCTGCAGGCGCTGCGCCAGCCACTCGAAACAGGTCGTGTCGCGATCACAAGGTCGGCAGGCTCTGTCACGTATCCCGCCCGCTTCACGCTCGTGGCGGCCACCAACCCGTGTCCCTGCGGCTGGTCGGGCGACGTCAAGCGCGCCTGCCGCTGCACGCCGGCGATGGTCGACTCGTATCAGCGCCGGCTGTCCGGGCCGCTGCTCGACCGCATCGACCTGAAGGTCGGCGTACGGCGGGTACCCCTGGAAGCCCTGGCCTCCGAGCCAACCGGCGAATCCTCGGCCCCGGTGAGAGAGCGCGTCGTCGGCGCACGACGCCGCCAGCTCGAACGCCAGGGCTGCCTCAACGCGCAGCTCAAACCCGCCCGCCTTCGGCAGCAGGCCGCCCTCGACCCGACCTCGAGACGGACCCTCGAGCGATGGGCTGAGCAGCGCGGCCTCACCGCCCGAGGCTTCCACCGGGCATGGCGGGTGGCGCGCACATCGGCCGACCTCGACGGCTCAGAGCGCATCAGAGAAAGCCACGTCCTGGAAGCGCTCGGATACCGCCTCAACGATGTCGCTGCCTGACCCCGCCTCTCTAAGAACCCGCGGCCGCTGGCCGCCGCCAGACGGTCCTCGCGTCGCCATCGTCGGCTCCCGCCGGCCCTCTCCTTATGGAGAAGCGGTCGCGGAGCAGCTCGCCATTGACCTCGCGCGGGCGGGCGTGGTGGTGGTGAGCGGCCTTGCACTCGGCATCGACGCCGCCGCCCACCGCGGCGCGCTGAACGGCGGCGGCGCCACGGTTGCCGTCATGGGGACGGGCGTGGACGTCGTCTACCCAGCCTCGCACAGCCACCTGGCCCAGGAGATCCTCGCCGGCGGGGGCGCGCTCGTCAGCCAGTTTCCGGACGGCACCATCCCAAGGCGCCAGAACTTTCCCGCTCGCAACTGGACGATGGCGGCGATCTCTGACGTCGTCGTCGTGGTCGAGGCGGGGGAGGGCTCAGGCGCTTTGATCACCTCCGAGGCCGCCCTCCATCTACACAAAGAGGTGATGGCGGTCCCGGGCAGCGTTTTCTCGCCGCTTTCAGTGGGTACACATGCCCTGCTCCGGGACGGCGCCGGCCTCGTCCAGAACGCAAGGGACATCCTGGCCGTGGTCGGCCGGGGCGGCGAGGTGCTCGACGATCCCCTGCTGCCTCCGGAACGGCTGGCTTTTGCCCTCCGCCCCGAGCGCGACGGGCTGGTCGCCCACCTGTCCGAAGTCCTGCCTCTGAGCGCCGCCGATATCGCCCGAAAGCTGCAGCTGCCGGTGTCCGAGGTGCTCGGACGGCTCACCGCCCTGGAGCTGGACGGCGCTGTGCGCCGTCGGGAGGCAGGCTACGTTCGGGCATTGCGTCCCGGCAAAGAACGGGCGTAGGATTGCCCGCCCAGAAGCCGGTCGGGGAAGAAACAGGGCCGGCTGGGTATATAGAGGAGCGAAGTGTCGGAAGGATTGATCATCGTAGAGTCGCCCGCCAAGGCAAGGACTCTGAAGCGGTTTCTAGGTGACCGCTTCGACGTCCTGGCCTCGATGGGGCACGTCCGCGACCTGCCCGGAAACGAGCTCGCGGTGGACGTGGAGGCAGGCTTCAAACCCCACTACGAGGTGGTGGAGAGCCGCAAGAAGACCATCGGCGAGCTGCGGACGGCTTCCAAGAATGAGGCCGAGGTGATCCTCGCCTCCGACCCTGACCGCGAGGGGGAGGCGATCGCCTGGCATCTCTCGGAGGTGCTCAAGCTGCGCTCGCCAAAGCGCATCGAGTTCCACGAGATCACGGCCGAGGCTGTGCGCCGCGCCCTCGAGTCGCCCCGCGAGATCGACATGCGCCTGGTCAACGCCCAGCAGGCGCGCCGCGTGGTCGACCGCCTCGTGGGCTACAGGCTGAGTCCGTTCCTGTGGAGCAAGGTGCAGAAGGGAATCGGCGCCGGCCGCGTTTCGTCGGTCGCGCTGCGCCTGGTCGTGGACCGCGAGGAGGAGATAAGGAAGTTCGTCCCGGTCGAGTCCTGGACCATCGACGTGGAGCTCGCGAAGCAAAAGGCCGACCAGCATTTCCTCGCCCGGCTCAACCGGCTGCGCGACGAGCCGGCCGAGCCCGACGCCAATGGCGACGCGAACGGCGACGCCGAAACGCCCAAAGCGGATACCAAGCTCGTGGTCCGGACCGAGGCCGAGGCCCAGGAGATCGTGCGCAAGCTCGAGGGCGCGAGCTACAAGGTCATCGGCGTCGACAAGAAGCGCCGCACCAAGAGCTCGTATCTGCCGTACATCACATCGACGTTGCAGCAGGATGCCTCGAGCCGCTTGCGCTTTGCGCCGCGCCGCACGATGCGCGTGGCCCAGGACCTCTACGAAGGCGTCGAGCTGGGGGCCGAGGGTTCGACCGGTCTCATCACCTACATGCGTACCGACTCGACCCGCATCTCGCCCGAGGCCGAAGCCAAGGTCAAAGGCTGGATCAAGGAGAAGCACGGGGACAAGTACCTCGGCGGCCCGCGGACGGGCAAGGTCAGCCCAGGCGCGCAGGACGCGCATGAGGGAATCCGGCCAACCGACGTCAACCGAACTCCCGAGTCGGTGCGCCAGTACCTGAGCGCAGACCAGCAAAAGCTGTACGACCTCATCTGGCGCCGCTTCGTCGCCAGCCGCATGGCGCCCGCGGTCTACGACCAGACGCAGGTCGAGATCGAGGGCGGCGATTACGTTTTCCGCGTCACGGGTTCCGTGCTCGCCTTCGACGGCTTCTACAAGGTGTGGGAGCGCGACGAGAAGGAAGAGCCTGACCTGCCTCAGATGGCAGAGGGCGAAGACCTCGACTACCACGGCCTCAAGCCCGAGCAGCACTTCACGCAGCCGCCCCCGCGCTATTCGGAGGCGACGCTCATCAAGGAGCTGGAGCAACGCGGGATCGGGAGGCCCTCGACCTACGCCCCGATCGTCGAGACGATCAAGGATCACGGCTACGTCGAGATCAAGGAACGCCGCTTGCACCCCACGCGCATCGGCGAGGCCGTGAACGCGATCATGGTCGGGCACTTCAAGGTCATCTCCGACGACGACTACACCGCGACGCTGGAGAAGCGCCTCGACGAGGTCGAGAGCGGCAACCAGCAGTGGGTGCCTGTCGTGAGCGACTTCTACGGACCGCTCCAGAAGATGCTCACCGACGCAGAGGAGGCCATGCCCGCCGACACCGGCGAGATCTGTCCGCTGTGCAAGGAAGGCCACCTCGTGAACAAGGCGAGCCGGTATGGGCCTTTCCTCGGATGCTCTCGCTACCCGAAGTGCAAATATCGCCGCGCGCTGACCCCCGACGGCGAGGTGCCCGAGCCCAAGCTGCTCGAAGAGGCGTGCCCCACATGCGGCAAGCCGCTCCAGCTGCGCCACGGTCGTTTCGGCGAATTTGTCGGCTGCTCCGGGTATCCCGATTGCAAGTACATAAAGAAGGATGCGCAGTCGGAGAAGCTCACGGGCGAGAAGTGCCCGATGTGCGGCGAAGGCAACGTCGTCGAACGAACCGGAAGGTACGGGCCGTTCGTCGCCTGCTCGCGCTATCCCGAATGCAAATACAGAGCCAACATCGGCAAGGACGGCAAGGCCGGCGCCGGGCCCAAGCTGCTCGACGAACCGTGCCCCGTTTGTGGCAAGCCGATGGTCGAGCGCCGAGGCCGGTACGGCATGTTCAAGTCGTGCTCGGATTACCCCGCGTGCCCAGGCCCGAAGCGAGTCAAGAAGGGAGCGGAAGCCTAACCCGGGTTCCGCCTACAGTGGTGCGACCGATGCGATCACTGGCGGCGGTGACTGTCCTTTTGCTGGCCACCGCCTGCAGTGGAAATACGGGACACAGTCCCACCAGCCCAGCGGCATCAGCCGGCGCGGTCACGAGTCCGTCGGGCTCGCCTTCCGGCACTCCGGTCGCCACGAGCTACGGACTCTTGCTGACCGCCGGCACGCTCGAGATGATCACGCCCGCCGGCACCATCGCCGCCCACGCCAAAGTGGCGGCGCCGTCGGTTCAATCGTGCGGGCAGGGCACGGGCGCTGTCCTGCAGCCGCCGGTGAGCGCGAGCGACAACAAGGTCTATTACCGGGACGGCAACACCAAGATCAAGTTCCTGACTCCCGACGGGCAGACTGGCGACGTGACGACGGTGCCGGGGGGCGCCACAACCGTCAGCTTCTTCTCCGTCAGCCCCGACGACCAGCGCATCGCGGTCATGGTCGAGGACCTGTCGCCGGCCGGCACCATCAAGCTCACCCTCTACGTCGAAGACCTGCTCGGTCACACCAACCACTCCGTGATCTACACGAACACCGTGCCCAAGCTCAAGGGCAACGGATCGACCCTTTGGCCCATGGGTTGGCACAACGGCCTATTGGTGCTCGGCGTCTTCGCGCCCTGCACCTTTGAGCCGGCCGGCCTTGCGCCCATCGAGTGGCACGTCGCGAACGCAGCGACCGCAGTCCGCGTGGCGAAGATCGGCAATCCGTGCATCCCGAGCTTCTGGCCGTCGCCGTCGGGAGTTGCCTGCATCGATCAGAGCACGCACCAGGCCAACGTCTACAACTGGGGCGGCTCGTTCATCAGCAGCCAGCCTGCGGACGTCGCTGACAGGCAGTCCGGCCTCTCGCCCGGCGGAGTGAGCGTCTTCTTCTCGCCCGGCGCAGGCATCGGCGCTGGGACGCCCGTGACCCATATCTTCACCCGGCCCTCTGGAGGACCGCACGCCACGGTGGCCGGCCACAATGCCTGCCTGTGGATCGATGAAGACCACCTGCTGGCGCCGGACGCCGTCATCGGCTTCCCCTCGTTGAAGGTCGGCTCATCGCCAGGCGAGGTGCCCACGACCATCGTCGCGCTGCCGGCCAGCGGCGAGTGCGCCGGCCGGTTTCCCGGGGGACTGTGATGGGTATACTCGTCTGGCCAGTTCAAGCAAGGGACGCCCTGCGCGCGCCCGGCATCGACTGAGTTAGCACGCCCGGGGCATGACCCCTGTCCTTCGCGAGAAGGCCGGAACCGGGCGGAAGTTCAACAGGGAGGCAATCGAACGTGGCTCAAGTTACGTTGAAGCAGCTGCTGGAGGCAGGTGTCCACTTCGGGCATCAGACCAGCCGCTGGAACCCCAAGATGCGCGCCTACATCTTCACTGCGCGCAACGGCATCCACATCATCGACCTGCAGAAGACCGTGCGGCTCCTGGACGAGGCCTGGGATTTCACCCGAAGCGTCGCCGCCAGCGGCCGCCCGGTGCTTTTCGTCGGCACCAAGAAGCAGGCCCAGGAGACCATCCAGACCGAGGCCGCACGCTGCGGCATGTACTTCGTCAACCGCCGCTGGATGGGTGGGATGCTCACCAACTTCAGCACTGTGAAGAAGAGGATCGAGCGCCTTCAGGAGCTGCGGAAGATGCAGCAGGAAGGGCAGTTCGAGACGATGTCCAAGAAGGAGGCCAAGCGCCTCACGGACGAGCTCGACCGCTTGATGTTCCATTTCGACGGCATCGCGGACATGAAGCGGCTACCTGGCGCGCTCTACGTTGTGGACCCGCGCAAGGAGCACATCGCGGTCACCGAGGCGAACCGGCTGAAGATCCCGGTGGTGGCGATCACGGACTCGAACTGCGACCCCGACCTCATCACCTACGTGATCCCCGGCAATGACGACGCTATCCGCGCGGTCAAGCTCTTGACGGCCAAGATCGCCGACGCTTGCCAGGAAGGTCGCCAGGAGGCGCAGGCCCGCGGCGAGATCCTGCCCGAGGTCGAGGAGCGCGAGTTCCTGGAGACCCCGCGCTACGAGGAGATCGAGGAGTACCTCGAGGACGAGGAGGACTACCTTCCGACCGTCTCCGAAGAGGAGTTCAGCGGCCGGACGGTGGACGACGAGGAGGCTCGCTAGTGGCCAAGGTTCCAATGGAGCTCGTCAAGAAGCTCCGTGAGATGTCCGGCGCGGGCATGCTCGACTGCAAGAACGCGCTCGAAGAGGCCGACGGCGACCTCGACAAGGCATTCACGATCCTTCGCGAGAAGGGCATCGCGAAGGCTGTGAAGAAGGCGGGTCGCGCAACAGGGCAGGGCGTGGTCGAGGCCTACCTGCACAAGCTCGGCAATGACTTTCCACCCCAGGTCGGCGTGCTGGTCGAGGTCGACTGCGAGACAGACTTCGTCGCCAAGGGCGAGGACTTTCGCAAGCTGGCGAAGGAGCTCGCCCTCCAGATCGCGGCGACGAGCCCGAGGTGGGTCTCACGCGATGAGGTGCCCGACGACGTTCTGGTCGCCGAGAGAGCCGTCTTCGAGGCCAAGGCCCAGCAGGACGGGAAGCCTGAGCAGGTCATCCCCAAGATCGTCGAGGGACAGGTCGAGAACTTCCTCAAGGAGAACTGCCTGCTCGAGCAGCCGCACTGGCGCGATCCCAAGACCACGGTCCAGGACCTGATCGCTGAGAACATCTCCAAGCTGCAGGAGAACATCGTCGTCCGCAGGTTCGCCCGATTCAACGTCAGGGAGGCGTGACCACCGACGCATTGAGTGAGATGGGGGACCGTTCGCCGAAGTACAACCGTGTGCTGCTCAAGCTGAGCGGCGAGGCACTTGGCGGAGCGCGGGACTACGGCATCGACCTCTCGGTCGTCCAGGCCATCGCGGGTCAGGTCAAGCGCGTGCATGAGATGGGCGTGCAGATCGCGCTGGTGGTCGGCGGCGGCAACATCTTTCGTGGCATGGCCGCCAGCGAGCTGGGCTTCGATCGCGCGACCGGGGACTACATGGGGATGCTGGCGACGGTGATCAACGCGCTGGCGCTGCAGGACGCGCTGGAGCGGATAGGGATCCCGGCGCGCACGATGACCGCCATCCAGATGCCGCAGGTCGCTGAGCCGTACATCCGCCGGCGCGCCGTCCGCCATCTGGAGAAGGGGCGGGTCGTGATCCTGGCCGCCGGCACCGGCAACCCTTACTTCACCACCGACACCACGGCCGCGTTGCGTGCCGTCGAGATCGAGGCGGACGTCATTCTCAAAGCGACCAAGGTCGATGGCGTGTACACAGCCGACCCCAAGCTCGATCCCACGGCCACCAAGCTCGACCACCTCGACTACATGGAGGTGCTCAACCGCGGCATCGAGGTGATGGACAACACGGCTGTCACCCTGTGCATGGACAACGACGTGCCGATCCTCGTGTTCAACCTCCTGATCCCGGGCAACATCGAGCGCGTTATCCTCGGCGAGGAAATCGGCACTCTGGTCGGAGCTGCACCGAAATGATCGACCCCATCCTTCGCGACGCCGAGTCGAAGATGAGCAAGTCGGTCGACCACTTCTCGGCGGACCTGGCGACCATTCGCACCGGCCGCGCCAACCCTGCGCTGATCGACAAGATCATGGTGCCGTACTACGGCACGCCGACGCCCCTCAACCAGCTGGCGCAGATCAGCGCACCGGAGCCCCGCCTGCTGATAGTGCAGGTCTACGACAAGAGCCAGATCGGGGCGATCGAGAAGGCTTTGCGTACCGGTGACCAGGGCCTCAACCCCGCGAGCGACGGCCAGGTCATCCGGGTACCGATCCCGCCGCTCACCGAGGAGCGCCGCAAGGAGTTCGTCAAGCTCGTCAAGCAGAAGGCGGAGGAGGCTCGTGTCGCCATCCGCAACATCCGGCGAGACGAGATCCATCGCGTCGACCAGCTGACCAAGGAAGGCGGGGTGACGGAAGACGACTCCAAGCGGGGCCACGCAAGGCTGCAGAAGGTGACCGAAGCCCAGATCGAGAAAGTCGACGCCATCGCCGCGAGGAAGGAAGCGGAGGTCATGGAAGTCTAGGCGTCATCCCGTGGCGCTTCGCGCGCGGCTGCCACCCTCCGGTATATCGATCGGCTTTGTTCAAGGATTTCTCCACGCCACGTCGGGATGGTTTTGGGTACAAAGTCATGGCCGGGGGGACCCCGGCCAACCCTGCCACGCTCGTGTCAGGCCGGGTTATGAACCACGTAGTTACGCTTTAAGGCCCTCGGGCGCCTATGGCCGGGGGGACCTCGGCCAACCCTGCCACGCTCGTGCTAGGCCGGGTTGAGAGCCACGTAGTTACGCTTTAAAGCCCTTGGACCCTGCAGTTCCTACTCATATCGGGATCATCATGGATGGGAACGGCCGCTGGGCCCGCCAGCGGGGCCACCCCGCCAGCTTCGGCCACCGCGCGGGAGTCCGGGCGATCAAAAGGGTTCTCCAGGGCTGCGAGGACCTCGGCGTCAAAGTGCTGTCCGTGTATGCGTTCTCGACCGAGAACTGGTCCCGACCACGCGCCGAGGTGCGCGCCCTCATGCGGCTGTTCCACGAGACGATGCAGCGCGAGATCGACGAGATGCACAGGCGCGGGGTGCGAATTGTCGTCAGCGGGCGCCGGGACGAGCTCTCAGCCAAGATGCGACAGCGCATCGACGAGGCGATGGAGCGCACGGCGGGCAACCAGGGCGGCGTGCTGAACGTCTGCCTCAACTACGGGGGCCGCGCCGAGATCGTCGATGCGGCCCGCAAGCTGGTC
>DATARC010000050.1:0-2697 GCA_036264335.1 Candidatus Dormiibacterota bacterium
ATCTGGTTCGCCGTGCCCCTGGCGGCGCGGCGATGCTCGCAGCTGAATACATCGACCCGAAGTACCGGCTGGGATAGCGGCCCAGCAGGCGGGTCGGCCCGAAGCCGGAATCGGCCGCCATGCGTGTCCACGTCGCGAAGGAGAACGGGTGCGGGACCCACGGGTTGCCCTTGTCGGTCTCGTACTCGACCACGATCAGGGTGCCGCCGGGCCGCAGCATGGTGTGGACCGAGGCGAGGACCGGCCCTTTGTTCTTGACGAAGTGCAGCGAGTTGGCCATCACGACGCCGTCGAGGCCGGACAGGTTGAGCTGGCTGGTGAAATCGGCGACGAGGGTTTCGATTGGTGCGCCGGCTGCGGCCGACGCCAGCCGTCGCAACGCACCCGAATCACGGCCGATGGCCGTGATCTTGGCGCCTGGCCCGAGCAGATCCGCAAGCGCGAAGGTGAAGGCTCCGTCGCCGGCGCCCAGGTCGGCCCAGTGCCCGCCCTGGGTGGCCACACCATCGCGAAGCAGGGCGACCAGGTCGGCGCGGTCCACGACCAGCCAGCGTACGAGGAAAAGTAAAAAGGCCTCGCGGTGAGACCGCGAGGCCTGGTCGAAGTCGTGTGGTTACGCTGTGGTCCTGCGGCGGCCGACGATGGCCCGGAAGATGATCAGCAGAAGCACGGCGCCGATAAAGGCGACGATGATCTGGACCAGGATGTTGGTGACCGCGATGCCGACGAGGCTCGCAAGCCAGCCACCGACGAAGGCGCCCAGAATACCGACCACGATGTCCCACAGCAGGCCCATGCCGTGGCCTGAGACGACCTTGCTGGCCAGGAACCCGGCAATAAGGCCGACGATGATCCAAACGACGATTGCACCTAGTCCCACGTTCAACCCTCCGATGGCCCGCCTTGCGGCGGAGATTCTGCCTAGTCGATTCAAAAACGGGCAGCCCCGCCCGTTCTACTCAGTCGCGGGCAGGTCTTAAGATCGACTTCCCTTCGAAATCGGGTCAGAGGAGACAGGAAACATGGGCGCAGACCAGTATCACGAGCCCCCAGGAGAGCTGGCCCAGGACATACGTACGTTCGCCCGGATCGTCGCCTCCCTCCAGGAGGAGGCGGAGGCGATCGGCTGGTACGAGCAGCGGATCTCGCTCGAGAAAGACGCCCAGGCGAAGGCGATCATGGAAAACGCCCAGCAGGAGGAGTTCAAGCACTTCGCGATGGCGCTGGAATACCTCTCCAGGCGCAAGCCGAAGTGGCAGGCGGTGCTCAAGCGGGTCCTGTTCCACAAAGGCGACATCGTCGAGCTCGGCGAGGAAGGGGAAAAGGCCGAGGAGAAGGCCTAGCGCTGGGCTAAAACGCCGGCAGATCGCCGCACGACACGCTTGGGGCGTACTCGGCCTCGGTGAGGTCGGGGCCGGCATGCACGTTGACGTACCAGCCGGTGGCCGGCATCGAGTAGTACTCGGGAACCTTGGTCGTCGCGGATGCGGTGCCCGAGGCATCAGCGATCACCTGGAGCAGCGCATAGGCGACGCCGCCCGGTTTGGCGCAGCTGCCGACGTGCACGTGCGAGACGTGTGACGAGTTGGCTTTCAGACCGTGGATCACGATCGACACCGTGAAGCTCCCGGGGGCTTTGATGACCTCGCCGGTGCCCGTGACGCCGCTTGCGTTCATCGCGCCCATGGTGAAGGTGGCAGAGAGTCGTGGCGATGGGGCGGTGGCAGGGGTGCCTCCGCATGCCATGGCCGTGAGCAGAACGAGTACTGCCACGCTTGTGCGGACCATGCCTCGCAGGTTGAGGCTGCGAATTGCAGTTAGCTTGCGGTCGCGACCACCATCGCCCTGACCGCCTGCAGCTCGTCATCGTTGACCGTGTGGCCCATGCCGGGGTAGAGCCTGGCAGTCACCTTGGCGCCCATGCGGCCGAGCACCTCGGTAGCTTCGGTGACCCTGTCCTTTCTTATATGCGGGTCGACGTCGCTGCAGCCGAGGAAGGCAGGCGTCCCCTCGAACGTCCCCAGGTAGTCGCGCGGGGTGCCATCCGGCCCGATCAAACCGCCGCTCAGGCCCGCTATGCCGCCGTAACGCCGAGCGTTCCGCGCCGCGAATTCCAGCGTCAGGCATGCGCCTTGCGAGAAGCCCAGCAGGATCACCCTGTCCGCGGGGACCGACTCTTCGATGGTTGCGAGCAGAGTGCCCATGACTTCGAGGGCGGAGCTCAGGTAGGGCTCGTTGCTCTCCATCGGCGCGGTGAACGGATTCGGATACCAGGCATTGCCGGCGGCCTGCGGCGCCAGGTAGGCGACGCCGGGGTGCAGGAGCTCGGCGCCCAGGGTCATGATGTCGGCGGCGCCGGCTCCGCGGCCGTGGATGAGGATCATCGCGGCGCGGGCCGTGGCCAATGGCTCGCCTGCCTTTAGGACCGGTTGACCCTGGTGTGGCCCGCTCACCGTACGTACTATGACGGCGCGATGCCTTGGGCTTTTGGCTATGCCAACCCGCGCGCCATCCAGTGGGGCCCCGGCGCGCTCTCCCTGCTGGCGCCGGAGCTCAAACGTTTGCAGATGAACCGCGTGGCGCTGTTCACAAATCGCTCACTCCTCAACGAGGGTGTCCTGATCGGCAGAGTGCGGGGCGCCCTGGGCGAGGCGGAGGCGCCGGCCACTGTCGTCATCAGCCAGCACGCGCCACATG
>DATARC010000054.1:0-16619 GCA_036264335.1 Candidatus Dormiibacterota bacterium
TACAGCAGCAGGCCGGACACGATGAAGGTGATGTGCTCAGCGACGTGGAGGGGCTCGGAGTAAAGGGTGGCGTCATAGAGGGCGGGTATGTGCCAGCCGATCATCACTGCTCCGGCGATGACCTGCGCCGGGATGGGCTCGGTGAGCACGCGCACGCCCGGGACGCGCACCACCCTCGCCACCATTCCTCGCGAGAGACCCAGAAGCATCAACGGCGGGGCGACGAACCCAAGCAGCACGTGCTGCAGCATGTGGATGCTGTCGAGGTAGTGGTCGGCGATCGTGTCGATCGGAGACTCGAGCGCCACCCAGATCGTGAACAGCCCGAGCCCGAAATACAGGGCATGCCTACGCTCGAAATCCGGTACGTCGCGGGCCAGCCAGGCGTGCCCCAGATAAAGGAGCACGAGGCCGAGATAGACAGTGGGGTCGAGAGGCCAGGTCACTGATAGGGCACCAATATCCTCTCCCGGCCGGTTTCCTTACTCTGGTCGGATGCACCCGGTGGTCGCACTGTTCCGGCGCAACGCTTGGGCGACCGATCGCCTCCTTGACTTCTGCATGGGAAAGCCGGGTGTCGCAGCCGACGCGGACGGCGACGTGTACGGCAGCATCGAGATGCTGTTCAACCACATCGTGAGCTCGGAGGGGGGCTACCTCCGCCTGGTGACCGGCAAGTTTCCGGAAGATCGCGTGCTGCTGAGCGCGCCGAGGTGGCTGGGCGACCTGAAGCAGCCCGCTCGATCGCTGCTCGACCACTGGCTCGCGACATTGCAGACGGAAAGAGATCCGGAGGTTGTGCTGCCTTTTCAGCGTGGGGATGACCCTGAGCTGATGCCGGACTGGCTGCCTTTGGTGCAGACGGTGCACCACGGCGACGACCATCGGACCCAGGTCGCCACCCTCCTGAGCCGGCAGGGCATAGAGCCACCAGATCTCGATGGCTGGAGCTTCGCCGAAGCCGCGCCTCAATCCATCGACGAAAAGCCGCGCGCGTGGTGGGCTCCGCTCCTGCGACGCTTCTTCGGCCACCACCTCTGGGCGACGGAACGCCTGCTGGAACACTGCCGCGCGTTGACCACGGAGCAGCTGGCCTGGTCGGCACCCGGCACGTATGGCTCGATCGCTGAAACCCTGGACCACCTGATGTCAGCCGATCGGTCATACCTGTCCGGCGTCACGGGGCACGGCCGGACGCCGGCCTTGAATGCCGGCGGCCCCGGGCCCCTCCTCGAGCACCTGGCTCGCCAGCGCGAGGGGTGGTTCGCGTACCTGGATTCTGAACCCGACTTCGACGCCATGGTCGAGCGCAGCGGCGGTTCCTACCCCGCGTGGGTCCTTCTGACGCAGGCGATCCACCACGGCAACGATCACCGTACCCAGGTGGGCACTGCGCTCCTGCGCCACCACCTCGCGCCCGAGGACATTGATGTGTGGGGTTACGGCATGGCGGAGGGCAAGCTCCAGTTTCCTGAGAAGCCGCCGCCACCCGCCCCCTGGAAGAAGGCTTAAGCCGCCTTCGTCGACTGCTGCGCGAGGATCAGAAGGCTGGTCATCGTATAGATCACCATCAGCGCGAGCATCGGGTACTGGCTGAGCAGCGCCCGCTGAGCCGACCGGAACCTCTCGCCCGCCCGCAGGTGCGCGAGGTAGACAGCGATCACGTGGCCCAGAACGATCAGCACCACCTGCGCGAACCAGGTGGTCGATGCCTGCGCGAGGGCGAAGCTCGGGGTCAGGTTGGCGACGGCGGGCCATAGATGCCACCCCTTGCCGAGGGGATCGTTGAGGAGCGGGATCAGAGCCTGGGACTGCACCAACACGTAGGTGTAGTTGTGCGCGGCGTTATAGACGAGCGCGATCGGCACGAGCGTCAGCGCGAAGCCCGTGGCCGTCGTCACGAAGTCGACCTTGCGGTTGCCGAAAAAGATCACGAGCTCGATGAACGCCACGAACACCAGCAGGAAGGCGATGGTCAACAGGACCAGTCCCAGCGTCCTGACGAAAAAGAATCCCCATGGCCCCATCGGCAGCCACAGCGGCTCGAGGGTGACGTTGAAGTCCTGCCACGCCGGCGTCGAGAGGATGCCGTCGAAGGCGAGCGTGCTGAGCATCAGGATCACGAAGAACACCCGATCCCAACCGCTGGGTCCGGGCGGCAGCAAGCCGACGCCCCAGGGGCGCACGTACACCGCGGTCACCGCGCCTTCGCTGCGCTCGGTTTCGATCGGGCCGAACCTCCCGATGATGCCGAAGAGGACGGTGAAGGCTTCACAGTGGTCCAGCCACTCGTCGCGCCCAAAAAGAAACATGCCAAGAAGCGTCACGGCGGTATAGGCAAGCGCCGTCCAGGCCACCACGCGCGGCTGGTTGGCCATCCCCGAAGTGAGCTCCAGGCATGCGAACGAGAAGTACGCGGCCGCCGCCGGCCACACGCCGATGTCGGGCAGCTTCCAGACCGGCGTCCTGGGCGCAAACCGCTTGACGAGGTCGTAGATCGCGGCCCAGGGGTTCAGCAGGTACCAGAGGTTCCCGACGATGCCTGACAGGATCACCAGCCCGGCCCAGAAATAGATCCAGGTGAAGTACTCCGCCGGGTTCAGCGCAGGGTTCGTCGAGCCGAACATACCGGCGATGAAGATCGTGAGGAGCGTGACGACACCGATGACTCCGCCAATGAATCTCGGCCAGGGCGAACGCGCCAGCCACAGGAGAAACGGCGCCGAGCGGCGCGGGTACTGGATGGCCCGCGCCCCGACCTGCTCACCGGTAAATGCGACGACGAGGACGAAGGAGATGACGACCACGCCGGCCGCGGCAAAGAGATACCAGAACAGCGGCGCGGGCAGGTCGTAGCGCGGGCCGAAACCGTGCAGGAAGATCGCGGCGAGCATCATGGGTTCACGATCAGGTCGCCGAGGTGGGTCGACGTCGACTCCCACTCGATATCAAACGGGCCGCCGCTGATGGTGGCTTTGAAGGTGTGTGACACGACCTGGCCCGCGACGCAATCGAAGGGAATGTCGTAGCCGTGCAAGTGCACCTCGCCGGTGGTGTCGCTCGAAATGTTGATGGTCACCGTGTCATTTTGGTTGACGGTCAGCTCCGTTATCGGGGTCATCGTCTTGGCACCGGTCACCGTCACGTTGAACACGCGGCTCTGTGGTGCGGGCTTGTGGTTCCCAAAAATCAGGTAAGCGCCGATGGCGATGAAGATCACTAGAACGCCGGCGATGATGGCAAGACGGATACGACTCATTCTTCCTCCTCAGTAATTGCTTCCAGGTCTGCTCCCCGGCGATCCGGGGGACTCGGGACGCTAGGAGGTTGGCGGTCCTCGCTTGCTGAGCGAAGAGCCGGCCGATTGGCGCAGGAACAGCCCTCCGTCCGCGGCGGGCCACGCGCGAACTGTCAGAAGAGTCGGCACCGCGGGCGAGCTCACCGTGGCAAGCAGCGCGCGCAGCTCCTCGACGGCCGATTCGAAGCGGGTCAACAGCCACCGGAGGCCAATCGCCGCGAGGGCGGCCACCGGGAGCTGGCCCATCGTCCCGCCCAGCAAAAGCTGAGGTGCCGAGGCGACGGCAGACCCTGCGATCATCGCCTCGGCGAATTCCTGGACGAGGAAGCAAGTCAGCTGGATGGTGAAGAGAATCGCCACCAGCTCGATGAACGGCTTCTGCGAGGCGGCGACAACGGGAGACCTGCGACCGACCATCCGTGCGAGGCCGATCACGAACATGCCGGCAAGGACGATCGCGGCGACTGCGCCGAGCGCGGTCTTGGCCAGGATCGGGAAGTAGGCATGAGCTCCAGAGCTCTGCAGATGCTGCGCCGCCGATCCGAACAAAAGCTGGAAGGTGAGAAGGTGCCCGGCTTGAGAGCCCAGGATGCCAACCGCGGCCACGAACAGCGGCAGTCGGCGACAGATCATGGTCCCGATCATAGGGCGCGACACCGATGGTTAGAATTCGGAGCCCTTATGCGACCGCTGAACCTGGATCCCCCGTTCCGTTCGATGCCCTCCAGGCTTGCACGCGTGCTGACGTGGCGCCGGCTCAGCCGGATCGTGCTGCATCGTTCCGCTCCGATGCGTCTCGCTCTCCGCCGTCAAGCATCGTCGGCTTCCCAGTCTCCTGAAGAGTTGTTTGCCTTTGCCGACCGGAATCTCGGGATCGCACAGCTCCCTGACGAGGTTCAGCGATTCCACGCTTTCCTGAGAGACAGATCTCCCCGCGTGATCTGCGAGATCGGCACCTACTCGGGCGGCCACTTCTATATCCTCAGCCGCTCGCTCCCGACCATCACGACCTTGATCGGTGTCGATCTGCACGTTCGCAACAAGGCATTCCTCCGACGACTGGCGCCACCAGGCATCGAGATCCACCTCATCGATGGCGACTCGGGCAGCCGGGAGGTGCACGACGCCGTGAAGAACGCGCTGGGCGGCAAGCCGATCGATGTTCTCTTCATTGACGGCGATCACCGATATGACGGTGTGCGCAAAGACTTCGTGAATTACCGGGGCCTCGTCAAGGAGGGGGGCGTTATCGCGTTCCACGACATCGTCGAGGACCATTGGACGCGGCTCGGTCTGAAGGCAACCGGGTGGACCGGCGACGTGCCCATCTTCTGGAGGCAGCTCAAGCCGCTGGCCCAGACCTTCGAGTTTGTCGGCGACCCCGAACAGGATGGGCTCGGAATCGGCGTTTTGGTCCACGCAGCTTCGATGCCGATACCCCCCGACCTCGCGAAGTAGGAGCCGCCGCCCTTCGCGGACGCGGTGGTTCTTCTAGGGGGCCGTCGAAGCCAGGGTCGCCGCGGTCGACTTCGCGCGTCTGATGACCAACGCCAGCGCGCCGAGCAGCTCAGCGCGTTCGACGAACGTGGCCGGGACCACATCGACGCATTCCGCGGCGGCGAGAACGGTGTAGCGGCGGATGGAGTCGCGAATCGGCTGGAGCAGCAGGTCGCCGGACCGGCTCAGAAGGCCGCCGACGACGATGCGCTCCGGGTTGATCAGGTTGCACAGGCCTGCGACCGCGACCCCAATGGCGCGACCCGCGTCGGAGATGGCGCGCCGGCACCTGAGGTCACCCTGGGCCGCGAGCTCGATGACGTCCCCGAGCCCAAGGCTCTCGCCATCGTCGCCGGCCACGAGCCGCAGGATCGCCGGTCCCGACGCGACAGTTTCGAGGCACCCCCGGTTTCCGCAGTAGCAGAGCAAGCCGCTCTCGTCCAACGTCGTGTGTCCGATCTCGCCCGCCGTCCCCGAAGCGCCGCGAAGCAGGCTGCCGTCGACCACCAGCCCCGCTCCGACTCCAGTCGCGGCTTTGATGTACGCGAAGTTCATGCAATCCCGTCCGGCGCCCCACGTGAGCTCTGCGAGGGCGCCGAGGTTGGCGTCGTTCTCGATCTCGACCGGGAACCCCAGGCGCTTCTCCATCTCGGCAGCGATCCTCAGGCCCAACCAGCCCGGGAGGATGGTCGCCGACCCGACCGTGCCGCGGGCGCGGTCGACAGGCCCAGGGATCCCGATGCCAACGCCGGTCACATGCTTGCGGTCGATCCCGGCCTCGTCCAATACCTCCACGGCCATCCGGGCCGCGGCATCGAGGGACTCCTTGGCGTTGTGATCGACATCGAGCTCGCGCCTGCGCTCCGCCAGCACGTTGTGGGCGAGGTCGGCCGCGGCGACCAGCACGTGGCTGTGGCCGAAGTCGATCCCGATCACGGCGCTGGATGAGTCCTGCAGGACCAGCTGGACGCCTGGCCGGCCTCCGCGGAGGTGAGGCTCCTTGATCTCGACCTCAAACACCAGGCTCGAGTCCTTGAGCTCTGCGACCAGGCTGGACACCGTCGTCCTGGACAGGCCGGTCGCCCGGGCAATGTCCGCCTGGCTGGTGCGGCCCTGGGTGCGCAGCACGCCGATCACCCGCTCGCGATTGCGTTCCCGCAACCAACCGAGCGTCCCATCGCTTTTGCGACCCGTCGTTGTGCCGCCCACCCGAAGCGAATCATTTGCGACATCCGCGAGTTTGTCAAGAGCGCGGACATTGTGTGGGCCAACCGTATCGATCTCTTGACAAACGACCCGTGCTGAGCAATGCTCACCGTGGCGGAACGTCCGCCAGGGCTGCTGAGTGAGACCTGATGCCGGCGCACTCTCGCCCCGGAACGCCGGGAAGAAGGCACAGGAAGCTGCTGAAGGTGAGGAGAGGCCCATGGAGTTCCGCAAGCTCAAGCGTTTGACATTTAGCGCGGGCGCGAGCGTGATCGCGATTCTGGCGGCGGCGTGTGGAGGGGGCACTACAGGGGGCACATCGCCCAGCCCGACCGTCACAGTCCCGTCGGACCTGAGCATCAGCTCGTTCACGCAAGACTTCTCGTACATGCCCAAGCTGAAGGACCTTGTCACAGCAGGCAAGGGCATGGTGGGAGTCATCCTTCCGGACACGACTTCGTCAGTGCGCTACGTCGCGTACGACCAGCCGTACCTGAAGCAGGCGTTCGACCAAGCCGGCTACAGCTCGTCGCAGTACAAGATCGACAACGCGCAGGGCGTTGAGGCTCAGCAGCTGCAGATCGCGCAGGCTGATATCACCGCCGGCGCGACGGTCCTGATCATGGACCCGCTGAACAGCAACGTCGGTTCACAGATCCAGACCCTCGCAGCTTCCAAGGGCGTCAAGGTCATCAGCTATGACCGCGCGACCTTCACGGGCAGCAGCACCTACTACGTGAGCTTCGACAACGTCCAGGTGGGCAAGCTCATCGGACAGGGTTTCATGGACTGCGTCACCGCGTGGGGCGTGAAGAGCCCGAAGGTTTTCACGCTCGATGGCGGTCAGAACTCTGACCCGAACGCGATCGACTTCGCCAAGGGCTACAACGGGGTCGTCTGGGGCGATCAGGTCGCGCAGGAGACCGTCGGCAAGACCAACAGCGCCGGCATGACGCTGGTCGGCGAAAAGGTCGCCACGGACTGGAAGAACGACATCGGACAGACCATCTTCCAGCAGGCTTTTACGGCTAACAAGAACATCAACGCCACCATCGAGGCCAACGACGGCCTCGGCAACGCGGTGGTCACCGTCCTGAAAAACAGCGGCGTCAAGGCCAACACGGTCCCGACGACCGGCCAGGACGCCTCCCTGGACGGCATGGTCAACATCCTGACCGGCTACCAGTGCGGATCGGTCTACAAGGCGGTCTACCTCGAGGCGCAGGACGCCGTCGCCCTCGCCACCGTGCTCCGCGCCGGAGCCACGCCTCCATCCGGTTTGGTCAACGGCCAGACGAGCCCTCCATCAGGGGTCACCGGCAACACGCAGCCGGCTTCCCTGCTCGTCCCCATCTGGGTTAACAAGGCCAACATGGAATCGACAGTGATCAAGGACAAGTTCGTCGACGTCGCCACGCTTTGCAGCAAGGCCACCGCGGCTGTCTGCACCGCCAACGGCATCTCGTAACCCGTCAAACGACCGACGCCGCCGCGCCTCGCGGCGGCGTCACCCTTACTGTCGCGGTCCTCGATAATGCAGGGTGATATGGCCGCCGTCGCACCCGCCCCGGCGACCACCGAGCCGCTCCTCAAGATCAGGGAGCTCGACAAGCACTTCGGTGCGGTCCAAGCCCTGTATCACGTCGACCTGGACCTGCCGGCCGGGAAGGTCACCGCATTGTGCGGCGACAACGGCGCGGGCAAGTCGGTGCTGACCAAGTGCATCGCCGGCATCTATCAGCCGGACCACGGCCAGGTGTTCTGGGAGGGCCGCCAGGTCCACGTCCACAGCGCGCGTGACGCTTCGCGGCTCGGCATCGAGACCGTGTACCAGGACCTCGCCCTGGCCGACAACCTCGACATCGTGCAGAACATGTTCCTGGGCCGCGAGCGAGTGCGCGGCGGCCTGCTGGACGAAGACAGCATGGAGCGCGCCGCAGCCGAAACACTGGCCAGCCTACGGGTCACCACCGTGAGGTCGATCCGCCAACCTGTGGCGTCTCTCTCGGGCGGGCAGCGCCAGTCGGTCGCGGTGGCCAAAGCTGTGATGTGGAACTCCAAGCTGGTCATCATGGACGAGCCCACAGCGGCGCTGGGCGTCGTGCAGACCCGCCAGGTGCTCGACCTCATCAAGCGCCTGCGCGACCGCGGTCTTGCGGTGATGGTCATCTCGCACAACCTGACCGACGTTTTCGAGGTGGCCGACCGGATCGCCGTCCTGTACCTGGGCCGGTTGGTGATTCAAGACGACACCTCAAAGTTCGACCTCCAGACCGTCGTCCAGTACATGACCACAGGAGGCACGAGCCGCGGCGATGGCCGAAGCACCGCGCAAAGCTGACGTGCCAGACGTCGAGCCCGAGGAGCTGACCGACCTCACGGCCGCGCCGGAAGCCGCCCGGGCCGAGCTGCCACCGGAGGTAGTCGCCCAGTCGCTTGGCGATTACGTGCGCGCTTACTCGGCGCGGATCAGGGCCGGCGAGAGCGGCGTGCTGCCTGTCGTCGCCGCCATGGTGGCGATCGTGCTCGTGTTCTGGGCGATCAGCCCGAACCATGTATTTCTCTCCGCGGGCAATCTGGTCAACCTGTTTCAGCAGGCTGCTGTGTTCATGGTTCTCGCCATGGCCGAGGGGTTCGCCCTGGTCCTCGGCGAGATCGACCTGTCGGTGGGATTCGTCGGCGCCATCGGCGCGGCGATCACAGTCCAGCTCATCCAGCCCATCACCACCAACTGGCATTGGGTGCCGGCGATCATCGCCGGGCTTCTAGCCTGCACGGTCTTCGGCCTGATTCAGGGCACGCTCATCACACGCCTGCGCCTCCCGTCCTTCATCGTCACGCTGGCGGGCTACCTCATCGCCAACGGCATCTTCCTGGACATCCTTCTGCTCGGACCGTTCTCCGGATTTCCGAACCTACTGGGCCAGAGCGACAACCTGCTGGTCATCTATCACCTGATGTGGGGAACGATCGATCCGACGGTGTCCTGGATCGCGGCTGGTGTGGTCGTGATCGCCCTTGGCCTGCTGATCTGGCTCAGCGACTCGCGCCGGCGCAAGAGCGGCCTGGTCGCGCCGCCGGCGAGCCTTTCGCTGATCAAGATCGGCCTGATCGCCGTCGTCGCCATCGTCGTCGTCGCCATCTGCAACACCAACCGCGCCAACCTGGGGACGCTCGAGGGCGTGCCGTGGGTCATCCCGATCGTGCTCACAGTTCTCGGGGCATGGACCATCCTGCTGCAGCGCACGAAGTTCGGTCGCTATGTCTACGCGATCGGCGGCAACGCGGAGGCCGCGCGCCGGGCCGGCGTCAACGTCGCGCTCATCCGCACGGTGGGCTTTGGCCTGTGCTCGTTCACCGCCGGCGTGGCGATGCTGCTTTACGCATCGCTCCTGGGCGGAATGTCGAACAACGTCGGAGGCGGGCAGTACGTCCTCTATGCAGTCGCCGCGGCGGTCATCGGCGGCACGAGCCTGTTCGGCGGCCGGGGCAAGCCCATCCATGGGGTGCTGGGCGGCCTCGTCATTGCCGGCATCTACAACGGCCTTTATCTGCTGCCGCAGCTCTCTTCCGTCGAGTGGCAGTACATCATCACCGGCCTCGTGCTCCTGGGCGCCGTCGTCATCGATGCGGTCTCGCGGCGCGGAGCGTCGTCGGGCAGCGTGACACGCGCCTGATCCAATCGAAGCTTCGTGGGGCCAGGGTCGCGGCCGCGCTCGCGCTGGCGGTGTTGATAGCTGCATGCGGCGGGAGCAGCGGCGCCACGCCGGGCAAGAAGATCGCGCTGCTGCTGCAGGACAACCCGGCCGCGCCGAACATCAGGGGCTATTTCCAGGACCTGGTGACCCAGGTCTGCCCTAACTGCCAGGTTCTGTACAACGCGGCCAAGACCGACGCCGACCAGTCGACCCAGGCCGCGGCCGCGATCAGCGGCGGCGCGAGCGTCATGGTCCTGGATCCGGTTCACGGCGCGACGGCGGCGTCGGTTGTCGCCCAGGCCAAAGCCGCCAACATTCCGGTCATCTCGTTCGACCGGATGGTCGCGAACACCCCGAATCTCAGCTACTTCGTGTCGTTCGACAGCGGATCCGTGGCTGGTTTGATGGCCGGCTCCCTGTTCACTGCCCTGGGCACCAAGGCGAAGCCCACGGTGGTCGAGATCGACGGCGATCCTGCCGACCCCGCAACCAAGGCTTTCAAAGACGCTGCGCTCGCCGCGCTGAACGGAAAGGTCACGCCGGCCAAGCAGTACGACACGCCGGGCGGGACGGCCGCCAACGCCAAGGCCGAGGCGGAGCAGGCGATGGCCGCTCTGAGTTTCCGCGTCGATGGCGTCCTGGCGGCCAATGACAAGCTGGCCGGGGGCGCCATTGCGGCGATGAAGGGCAACATCCGGCCGTGGCCGCCGATCACGGGGCAAGGCGCCGAGCTGGCCGCCATCCAGCGCATCGTCACCGGCGACCAGTACATGACGGTGTACTTCCCGGCCAAGGCGGAGGCTGAGGCAGCCGCCCAGCTCGCGTACGACCTGGCCTTCGGCATCTCTGTGCCGCCCTCGATGAGCGGTGGCAAGACCGTCAACAACGGCAGCGCCGACGTGCCCGCCGTCCTGGTCAGCCCGGTGGTGGTGACCAAGGTCAATATCGAGGCGACGGTCGTGGCGGACGGGTTCTGGACCGCGGACCAGATCTGCACGACGCAGTTCATCTCGGCGTGCGCCGCGGCGGGCATCGCGTAGTTCTCGGCTGACCGGGCTGGTCACGGCTGGTCCGAATTCCGGCGAGCCGCTCGAGCGCACTGTTCTTGACTCAGGACGGCCTGGTTAGGGAATTGAGGCTGGCGGGTAAAGATTGAGCTAATCATGGAAAACCCAAAGTCCGAGCTGCTACCAGTCCTCCCCATGGACGACGTGGTCGTCCTCCCCCACATGTCGGTCACCCTGGCTGTCGACGGCGACACCCAGAAGGCCGCGATCGAGGCCGCCCGCCAGGGCAGCCGCCTGATCCTCCTGGTGCCCCGCATCGATGGGCAATTCGGCAAGATCGGCACCGTCGCCCGCCTTGGCGAGTCCGCTGAGCTTCCCACCGGCGCCGAGGCATTCATCATCCGCGGCGAGTACCGCGCCCACCTGGGCAGCGGGCAGGCCGACATCGGCGGCGCGCTGTGGGTCAAAGCCGACCCTGCGCCCGACGGCGAGCCCTCGGAGAAGGCGGTCGAGCTCGGCCGCGAATATCGCGCCATGCTCGAGAACCTCGTCGAGTCGCGTGGCGTGCCGCAAGTCATCCAGTTCCTGCGCGCAGCCAAGACTCCGAGCCACCTCTCCGACCTGGCCGGCTACTCTCCCGATCTGACGATGGAGCAGAAGCTCGAGGTCCTCGAGACCCTGGACCTCGAGGAGCGCCTGACCAAGCTCATCGCCTGGACCAAGCAGATCCTCGCCGACGCCTCGCTCAAGGAGAAGATCCGCAGCGACGTCAGCGAAGGCATGGAGAAGACCCAGCGTGAGTTCCTGCTCCGGCAGCAGCTCGAGGCGATCAAGAAGCAGCTCAACGAGGGCAGCACGGACGTCGTCTCCTCTTACCGCGAGCGTGTCGCGAAAGCGGAGATGCCAGAGAACGTGCTCACCGAAGTGAACCGTGAGCTCGACCGCCTGGAGCGGACGAGTGAGCAGAACCCGGAGTACGGCTGGATCCGGACCTACATCGATTGGATGCTCGACCTCCCGTGGAACGTGCGGTCGAACGACAACTATGACCTGGAGGAGGCGCGGCGGATCCTCGACGAGGACCACACCGGCCTGGCCGACGTCAAGGACCGCATCATCGAGTTCCTCGCTGTTCGCAAGCTTCGCAAGGAGCGCGGCCTCGAGGTGCTCGGCGGCCGTGGCTCGGGCGCGATCATCACCCTGGTCGGGCCTCCAGGCGTGGGCAAGACCTCGCTCGGCGAGTCCGTCGCACGCGCCCTGGGCCGGAAGTTCACGCGCATCTCACTCGGCGGAATCCGAGACGAAGCCGACATCCGCGGCCACCGGCGCACATACGTCGGCGCGCTTCCGGGCCGCATCGTGCGCGCTCTGAAAGAGGCCGGCACCAAGAACCCCGTGATCATGCTGGACGAGATCGACAAGGTCGGCAGCGACTGGAGGGGCGACCCTTCGTCGGCGCTGCTCGAGGTCCTCGACCCGGCCCAGAACAACACGTTCCGCGACCACTACCTCGAAGTCGACCTCGACCTGTCAGAGGTCCTGTTCATCCCGACCGCCAACGTGTCGGAGACGATCCCTGCACCGCTGCTGGACCGGATGGAGCTCATCCGACTCGACGGCTATACCGAGGAAGAGAAGGTGGCGATCGCGCGCGACCATCTCATGAAGCGGCAGGTCAAGCAGGCAGGGTTGAACCCCGACGAGGTCACAGTCACCGATGAGGCGCTGATGAAGGTCATCACCGACCACACCCGCGAAGCCGGCGTGCGCAACCTCGAGCGGGAGCTCGGCAAGATGACACGCAAGGTGGCGACCAAGGTGGCGACCAAGGCGCTGACGCCGCCTGTGGCGATCACGCCCGAGCGGGTGCGCGAGTTTCTCGGCAAGCCGAGGTTTGACAACGAGGTCGCGGCCCGTACCGCGGTGCCGGGCGTGGCCACAGGCCTGGCTGTCACCGGTGTCGGCGGCGACGTGCTCTTCGTTGAAGCGACGTCGACCAGCGGCAACGGGCAGGGCGGCGGTGGCGGCTTGACGCTCACCGGCCAGCTTGGAGACGTGATGAAGGAGTCGGCAATGATCGCGCTCTCGTTCGTGCGGTCGCACACCGAGCAGCTCGGCATCGCGCTGGACGCTGCTGACAAGGCCTTCCACATCCATGTGCCCGAGGGCGCAGTGCCCAAGGACGGCCCATCAGCCGGCGTGACGATGACCACGGCCATCGTGAGCCTGCTCACAGGGCGGCCCGTGCGCAGCACCGTCGGTATGACGGGCGAGGTCACGTTGCAAGGTTTGGTGCTGCCGATCGGCGGCGTCAAGCAGAAGGTGCTGGCCGCTCACCGCATGGGATTGACCGAGGTCATCCTGCCGAAGCGCAACGAGAAGGACCTCGATGACGTGCCCGAGAGCGTGCGGAAGGCGATGACGTTCCACCTGGCCAGCCGTGTGGAGGAGGTGCTCGAGTTCGCGCTCGAGCGCCCGGCCCAGGCCGGCACTCAGGCGGCCTGACCGATGGCCATCGAGAAGACCCCCATCGGGACGCGCGGCACCGAGATGCCGGGCGGCAAGGTGCTGCAGAAGATGCTGGCACCGTTGCAGAAGAGGCACATCGGCGCTTATCGCAAGACCGGCGGGACCGACAGGATGAGCAAAATGCTGCCTTTCCCCCTCATCCTGCTCACGACCAAGGGCGCGAAGTCGGGCGCCGAGCGGATCGTTACTCTGGGTGGATTCCAGGAAGGCGATAACTCGTGGCTGATTGTGGCCTCGAAGGGAGGCTCGAAGACGCACCCAGCCTGGCTCGACAACATGATCGCGCACCCAGACCAGATCTGGCTCGAGGTGGGCAAGCGGAAGATGAAGGTGCACGCGGAGTCGCTGCGCGGCGCCGAGCGCGAAGAGGCCTTCGGCCGCGTCGCTGCTGTCGCGCCGCAGTACGGCGAGTACCCGAAGAAGACCGACCGCGTGATTCCCGTGATCAGGTTGACACCGGTCTCGGGATCGTAGTGGCGGGCCGGCAGGCGGCCGAGGTGCTTGCGAGCGCGAAGACGATCGCCGTGGTCGGCGCGTCGCGCGATCCGCGCAAGGCCGGTGGTTCGGTGCCCGAGGGGTTGCAGCGGCGGGGCTTTCGCATCATCCCCATCAATCCCTTTGCCGACGAGCTGTTCGGGGAGCGCGTGTATCGCACGCTCGCCGACGTGCCGGAGAAGGTTGACATTGTCGATGTGTTCAGGCCGGCGGCCGACGCGCCCGAGATCGCCCGGCAGGCGGTGGCGATGGGGGCGAGGGCGCTGTGGCTTCAGCAGGACATCCGCTCCGACGAGGCACGCCGCATCGCCGAACAGGCCGGCCTTGACTACATCGAGGACGAGTGCACGGCGGTGGTGGCTTCGCTGTATCGGATCAAGAAAGCACCCGCGGCTTAAGCGCGTACCGCTACTCTCCATTCGTGCCAGCGCGCCGTCCTCACCACCGCCCCCGCGATCGGAGCGTCGAGTGCGAGCTGAAGTTCCGCGTCGCCGGCCCCCGCAACCACGCGCGCATTCGCGTCGCCCTGCGGAAGCGGGGGGCCAAGCTCGAGGGCAAGTACGACGAGGAGAACTACAGGTTCGATGGTCCCGGCAAGTCGACTCGCGGCACGACGCTGCGGTTGAGGGTTCTCAACGGAGGTCCGCACGGAGTGCTCACGGTGAAGGGGCCGGCGAAGTTCGTGGGCAGGGTCAAGGTGCGCGAGGAGACGGAGATCGAGGTGAAGGACGTGCACGCGACCCTGGACCTGCTGACGCAGCTGGGCTTCAACGTGGAATTCACCTACAACAAGAAGCGGGTGATGTGGACGCTCGATGGAGTGGTGACCGTCACGCTCGACACGCTGGACTATGGCTGGTTCGTCGAGCTTGAAGGACCGCTCGAGGTGCTGCCCGGCCATGCACGCAGCTTGGGCCTCAACCCGGACAAGGCGCTGAAGGACTCGTATTCAGTGCTGGCGCGCAAGCACCTGGCCAGGACGAAAGAGGCGCCTGCCTCCTAGGCGAGCTTCAGGGCGTAGCTCTCCGCGTCAAACGGACCAAGGCCTCCCTCGGGTTGCCAGTCCAGTGAGCCTAGATGCTCGAAGCCCAGCTTTGAGGCGACACGCCTGCTGGCGGCGTTGTCGCGTCCGGCCCAGAGGGTGAGCCGATTGACCCCAAGGGCGCGCGGCGCCCAAGCGATGAGCTCCTTGCAGGCTTCGGTGGTCAGGCCCTGTCCGGAGTGGTCGGTGCGGATCCAGTAGTGCAGCTCGGCTGAAGCAGCTCCGTTTCGGTTCAAGCCTGCGATTCCCAGCACCTGCCCGCTCCGCCGGTCGATCAGGCTGAAATGAAACTCAAGGTCGTCATGCCAGTCACGCTCGCTGCTCACGGTTTGCGCAAGCGTCGCCTCGAGAGTTGGCTCTCTTGCCCACGGCATCCATGCAAGCAGCTCAGGCCGTGAATCCGTCACGGCCTGAAACAGAGATCTGGCATGGGCGGGACTGACGGGCACCAGGTCCAGGTGGGTGGTGGTGAGAACCTCGCGCGCGACCTTCACCAATGACCCAGCGCTACGTCTTGGCCGGACCTATCCACACCGTTTGGGTATTCGTGAACTCTTTGATGCCCGCCTCTGACAGCTCCCGGCCGTAGCCCGATCGCTTCACCCCGCCGAACGGCAGGCGAGCGTCCGAGGCCACCATCCCGTTGATGAACACCAGGCCCGCCTCCACCCGCTCCGCCATGATCTGGCCGCGCTCGACATCGCTGGTCCAGATGCTCGAGCCCAGGCCGAAATCGGAGTCGTTGGCGACGAGCAGCGCCTCTTCGGCGTCGCGCACGCGAATCACGGCCGCCACCGGCCCGAAGGTCTCCTCGTTGTAAACGGGCATACCGGGCTTCACTCCCGCGAGCACAGTGGGTTCGAAGAAGTTGCCTCCATTGTTCAGCCGCTGGCCGCCCGCCAGCACCCTGGCGCCCTGGCTGATCGACTCCTTCACCTGCCGCTCGAGGTCGTCGACGAGGTCGGGCCTCGCGAGCGGCCCCACCTGGTTGGCGCGGTCGGTCGGGTCCCCCACCTTGAGCGCCGCGACGGCCCTCGAGAACAGCTCCTCGAACTCGTCGGCGACGGGCTCCGCGACGATGAATCTCTTGGCGGCGATGCAGCTCTGGCCGTTGTTCTGGTTGCGCGCGCGACAGGCGACAGTGGCCGCCGTTTTGACGTCCGCATCCTCGAGCACGATGAAAGGGTCCGAGCCGCCCAGCTCCAGCACTGATTTCTTCAACGCCTTGCCCGCGGCCGATGCGACCAGCTCGCCCGCGGCCTCGGACCCCGTCAGCGTGACGCCGGCGACGCGGCGGTCGGAGATGATCCCGGCGACCGGCTTCGGGCCGATGAGGAGGGTCTGGAACACGCCCTTCGGAACGCCCGCCTCGCGAAAGACGTCCTCGATCGCCAGCGCGCATTGCGGCACGTTGGATGCGTGCTTCAAAAGCATCACGTTCCCGGCCGCCAGCGCCGGCAGACCGGCCCTGAAGGCCTGCCAGAACGGAAAGTTCCACGGCATGACCGCGAGGATCACGCCCAGGGGCTGATACCTGACGTAGCTCCGAGCGGCGGTGCTTTCGATCGGCTCGTCGGCCAGCAGGCGCGCGGCGTTGTCGGCGATCCAGGTCGCGGACCAAGCGCACTTCTCGACCTCGGCCTCGGCCTCCACGATGGGTTTGCCCATCTCCGCTGTCATCAGCGCCGCGAACCTCGATTTCTCCGCCCTCAGGACGCCGGCGACCGACCGCAGCAGGGCCGTCCGCAGGTCCATGCCGGCGTCCCGCCAGGCGAGTCGGGATGACCACGCTCGCTCGACGGCGGCCTCGATCCCCGCCGCGTCCAGCTCCGGGAAGGTCGCCAGCT
>DATARC010000075.1:0-9160 GCA_036264335.1 Candidatus Dormiibacterota bacterium
GTGCTCGTCCCGCACGGCGCGGCCGCCACCGACAGGGGAGCCAATACTCCGACTGAAGCAAAAACCAGCGCGGCCGATGAAAAGGCCATCGCTACAGATCGCATGCTCCGCATGTCTTCCTCCCTCGCGGTGTGAACGACAACGTCGACGATCGCACCGCTAGGCGGAGCGCACGATCAGCGAACGTAACCGACGTGCGCGACGCTGTCAATGATCCGCTCGCGAATTTGCCGTCGCGGCGCGCAGCTAACGGCCGGCGCGAATGCCCAGCTCGTCCAGGTGTTCCAGCAGGTCCGCCGGGTCGTAATAAACGCGGTACGGACCCGCTTCCTGGAGCTCCTCCTTGCCGTACCCGCCGGACAGCAGGCCGATTCCCAACGAGCCCGCGCGCCGCGCCGCCAGCATGTCCCAGATGCTGTCGCCGACGACGAAGCAATCTCCGGGGCCCACGCCAAGGCGCTCGGAAGCCGCCAGGAAAAGGTCCGGGTTGGGCTTCGCGTAGGCCACCTGGTCGCGCGTGATCACCGGCACGTCGGATGGAATCGAGAGCATCGCCAGCGTCGGTCGCGCTGTCTTCTCGGCCCCGCTGGTCGCGATCGCCCACCGCACGCCCATCGATGTCAGCGTCGAAAGCAGCTCCCGCGCGCCGGGCAACGGGCGGATCTGACCCATGCGCGCCAGCACGCCGGCGGCGTGCGCCGCGGCCAGTCGCTCGGCGACGCCGGCGCCAAGGTCATGCCCAAGCTCCCGCTCGAGCGCTTTGAGAAACAGCCCGCCGCTCATCCCGATTCGCCGGTGGATCCGCCACACCGACAGGTCGATCCCCTCCCCCTCCAGGGCCTCGCGCCACGACAGGACGTGCTGGTAAACGCTGTCGACGAGAGTGCCGTCGAGGTCGAACAGCAGCGCCGGCCGCGCCGACAGATCAGGTGTCGACAATTAAAAGGAGCGCCGGCCCGCCATCGCACGGGCCAGCGTCAGCTCATCGGCGTACTCGAGGTCGCCTCCTACCGGCAGGCCGTGAGCTGGCCGGGTCACCGTCACCCCAAGCGGCGACAACGAGCGCTGGAGGTAGACGGCCGTGGCCTCGCCCTCGATATCCGCGTCGGTGGCGACGATCACCTCCACCACACCCTCGGACCGCACGCGGTCGAACAGCTGCGGCATGTGCAGCTGGTCGGGCCCGATCCCATCGATCGGAGAGATCACGCCATGCAGCACGAAGTACAGGCCGTTGAACTCTGAGGTCCGCTCCACCGCGAGCACGTCGAGCGCCGACTCCACCACGCACAGCACCGTCGGGTCGCGCCGCGTCGACATGCAGATCGCGCACAGGCTGCCCTCGGCGATGTTGTAGCACCGCTCGCAGTAGCCGATGCGCGCTTTCACATCGCCGATCGCGATCGCCAGCGACTCCGCGCGCTGCCGGTCGGCACGCAGCAGATGAAACGCCAGGCGCTGCGCGGTCTTCGGCCCGATGCCGGGCAATCGCGAAAGCTCCTGGATGAGCCTTTCGAGCGGCTCCGGCAGCTGCGGCAACGGCGCGGCTTACAGAAGGCCGGGCGGCAGGCCCAGCCCCGACGCGACCGCCTGCATCTTCGATGCCGCCAGCTGCTTGGATTTTTCGATCGCCTCGTTCACCGCCGCCATGACCATGTCCTGCAGCATCTCCGGGTCCGCCGCCGCAGCCGGGTCGATGGTCACCGACACCACCTTCTGCGCGCCGGTCGCCACCACGCGCACCGCACCGCCGCCGGCGCTTGCCTCCACCGTCTCCGCCTCCAGCTCCTGCTGCACCTTTTCCATGCGGCCCTGCATCTGCTGGACCTGCTTGAGCATCTTCATCGGGTCCTTCACTCGGACACCTCCTTCACTCGCGTGACCCGGCCGTCGAAACGGCGCACCACCTCGCGCACGAACGGATCATCCTCCGGGCTGGCCACGGTCTTCGTGCTCGGCGCGGCCGCCGCGCCGCCTGTCTCGCGCAACCGGTAGTCCACCTTCACATCAGCACCCAACCACGCGCGCACCAGCGGCATCAGCTGCATCGATTGCTCCTGAGCCTTCTTGTGATGGAACCCATATTTGAACCACAGCACCAGGGTCGAGCCGTCGACCTCCGGCTGTGCGTCGAGATACACAGCGCGCACCGTGCGGTTGAGCTGCTCGAGCACATCGGTCCAGGCTCCGATGACCGCGCTATCGAGCGCCGGCGCAGGCGCTGCGGCGACCTTCTCCACCGCCCTGGCGACCACAGGTTGGTGCGACGTCGCCGCCGCGGCCGCCTGTAGCGCGCCGGCGCCCTGAGTCGCCGCAACCGGAGGGGGCGCCGCAGCCGGTGCCGCGGCGGTGCCGAGCTCCACGGCGAGCCGCGCCAAAGTCGCCTCCACGAGGAAGCGAGGCTCGGCGTGACGCCGCACCTCACCATCGAGATGGAGGAGCGCATCGAGCACGCTCGACAACCTTCGCGCCGTCGCGTTGTCGCGTCGCGTGAGCGCAGCGACCAGCCTGTCGCGACAGCTCTCCATCAACCCACGCACCACCTGCCGCAGCTCGGCACCGGCTGCGTACACGCGGTTCAGCTCATCCAGAGCCTCGGCCGCACGGCCGCTCAGCACGTCGTCCAGGAGCGAATCGAGCAGCCGCGGATCGGCGATGCCCAGCAGCGCCCGCGCCGACTCCAGGCTGATCGGCCCGGATGCAAGGGGCACCAGCTGGTCAAGCAGGCCGACGGCGTCACGCATCGATCCCTGCGCCGTGCGCGCGATCAGCTGCATCGCATCGTCATCGACCTGCACGCTCTCGGTCTTTGCGATGTACGTGAGCCGCCCCGCGATCTGCTCTTCGCTGTGCCTTCGAAACACGAACTGCTGGCAGCGCCCGATCACGGTGAGCGGGATCTTCTGCGCATCGGTCGTGGCCAGCACGAAGACGACGTGAGGCGGCGGCTCCTCCAGAGTCTTCAGCAGGGCGTTGAACGCCGGCTCGGTCAGCATGTGCGCCTCATCGATGATGTAGACCTTGTAGGGCCCGAGCGCGGGCGACAGGTTCACCTTTTCGCGCAGGTCGCGAATCTCATCGATGCCGCGGTTCGAGGCAGCGTCGATCTCGATGAGGTCGAGCGCCGAGCCCGCAGTCATCTCGACGCAGGACTGGCACTTGTTGCATGGCTCCGCGGAGTCGCGTGCGCGGCCTGAACAGTTCAGCGCCTTCGCCAGCAGGCGCGCGGCCGATGTTTTACCGGTCCCGCGACTGCCGCTGAACAGGTAGGCGTGGGCGACACGCGAGGAGATGATCGCGCCCTGCAGCGCACGCGAGGCGGCCTCCTGGCCGACCAGGTCGGCGAAGGTCTGCGAGCGGTACTTGCGATAGAGCGATTGGTACTCAGGCATATTCACGCATCGGGATGGCCGCGCACCCCCGCTTCGATCGAAGGCTCCCAGCTCGCACCGCGGTTCACAGCTCCGGCCCGGATGGCTGCGGCACCCTCGAGTTTCTCCTTACCGCTGCTTCCTTCCGGACCTGACGGGGTTCGGAGACCCGAGCTGCGCAGGTCCCGACCTTCAACGCCGTTTGCCGCGGCCAGGCGTGAGAACCCAGACCTCAGCGCGGGAATTCGGTCCGGCTAAGGCGGATTGCCGGTTCAGGGTACCGCCAGCACCCCACTTAGCGCGACCAATGAGCATCTTACCCGGCCCTGGACGCAATCGACCGCCGCGCCAGCACACCGAGATGCACGAACGTCGCCACCGTCGCGATGGGGATCACGATCTCCGCGCCGATCACCACGTTGGTTGCGTCCTGGCTCATGAACCGGAACAGGCAGATGCCCCCCACCAGCACGATGATCAAGGCGGTCGAGAGCTGCCCGCTGACCGTATGCCGCAGCTCGGGTCGACGGCCTGACCTCAAGAGTACGAGCGCCACCACCGCCGGCAGCAGATACCGGATCACGATCACCGCGGCCAGCCACAGCGGGAAGATGCCACCCAGCCCAAGCCCGACCGCGACCGCGCCCAGCAGAATCCCATCGACCACAGGGTCCAGGCCGCCGCCGAACGTGGAGGGTTTGTCAAAACGCCGCGCGATCGTGCCGTCGACCAGGTCGGTCAAGCCTGCCAGGGCCAGCACCACCGCCAGGAACCCGAGGCGGCTGGACGCCAGCGAGTACACGAGCGCGGGCGCCGCCAGCTGGGCACGCGCGAGCGACACCTGGTTGGCGATCCCTGGCACGAAGATGCCGAACGCGGCAACGGCCACGAACCAGCCCACCAGTAGATAAGGAGACTCGAGGTTCGCCACCGCGACCCAGGCGCCGCCAAGAACCACGTAAGCACATCCGAAAGCGACGCCGACGCGATTAAGCCGCACGCACCCAGACTAGGGAGTAACGCCAGGCGAAGGGCTTGGCGCCGGCGCCACGCTCGGCCCCGGCGAGGGGCTCGGCGAAGGCGACACGTACGGCGGGGCGCCGGGGGGCGGGTTGGCCCCACACGGATAGCTCGGCTCGCCAATGCCCTGGATGAACAGCTCGTTGTAGCCGCCCGTCGCGATGCGCCCTCCGTCGTAGGTGCACACCATCCGCGACACCACCCCCGCCGGCACCTTCCAGAACGCCGGCCACGGATGCTTCGCGTAGTACTCCTCGATGAACGGCTTCCAGACCGAGATCCCGACGTTCTCTCCAAACAGCACCCCGGTGGGGCACTGCCACCCCGATGGCGGAAAGTTCGTCGCGAGGTACGCATAGCCCGACTTGCACCTTGACCCTGCGTCGATATGCATCAGCGATGCGGCGACCGCGAGCCCCGGCGTGTAGCCGATGAAGATCGATCCCGTGTAAGCCTCGGTCGTGCCGGATTTGCCGGCCACCGGCCGGCGGCCCAGGTCGCCGAGGTACAGCTTCACGGGACCGCGCAGCAGGTCGGTCATGACATACCCGAGCTGCGGGCTGATCACCTGGACCCGTTTCGCCGTCGGCTTGAACTGTTCCAGCACCTTCCCGCTCGCGTCCGTCACCTTCAGCACAGGCGACGGCGTGATCCTGTACCCGCCGTTGTCGAAAGCCGAGTACGCGGCGAGGTGCTGCGCCATCGAGATCGGGTCATGCCCCAGCGTGGTTGAAACGCCGGGAGGGTTCTCGATCTTCGCCGTGATCCCCAGGTCGTGCATGAACGAGACGACCCGATCGCCGCCCTCATTCTTATATGTCCACAGCGCCGGCAGGTTGCGCGACTCGGCCAGCGCCCTCCGCAGGGTGATGTATCCCTCGTGCTTGCTGTCCCAGTCATTGAACACGTGGCCGCCGATGACGCTGTTCTCGTCGTTCAGCAGCGAAGCCGGGGTCACCAGGCCCGAGTTCAGCGCCGCGCCGTACGTGTAGACCTTGAAGGACGAGCCAACGCCACGCCAGCCGAGCGGGTCGACGCCCGTCAGGTTGATCTGGCCGCGGATCGCGGGGTTGTCATAGTTGGCGCTTCCGATCATCGCCAGGATCTCGCCGTCGTTCGGGTTCATCACGAGCATCGCCCCGGTGTTGACGCCGCGACCCGCGTAGGTCTTGACGCCAGCCTTCACCCACTTGCTCGCCATCACCTGCGTGTTGAGATCGAGCGTCGTGGTGATGCGGAGGCCGCCCTCGTACATGGCCTGGTCGCCGTACTTGCGCGAGATGTAGCTCTCGACATAGTCGATGAAATGCGCGGTCAGCGGGTTGTGCGCCGCCGGCAGGCGCTTGTGAGCCGCGATCATCTTGTCGATCAGGTCGCTGTTGAACAGGTCGATGGACGTGGACAGGCTGATGTCGCCGACCGCGACCATGCCGTCGAGCACCTCGCGCCACCGCTGCCTGGTGGCGTCGACCTGGTCCGGCGTACCGAACACGTCGTAGTCGGCCGGCGCTTGCGGCAGGCCTGCGAGAAAGCTCGCCTGCGCCCAGGTCAGGTCGCTGGCGTGCACCTGGAAGTAGGTCTCCGCCGCCGCCTCCGCCCCGTATGCGCCGTTGCCGTAGTTGATCGTGTTGAGGTAGAGCTCCAGGATCTGCTGCTTCGTGTAGCGGCGCTCCATCTCCTCGGCCAGCACGAGCTCGCGGAACTTGCGGCTGATCGTCTTGTTCTGCGCCTCGACTGTGTCGAGGACGTTGTTCTTCACGACCTGCTGCGTGATGGTCGAGCCACCGAGCGTCGCCGAGCCGTGCGTCAGGTCATAGCCGATCGCAATCATCAGCCGGCGGTAATCGACCCCCGGGTTGGAGTAAAAGGTGCGGTCCTCGGTGTCGATGGTCGCCCGCTGCAGCGTCACGCTGATCTTGCTGAGCGGCACCACGGTCCGGTTCTGGTGGTACAGCGCTTCGATCAGGGTCCCGTGCCGGTCGAAGATGCGGCTCGTCTGGGTGAGCTTGCTCGCCTGCAGCGCATCGATCGAGGGCAGGTCGCCGGCGAAGTAGTCGATGACGCCGAGGGTGCCCCCGGTGCCCAGCAGCCCAAAGGCCGCGACCGCCACGAACACGGCGAGAACCACCCGCGCCATCCACGCGTGGCGCGGCTCCCCTCGAGGCGGGCGAACGTGGCCGCGGGCACGAGGCTGTGCCTTGGCTGGCGCGGTCGCGGCCAAGCGACGGGCGGATCGGCGGCTTCGGGTAGTCGCCACGGTCTAGGCGGGACCTCCAGGGCGTTTTCCAGGACGTAAGCTGCGGCGTCTGCCGGGCAGTTTACCGAAGGCCCAGCGCTTCTGCTCCCTGGTAGGCAAGGCTCAGGATGGGGTTCGCGAAGGCCCCGTAGGCCACCATGACGACGCCAATCGCGATGGCGCCGCCCGAGGAGACCAGCGTCCACGCGGGGAGCGCGGAGCCGACCGCGCGGCGACCCTCCTCCGGCGGGCTCTGCAGGTAGAGGACCCGAAGGGTGCCCAGCGCCGCCGCCACGCTCAGCACCGACCCCAGCAGGCCAAGGGCCAAGAGCCCGAAGTGGCCGCCCTGGGCCATCGCCGCTGCGACCGCAAACTCTCCGAAGAACCCGGCCAGCGGCGGGACGCCGGCCAGGGAGAGGAAGACCATCGCGATCCCCAGCGCCCGGGCCGGGCGGACAGCGCCCATCCCCGCGAGCGAAGCCTCGCCACCCTCAGCGCCGGCGAGGACGAGCGGACCGCAGGTCGCCGCGATCACGAAAGCTCCGACGAGGAACAGCGAACCTCCCAGGCCGCTGAGATAGTGGGTGGCCAGGCCGGCGACCACCCATCCGACTTGACCCACCCCCAGATAAGCAAGCCTAGCGCGCGGCGCCCGCACGCCCAGCGCCGCCGCCCCTCCGCCCACCATCGCCACCGCAGCGACGACCTCGAGGTACGGTGCGAAGGTTGCGGACACCGGGCTGAGCAGCGCTGCGATCTTGATGGCGGCGATGAGCGCGGCGGCGCCGGCCAGGCCGAGCAGGATGCCCGAGCCCAACGGGCTGGCGCCCAGGCTCGCCGGCACGCTGGCAATGTGAAAAGGCGCCAGGCCGGCCCTCACCGCCAGGCCGGCGAACAGGATCAGGATCGGGATCGCGAGCGGCAGCGTGGACGATGCGCTCGCCATGGATCTACGTGCGGTCAGAAGGTCGGCGGTGCCCGCTGTCGCGTAAACAAACGCGAAGCCCACCGCGAACATCGCGGTGGCAACGCCTCCGACAATCACCAGGCGCAGCCCAATGTCTGGCCGCCTCAAGCCCACCAGCACCACGCCCGCTGCGGCGGCGAGCTCGAGCCCGGCCCATAGAGGGACGAAATCTCCCGCCGACGCGGCCACCATCACGCCGAACGCGGCCAGCAGCAGCATCGACAGACCGATCGTGGTCGAGTCCTCGGCATTCCAATCCGCCACCGCGATGGCTGCGGCGACAGCGAGCAGCACCGCTGCCTTGGCGAACAGCGCGAAGCGATCCTGGATGAACCCGCCTCCGAAAAGGCTGGACAGAGTCCCACCCACCCAGAGCTCGACGATCAGAGCCACCACCACCACCGCGGCGGCGATCGACGGCAGGCGGCTCAGCCACGTCCGGGGCAAGAAGCCCAGCTGACCACCCAGCAATAGAAGGATGGCGCTGCCGGCCACCAGCGCCTCCGGAACGAGCAGGAGTGACCTCATCACTTGGCCGCGTACGGAGCGGCCATCTCCGTGATACCTGCCGCCATCGAGTTCACCAGGCCGGGGTCGAAGATCGGGGCGTCGGTGCCGGGGAGCTTGGGACCGCCGGGAAACAAGCCGACCCACAGCAGCGCGCCGGCCAGGATGCCCAGGAACCACTTCTCGCCGGATGAAGCATCAGAGACGCCGGGCGCATCGGGATTCGGGCTGCCGAAAAGCACGCGGTGCAATATCGCCACGAGCGCGGCGGCCACGATCGCGAGCCCGGCGGCGACCGCAAAGGCCGCCAGCGGTTGGTTCTTGACCGCCCCGAAGAATGTCATCTCCTCAGCCGGAAACGACGCCATCAGCGGGAGGCCGAGCAGGCCGAGAACCGCAAACACGGTGATCCAGGTGAGGCTTGGCATGCGCGGCGCGAGGCCCTTCAGGACTTGAAGGCTGCCCGTTTGCGCGCGCTCCGCCAGCGTCGCGAGCACGCCGACGATCAGTGCGGCTGCGAGCCCGCCAGAGAATAGGGACAGCACGCTGCCACCGATCGCCAGCGGCGAAAGCGCTGCGAGGCCGAGCGCCGTGACGCCACCCGGAACCATCGACAGGTATGCCGAGATTCGGCGCAGGTCGTTCATGCGCAGCACGACGAGCCCGGCGTAGAGCACAGTCGCCGCAGCCATGAGCGCCAGCAGCGGCGCCAGCAGCTGCGCCCCGATGGGCTCGGCTCCGATCAGCACCCGCAGCAACACGTACGCGCCCAGCCGCGACGCGCTGCCGGCAACCACCACGCAAACGCCGATCGGCGCTTCCGAGTACACGTCGCGTACCCAACCCTGGAACGGGAATAGGGGAAGGCGCGTCGCCGCCGCGACGATCAGCGCAAGGCCGGCGACCAGCTGGATCCGAGGGCTCACCGGCACCCTCAGCACGACGTCCATGTCAAAGCTGTTGACCCCGGCCGCCGCATAGAGCGCGAGGGTGGCGACCAGGAGTGCGATGGTGCCGAGGCCCCAGTACCCGACCAGCCGCCAAGCGGCGGACTCGCGG
>DATARC010000076.1:0-3080 GCA_036264335.1 Candidatus Dormiibacterota bacterium
TCCGCAGCTGGTCGCATGCGACGCATCCTCGTTCCGCACATTCGTGAGCGAATCGAGGGCCGAGATCGGTATCCCCAAGAGCGGGTACGTCGAGTCCCGATCGGGCTGGTTCAGCGATCGCAGCGCGTGCTACCTCGCGTCTGGGCGTCCTGTGATCGCGGCCTCCACCGGGTTCGAGCCTTACCTGCCCACCGGCGAGTGTCTGCTGTCGTTCCAGGGCGTGGATGAGGCGGCTGAGTGCATTGCGGCAGTGAACGCGGACTACGCCGCGCAATCGGCTGCCGCGCGCCGCATCGCGGAGGAGCACCTGGACTCTGACCGCGTGCTGCCGCGGATGCTCGAGGCGATCGGCTGCGCGGCGGCGGTTCAATGCTGACCGCACCGCTGCGGATGGCGGTGGTCGGAAATTCGCATGTCCTGACGCTGCTGGAGGGATACCAGCTGGTCGGCGGCCGGTTGCCGGCCGGCTTGGAGCTGTCGTTCATCGCCAGGGGCCCGCAAAAGATCGGCTACGTCGTGGCCTCCCCGGCGGGATTGGAACGGCGCGAACCGACCGGCAGTCTGGTTGACCTGGTCGGCGAGCTGGCGGCAACACACCTCTTCGTGACGTGGAAGGGCAGCCAGGCGAACCTTCGAGGCCTGATGCTGCGCGGGCCGGCTTTCGACGTCGTACTGCCGGCGGACGGCGAGCGTCTCCCCGACCCCGAGATCGAGCTGGTGCCGTGCTCAGCCGTCGAAGCCTATGTTCGCGCGACCCTGGACGGCGACGAAGAGCTTGCATTGCTCATCGATCGAGGATTGAAGCGCGGCGCGAAGGTATGGCTCATGGGGCCGCCTCCGGCGCTTCCCGTGGGGGCGGTGCGGGAGCGTTTGGGCAATGAGTCGCACTTTGCAGCGAGGCTCGGCGAGATCGGCATCAGCGCCGCGGACGTCCAGATCGTGGCCGCGCCGGTCCGGGTCCGCCTTCGCACGATTCTCCTGGGCGTCTATCGCGAATTCGCCGCAGCGCACGGCGCCGGGTTCTGCCCGCCGCCATCTCGCGTCGCCGACGAGGCGGGAGTGCTGCTGCCGGAATTTTGGGGCAAGGACATAACCCACGGCAGCGCCACATATGGGGCGGCCTATCTTCAAGAGCTACTCACGCTCGCGGTGGCCGCCCGTGACTGATCATCCCTACCGCCACGCGGAGGACCGGGCGTTCTGGTCGAGGGCGGTGGCCGCGGATTTCGCACCCGGCGCGGTGCCCGACGCGGCGCCGTTCCGACTCGACCGTAATGACAGGTTCATGTCCGCCGGCTCGTGCTTCGCCGCGAACGTCAGGCGCTATCTCGACGCCTGGGGATTCGAGTACACGGTGACCGAGCGGCCTCACCCACAGTGGCCTGAGTCCGCCGAGGCGGCCTATTACGAGGCATTCAGCGCCAGGTACGGAAACATCTACACAGCCAGGCAGATGGTTCAGCTGCTGCAGCGCGCGCTCGGCCATTTCTCACCCGAGGAGGACCACTGGGTCGCGCCGGACGGCCGTTTCATCGATCCGTTCCGGCCCGGGCTGACGCACCGCGCCTCTTCGCTGAACGAGCTGCGCGCGCTGACGGGCCAGCATCTGCGAGCGGTGAGACGCGCCGTCGAGACCTCGACGACGCTGGTGTTCACCCTCGGACTTACGGAGGCGTGGGTCTCTGCCGCGGACGGAGCCGTGTTTCCGGCGTGCCCGGGGACCGTGGCCGGCGAGTACGACCCCGGGCGTCACTGGTACGTGAACTTCTCGCTGGCCGACGTCTCGGCCGATCTCGACCTGATGATCGCGCTGCTGCGAGTGATCAACCCAGGGATTCGCGTGATCCTCACCGTTTCTCCAGTGCCTCTGGTGGCTACCGCCTCAGGGCGGCACGTGCTCACGGCGACCGCCTACAGCAAGTCGGTTCTTAGAGTGGCGGCGGATGAGGTCGTGCGGCGTCATCCGGACGTCGCCTACTTTCCGGCTTACGAGATCGTGTTGGGTCCCCAGAACCGCGAGTTGCCATTCGAAAAGGACCTGCGCACCGTGCGCGAGCCAATCATCGCTGCCGTGATGCGCGCGTTCCGCGCCGTGTTCATCGACGAAGACCGCGCGACTCGTGACGATGCCGGCACCGCACCTGCGGAGAGATTCGAAGAACTGGTCGCGGCCGCTTTGAGCGACGACTGCGACGAGATGATGGCCGACGAAAAACTCTGGGTTCCGCTCTCCGGCTGACGAGCCGCTGACCGAATCGTGTGCACTTGAAGGTACCAGGAGGTTACGAAGTGGCAAAGCAGGTCGATGAACTGGCGAGCGGTCAAGGTGGCGATGAGCGCTGGAAAGATGTGCGCCCAACCTACCAAAATCTTGCCCGCCTGATCCCGAACCGAGAACTATGGGTGATTCCTGAGATCAGCTGGTCCGAGTTCTTCCGCTGGCCATACGAGTACCGTGCCTATCTCACACTCGAGTGTGGCCTGCGCCCGGATCACCGCGTGCTGGAGCTGGGCTGCGGAAGTGGCCGGACGATGCTGGGCCTGCACGACTACCTCAAGCCGCCCGGAGCCTACGAGGGACTGGATGTTGGCGCGCATTTCATCGATTTCGCCCAGAAGAACATCCAGGCCAAATATCCGTACCTGAGATTCACTCACGCCGACGTCTACCACGCCGTGTACAACCCAGGGGGAAGCGCGAGTCCGGAGGAGTACGTCTTTCCGTACCCGGACGAGCACTTCGACGTTGCCTTTGCGGCATCGCTCTTCACGCATTTGCTGCCAGGCACGGCCGCCAACTACCTGAAGGAAGCGCGAAGGGTCCTCAAACCTGGTGGGCGCTGCCTCTTCAGCTGCCTCGTGCTCGACGGCTACCGCGATGCCATCGCCAACGGCAAGACGCCGATGTGGAAGCTTGAAGATATGGCGCCGGACGAGGCCGGCCTGGCTGTCAAGAACCCCGACAGCCCTGAGGACCTGATCGCGTACAGCCTCGCGCGGATCAATGAGATCGCCGCTGGTGCGAGCCTCGAAGTCGAGCGGGTGTTGCCGGGTTACTGGACATATGACGACCGCCAGTC
>DATARC010000129.1:0-6654 GCA_036264335.1 Candidatus Dormiibacterota bacterium
CCCAACCAGGCCGACGGTCCAGAGCAGACCCTGCTTGATCACATCGCCGACCGACGCAGGAAAGAAGGTCAGCGATGTGCCGAAGTCGCCGCGCAGCGTGTTGCCCAGGTACTGCAGGTACTGCACGAACACGTTCTGGTCGCTGTTGACGCCGAATGCGACCTCCAGATTCTTGATCGTCTGCGGGCTCACGCGGCCGTGAAAGCGCACGAGCATCGCCTCGCCTGGGTTGCCGGGCATGACCCGCGGCAGGATGAAGTTGATGGTCAGGGCGGCCCAGAGCGTGAAGAAGAAAAACTCCAGGCGCCGGACCATGTAACTCATCGGAGCTGACCTAGCCTACGCGGCCGTGGGACGGCGGACGTCCATTGGCGAACATCCGCCGTCCCCCCATTCAAATGCTGTCAGCTGGTCTTGTAGAGGTGGGTCAGGACCACCTCCCAATCAGGCAGGTTCCATGGCGCCGGCGCCGCGTATGGATCCTGGGGGGTCGGCCAACCGGCGAAATCCTTGGTCGAATACTGGTACCAGGCAACGCCCTCCGTGACTGGAATCACGGGAACGTCCTCCAGCATGATCTTTTCGACCTGCTTGATCAGGTCGTGCTGCTTCGCGGAATCGGTGGTCGCGCCGAACTGGTCGAACAGCGTGTCGACTGCAGGGTTGTTGTACCGGCCGTAGTCACCTGCCGCGGTCGCTCCAAGCGCCGCCGTGGTTGCGCTGTCGAGGGTGTTACGAAGCTCGTAGTAGGGATTCGGCCCCGGCGAGGTGTTGAGCGAGCCGTACGCGAGGTCGAAGTTGCCGGAAAAGAGCTTGTCGAAGTACGCGTTGCTTTCCAGGTTCTGGGGCTTCAGCTCGATCCCAGCCTTCTTCAGGTTGTCCACTATCACCTGAACCGACGCCACCCAGTCCGTGTATCCGGCGATGTTGATGATCGAGAACGAAAGCCTCTTCCCAGTCGAGTCCTGGTAGTAGCCCGAGCTGCTGTTCTTCGTATACCCTGCCTGCTCGAGCAGGCTGGTCGCCTTGGCGGTGTCGAACTTGTAGCCGTATGTGGCGGCCTGCGCCTGGTCGATCCAGCTGTCAAAGGTAGGCGACAGAACGCCGGTCTGGTTGCCAGGCGGTTCGTAGCCGTACTCGCCCTTCTGCGAGACGTTGGAGCGGTCGATCGCATACGCGAAGGCTTGCCGGACGAGCTTGTTGTCGAGGGGCGACCGCTTGACGTTGAACCAGATGTTGATGTTCTGGATGGGCGGGAACCAGTACTTGTTGTGTGTGGGATCCTTGGCCACGTAGTACGTGTCGATGTTGGGGATGAACTGCCCTCCCCACTGCGCCTGGCCGGTCGCCAGGTAAAGGTTCGCCGGGTCGTTGTCGAGGAAGGCCGGGTAGTTCACCGTGTCGAGGTAGGGCAAACCCTTCTGCCAGTAGTTGGGGTTGCGGCTGAACTTGATGTTCTGACCCGTGCACTGGCTCATCGTGAAAGGCCCGGTGCCGACGGGCGCCTTGACCACCTGGGTGACCGGGTTCGTATAGCCCGACCAGATGTGCTGAGGAACGATCGCGGTCTGGCCCGCGATCTGGTAGAAGTTCGGCACCGCAGCCTGCTTGAAGGTCATGACGACCTTGTCTGTGCCTTGCTGCGTGACATCGGACAGCGCAACCCAGTCGGACTGCAGGTCGAGCTCTGGGTGCTGCTTCAGCAGGTTGAAGGTGAACACGACGTCGGCGGCGCTGAAGGGCTGGCCGTCGCTCCACTGCACGCCCGAACGGATGGTGAAGGTGAGCGTCTTGTTGTCCGGGCTCCATGAATAGTCGCTGGCGAGCCACTTCGTCTTGGTGTCGTTGAGGAGGTTGTCGTAGACCAGCGGCTCGTAGAGGATTCCAAACGACTGGCCATTCACCGAGCCGTTGTAGGGGTTGAAGTCGCATTGCCACAGGGCTCCGCTCTCGTTGTCGATCGTCAAGGTGCCGCCGGTCTTGGGGGTGGGGTTGGGCGATGTGCCTCCCGTGGTCCCGCCACAGGCCCCCACGACCAGCGCCAACGACGCCAGCAAACCGGTGACGAGGTGTCGATGCCGCTTCATTCCCTTTTCCTCCATTAATTCCTTGGTGCCTTGCGCACCCGTCTTGCCACCCGTCTTGCCACCCGACGGCTCATCCAGTAACCGCCTCCGCCATCTGCCGTACCGGCGAGCGCGTGAAAACCCTGTCCCGCGCAACTTCCAGCGCAGTCGCCACCGCGCCGCGTACCACCGCGTCATCTCCGAGGGCGGAAACCGCCACCCGCGGCCGGAACGGGAGAAGCTGACGCAGCTCGCGCTCGATCGGCTCGACGAGAAGGTCTCCGTTGCGGCCGATGCCTCCGCCGAGAATCACCAGCTCCGGATCCAGCACGGGCGTGAGAGTGGCGATGGCCAGAGCCAGGCGTACCGCTTCCATCTGCACCACGCGCGAGGCCACCACGTGGCCGCGGCGGGCGGCTGTGAAGATCCTCTCGGGACTGAGCGGCTGACGCATGCCCAGCTTCAGCGCCATGCGCACGACGCCGGCAGCCGCTGCGGCCTCTTCGAAAGCGCCGCGTCGGCGGTTGGACTGGTCGTGCGGATCGCCCATGCCGAGAGGCATGTACGCAATTTCCCCAGCGGCCCCGTGCCCGCCCCGGTACAGCTGTCCCGCCACGACGATGCCCAACCCCACCCCGGTGCCGACCGCGAGGAACACGAAGTTGCTGACATTGCGGCCGTGGCCGTGAGCTTGCTCGGCGAGCGCTGCCAGGTTTACGTCGTTCTCGAAGCTGACATTGGTGCCGAGCTCCTGGCGGACCGCCTCCACCAGGCCGTGCCGTCCCCAGCCGGGGAGGCTGGGCGCCATCGCCACATACCCGTGCGCCGGGTCGAAGACGCCGGGGCTGCCCAGGACTGCATGCGTGACCTGCGGCCAGCCGACGCCGGCTTCCGCGGCGAGACGCCTTGCCATGCCGCCGATCTGCCCGATCAGCGCTTTGGCGCTGCTGACCTTCGCGCGCTCGTCGCGGCGCGCTCGAATCGTGCCGGCGATGTCGGCGATGGCTGCCCGTACCCAGATGCGGCCGACATCGATGCCGACGACCCAACCGGCGGTCGGATTCAGCTCGTACAGCACTGCGCTCGGCCCGCGGTCACCCCTTGACCGGCCGACTTCGCGCACCAGACCCGCATCGAGCAGGTTTGCCAGCGACAGCGATACGGTTGGCTTTGAGAGCCCGCTGACCCTGGCCGCCTGCGCGCGCGACAGCGGACCCTGACGGTGGATGAGCTCCAGCACCGTGCGCTCGTTGATCGCACGAAGAAGGCCTGGCGTGCCCACCGTGATCGTGTGGTCTCGACGCAGACGGCCAGAGGGAACGGCCGCGGCGGTGGCGCCATTTGACAATCGTTCCATAGTTAGGAAGAATTCCTTACGGAACCATAGTCACTGCAGCCCAAACCGTCAAGCGGTCAATGGAGCGTCAGCCTTGCGGAAAGAATCGGGGCAGGTGCTTGCGATTGGCCTGCAGCAGGGCCTCCAACAGGCCGGTTGCGACCGAGTAGCGGCCGACCAGCGGATTTGCAATCAGCGCTTTCAGCGCGGCATCGCGATCGCCCTCGACCGCTGCCTTGACCGTGAGCCGCTCATAAGCCTTGACCTGCTGCACCAGCCCCAGCATTTCCGGTGGCAGCGGCGCGAAGCGGCCAGGATGCGCTCCAGCCCTGTCGATTCGGGCAGGAATCTCCACCACTGCGTCAGCCGGCAGGTCCGGGATCGCGCCATCGTTGCGAATGTCCACCACCTGGTCGTCGCCTGTGCCGTCGTGAAGCGACGCGATGAGCTGCGCGGCGGCCTCGCTGTAGAAGGCTCCCCCTCTCTTCTCGAGGAGCTTCGGCTTCTCCGTCAGGTTCGGATCGCGATACATCTGCAGGAGTCCCTCCTCGATCGCCATCACCTCTTCGGCGCGAGACCGCTTGGCTCCGGAAAGCTGCTCTCGCAACACCTCGTCGGTCAGATAGAAGTAACGCAGGTAGTACGACGGGATCGCGCCGAGGAGCCTGATCAAGCTCGGCGGAATGCCGATATGCTCGCCGATCGAGTCTGCTTCGCTCGAGATCAGATCCGGCAGGCGATCGACCCCGTCGACGCGGGCGGCGCGCTCCCAGGTCAGGTGGTTCAGGCCGACGTGCTCCAACGCCACCCGCTCCGGCTCGACGTCCAGAAGGCCGGCGATCTGCCGCTGGAAGCCGATGGCCGAGTTGCACAGCCCGATGGCCCGGTGGCCCGCGTCGAGCAACGCCTGCATGACGATGCCGACCGGGTTGGTGAAATCCACCACCCACGCGTCTTTGGCCCCTCGGCGCGCTGTCTGCTCAGCGATTTCCAGGACGACAGGAACCGTGCGCAGCGCTTTGGCGAATCCGCCTGGTCCGGTGGTCTCCTGGCCGATGCAACCGAACTCGAGCGGCAGCGTCTCATCGATCAGGCGGGCCGCCTGCCCGCCCACGCGGAGCTGGACGATGACGAAATGGGCTCCATCGAGCGCCCGATCACGATCGGCGGTGAGTATCAGCTCGCCGGCCCACTCATTGCGCGTGAGGATGCGCCGCGCGAGACCACCCACGATCTCGAGCCTTTGCGAGTCGATGTCCAGGAGCACGAGCTCGTCCACAGACAGGCGTCCTCGGCGCGTGAGAAAGCCCTCGATGAGCTCAGGGGTGTACGTGCTGCCGCCACCGACGACGGCGATTTTTATCCCCACGTCGGCGCATGGTACGCGAAAATAGACCTTAATGGTTAGAGAACTTGCCAGATAAACCCGCGTCGGTGCTCGCCGTCGACGGCGGCGATTCGAAGGTGGACGTGGCGCTCATCGCACGCGACGGCACGCTTCTCGGCGCCACCCGACGCAAAGGCTCAGGCCACTTCGGGCTGGATCACAACGGGTCGCTCGAGACCCTTGAGATGGCGATCAGAGCTGCATGCGCCGATGCAGGTATCGATCCTGATCGCAAGCCGGTCGCGGCGACAGGCGTCTACTGCGTGGCCGGCGCGGACATCCCGATCGATGATCGAAGGATCGCTGCAGAGCTTGGTGGCCGAGCCTGGGCCAAGAAGACCATCGTCCGCAACGACACCTTCGCCATGTTGCGGGCGGGCACGGAGCGAGGCTGGGGGGTCGCTGTCGTATGCGGGTCGGGCTTGAACTGTGCGGGCGTCGGCCCCGACGGCAAGGTGGTGCGCTTCCCCTCATTCGGAGAGCTGTCAGGAGACCGCGCCCATGGCGGCGGCTGGTTGGGCCGAGCCGCCCTGGGGGTGGCGATCCGGGCCAGGGACCTGCGTGGCCCGCACACCATGCTGGAGCGGCTGGTGCCGGCGCATTTCGGAATGCGAAGCCCGACGGCGGTCATGGAGGCCGTGTACAGCGGCCGCCTTGACGACAGCCGGCTCAGCGAGCTGGCGCCCGTGGTTTTCGTTGCGGCCGGCCGTGGCGACCATGCGGCCCGAGGCTTGATCGACGATGTCGCCGACGAGGTGATCGCGACCGCCGTCGCCGCCATCAGGAGGCTTCGCCTGACCACGCGCGACGTTGAGGTGATCCTCGGCGGGGGCGTGATACGCAGCAACGACAAGCGGATGCTCGACCGGATCGGCGCCGGTATTGCCGCCGCGGCTCCTCGAGCCTTGATCCGCAAGCTGTCGGCGCCCCCAGTCGTGGGGGCGGCGTTGATCGGCCTCGACGAGACTCGCTCGACCAGAGCGGTCAGGTCACGCCTGCGGAAGGCGCTGACCGACCGCCGGCTCCAGCGAAGGAGCCGCATGGGTAGAAATGACGGCGCCGCTGCCGTCGCAGGGCGCCGTCGGCCTTCCTGAGAGCGGGCTGGGCGACCGGACGCCGCCTACTTCTTCCTGCGGTCCGGCCTCGAGGTTTCGACGTCGACCCCGTACTTCTTCGCAGCGGCCTTGATGCGCCGCCACGCCGCGGCCTTCTCGGTCTCGCTCACGCCCTCGACCTGGTTGAAGCGCGCGATCGCGTTCCGCACATGGCTGGCATCGTTCAGCGGCTCCTTCCGCTCCTTGGGAAACGCAAAGCGCTGCGCGGAAAGGCTGTCTCGCTTGCGTGTGCTGATGGTGGCCATATCAAACCTCCTTGAATCTGTCGAGACGTCGGTTGAGCAAAGGAGGCCGGTCACTTCGACCGGCCTCGTCTCACGACCTAACCGGAATTAGGGCGATGTGCTCGGGAGCGCTGAAGGCGACGCAGCAGCGCCGCCACCGGTGTTAGCGGTGGGCATGGGCGACGAGATCGTCTGCGTGCCGCCCGGCGAGGTGGTTGATCGCGTTCCGAACCAGTTCCACTGCGTGAAGCCGAGGAAAAGGATGACCAGCAGCACCAGCGCTATGAGCGCGGCGGCGATGCCGCCCCCCGCGCCGGACCCTGAGTCGGTCTCAACGACCTCGGAGCCCGCCGGGCTGTAATACCGGCGCCGAACGCTGTAGGTCCCCGCTCCCAACAGCAGCAGGAGCAGAACGACCACGAGCACGATGAAGACAACGGTTCCCAAATGACTACCTCCTGATTGGTTTACGGGAGCTCTTCCCGCAGCCAACGTGACGAGCCCCTCACTAAGTTCAACGCGATGG
>DATARC010000139.1:0-15856 GCA_036264335.1 Candidatus Dormiibacterota bacterium
CGTCGACGCGGACGAGCGGCTGATCGTCGGGAGCGCCGGCGGATCGGCGGTCGGTATCCATCTGCTGCGGCGCATCGCGGCAGGGTTTCGCATCGTGCGGGTCCAAGACCCGAAGGCGCGCATGCTGCTGGTTTGCGGCCCGCGCATCGATCCCGGCGAGATCGAGCCGGTCGATGGAATGGAGGTCGTCGGATACGTGCACGACCTGTCGCGCACCCTGGCGGCAAGCGATCTGGCAGTGGTGCAGGCCGGGCTGTCCACGACCATGGAGCTGGTGTCGGCGCGCCGGCCTTTCATCCACATTCCGCTGCGCCAGCACTTCGAGCAGAACTGGCACGTCGCGCACCGGCTGCGCCGCTACGGCGCGCCCCCATCGACGCAGTACGACGACGCCACGCCATCGGGGCTGGCGGCCCAAATGCTGGAGCGCCTCAACGCGAAAGTGAGATACGAGCCCGTAGAGAGCGGGGGCGCGGCGCGAGCCGCGGGCCTGATCGCGTCAGTCCTGAAGGTCGGCGCGGCTTATCTGTAGCGGCATCGGCTCGCGAACCTTCATCTAGGCGACCAGCTGGGCGAGCAGCCGCTTGGCCGAGGGCGCCAGGTCGGAGCGAAGGCGGTAGTAGACCCAGATGGCCTGCTTTTCCGACTCGACCAGGCCGATCTCCTTGAGCTTGGCCATGTGATGCGAGATTGTCGGCTGGCTCAGCTCGAGGCTGGCGGTGAAATCGCAGATGCAAATCGGGTCCTGTGCCTTCCAGAGCGATGCGATCATCGTCAACCGGGTCGGGTCCGCAAGCGCTTTCAGGAGGTCGGCGGTGCCTTCAGCCCAGGTCGCGTCGACCTCGGGCAAGCCGCAGCAAACGCCCCTTTGCCTGGCCATCGGAAGCTCTTTGAGCGCCACACCACGATTCTAGCTCAATCCATTGACAGACGTCGATGGGTTCGTGCTAGGATGCATCCATCGACATTCATCGATCAAAGGGGAGCTAAGCCATGAGCGAGTTGAGAGAGGCGGTTCGCAGCAGGTACGCGAGCGCCGCCAGGCAGATCGCACTGATTCCCGCCGGCCAGACCATCGCCGACGCAGGCTGTTGCCAGGCCGACGGGCCCGATTGCGGATGCAGCGGCTCATATTCGGCTGACGAGCTGAAGGAGATCGGTCTCAGCGACGGGATCAGCCTCGGTTGCGGCAACCCAACCATGCTGGCGAAGCTCGAGCCTGGCCAGATCGTGCTCGACCTTGGCTCGGGGGCAGGGCTCGATGTCCTTTTATCCGCTAGGCGAGTCGGTCCCGGCGGCCACGCCTACGGCGTTGACATGACGGACGAGATGCTTGCGCTGGCCAACGGCAACGCGGCCAAGGCGGGCGTCTCCAATGCCACCTTCCTGAGGGGAACCATCGAGAACGTCCCACTTCCAGACGCTTCCGTCGACGTCGTGATCTCCAACTGCGTGATCAACCTGGCGGAAGACAAGGCCGCGGTCATCAAAGAGGCGTTCCGGGTCTTGCGACCGGGCGGGCTGTTCGCGGTGGCCGACATGGTCGAGCTCGAGCCACTTGAGCCCGCCGTGAAGAAGAGCCTGGACGCTTGGGCGGGGTGCTTGTCGGGCACGATCCCGATCGAGGAGTACAGGGCGGCGCTGCTCGCGGCGGGATTTGAGAGCCCCGAGTTCCAGGTCCATGCCACCGAGTCGATGCCCGACGTCGACGGCAAGATCGGCAGCGCCTACATCCGTGCCCGCAGGCCGTGAATCACGACTGACGGGAGATCCCTAAAGAGGCATACTCAACCGGCTTTGCCAGATGTCGACGTCCGGCCGATAAGTGCGCAGGAGATCGACGAGGCCCTTCCACTGATCGCCGGCTACCAGACTTTTTATGGCGCCACGCCCGACACCGAACGCAACCGCCGCTTCTTCTCCCGTTTTCTCCACCCGAGCGAGGACGGCCTCCTTCTCGGCGCCTGGGTCGACGGCGCCCTGGTCGGATTCGCGACCCTGTACTGGTTCTTCAGCTCAACCAAAGCCGCGGAGTCTGTGCTCATGAACGACCTCTTCGTGCAGGAAGGCACGCGCGGCAAGGGCATCGGTCGCGCGCTCATCCAGCACGCCCTCGACGAAGCCCGGCGGCGTGGGTCCGCCCACCTCGAGTGGTTCACAGCGCCGGACAACGCGAGGGCGCAGCGCCTCTATGACTCCGTCCCCGGCGCGGCCCAGTCGACCTGGCTTGCCTACGAGATCGAGGCGGACACTTAGACGCCGGCTACTTCGCGATCTCCCAGATGTGGCCTGACGGGTCCTGAAAGCTGGCGGTGCGGACACCCCAGGGCCGGTCTATCGGACCGTTCAGCAGCTTGACGCCGCGGCTGGTCAGCTCCGCGCACACTGCGTCGACGTCCTCGACCTCGATGGTCAGCTGTAGGCGCGAGCCGGCTTCGGCTGACCCGACCCGAGCCGGCTCGATGAGCCCGTGCGCCGCCGAGCTGCGCAGCAGGTTGATGAGCGTGTTCTTGAATTTGAAAACCGCCGACTCGGCATCCTCGAATGCCACCGGTAGATCGAAAACCTCCCGATAGAACTTCTTCGCCGCGTCGAGGTCCTCGACGAACAGGGTGATGGCACTGATCTTGCCCGGCCATGACTCGGTGGTGGTCACCTGGGAATCGTAGACAACGACGATCCTCTCAGCGCCGGGCGTACTCGAGCTCCGGATGCCAGTCTCCACGGCCTCCCGGTGTCAGGTCGAGGATCGACCACAAGGGCCACATGAAATCGACGTGGCGCATGTCCTGTCCGGGGACGTTCGGCACAAAGAACAGCTCGCTGCTCCAGGTGTGGTGAATGGCTCCGCCGCGGCGCACGAAAACCGAGGCGATCGGCATCTGGCCGTCATCCCCTTCCGCGTTGTAGTCGTGGTTGTAGGTGTTGTGAGCGGAGGAGACCAAGCGCGCGTGGCGCCAGCCGCGCGATCTCGCGTGGGCGCGGAACTGGGCGATCGGGGCCTTCGCGACGACCGCGAAATTGATCTGCTGGACGACGTGCTGGGTTGCTCCGTCAACCGCGTCGATGATCGAGGTGCAGGAGGGGCAGCCTTCCTCGAGCGGGAGTCCCTTGATACCCGGGACGAACATGAAGTTGTACAGGACCAGCGTGTCCTTGCCCTTCTCGAACAGCCTGGAGAGCTTCACCGGCCGCGCCTTCTTCGAAGTGGCGTCCCATTCTTCGAAGACATAGTCGAGGGGCACCACGCCGCCGAGTGGCAGCTTTCGCCGCTGTGCGGCCACCGTCTCGATCTGCCGACGAAGGTCGACCTCCGCTTGCAGAAGCGAGTTGCGCGCGTTGCGGTACGCGGTCGACTCCCCCGGAAACCTGACGTCATGCAGTGAGCGCTTGGTCTTGGTTGCCGCCATGTCTGCTCCTTCTCGATCAGCAAGGGTGTGCCTTCCCGCTGCACATCCAGGCAGCCATTGTCACTTACAACGAGTGATCGCCAGTGGAATGGATGGGATCGCTGCCCTGAGATCCGGGGTCACCAGCTCTTGTGCGGCATACCGGCGCCCTGGCGCGTTCTCAGTATGTGAAGCCCGATTCGACGAGCGCTGCGGATCGAAGGCGGATGACGGGGCGGCATCCATCCAAGGCGACGGTCCTGCTGGTCGACGACGATCCGGTCATCGCCACGATGTATGGAGTGGGGCTGGAACGCGCCGGCTACAGAGTGGTCGTCGCCAATGATGGCCGCGCTGCGCTTGAGCTAGCGTCAAGAGCCAAGCCAGACCTGATTATCCTCGACATCAGGATGCCGGTCCTGGACGGCATCGAGGTGCTCGAGAGGCTGACGGCGGAGGGCCTCACGCAAAGAACTCCTGTTGTCATGCTGTCGAACCGCAAGGAAGCCGGGGTGATGGAAAGGGCGATAAGCCTGGGTGCGAAGGAGTACCTGGTGAAACTTGAAATCACCCCTCCCCAGGTTGCCGCCGTGGTTGGCCGCTGGCTTGCGGCGGCCCACGCCGAGGCGTAGGTTGGCGAAGCCAGTCGAGGCACCCCACCGGTCCGGATCGTGGAACGTGCTACGGAGCGGGTTTCATGCAGTTTCAGGACTGATGTGGGTCACACCCCGCACGCCCTCACTGCGCCTTGGCATCGTGGTCGTGATTGCGCTGGCGGCGTTCGGTGTGCTGTTGCGGCTCAGCCCGGTCGAGATCGCGGTCCTGGTCCTGGTGGGCACGCTGCTGCTGGCGGTGGAAACCTTGAACACCTCGATCGAGATGCTCTGCGACGTGGTGCAACCGAAGCAAGACCCGAGGATCGGCAAGATCAAGGACGTGGCGGCGGGTGCGACCGGGGTGACGGAGATCGGCGGCGTAATCGTCGTGATCATTCTTCTGTGGCCGCACGTCGGGGCCGCGCTGCGGCTATGAAAGCGGTCTAGGCGGCTCCCAGGCCCTCACGTCGGCAGGCCTGAGGCGCGCCGCTTTGGGCTCCTACGCGATCGTGGCTTCGATTGAAGCCTGGTGGCCCTGGATGTGGCCGATGAGGACGCGCTCGATCCGCTGCTGCACGGTCATCTTTCCCGACGGCAGCTCTTGCGCGACGTCCAGCTTCTCGTCGGGGATGGAGCGGAGGTTCTTGGCGATCTGCTGGCCGCTGTCTTGCAGCAGGCTGAGCACCTGCGCCTTGGTCGTGTCGGCGTACTCGTTGGCGTGCCTCGCGTTCATCTGCTTGAAATCGAGCGGCGGTGCCTGCTGCTCTCGCATCGCAGTCTCGATGCGACCCATGATGACCTTCAGGTTGACGGCCACGTGGTGGGCGATCACTCCCAGCGGCCTGGCCTCGTCCTCGTCGTTGATCCGCATGCCGGGTGTGTTTCGGCCGCGCATCCGCCATTGGTCGTTGGTGAGCGACCCGACCACCTGCGTGAAATTCTGTAGCGCGGACTCGAACTGGTCCGCGAGACTTCCCGAGCGCGAGGAGGACGCTTCAGCCATGGCCTCCAAAAATAGCAGCGTCGCGGCGATCAACGAAGGCCTGTTAAGACCATTGACACGATTCCTGAATTCGTTACGCTGCGAACATGCGTTCGGAAATTCTTCAAGACGTTGTCGCCGAGCTCGAAACCGAGGACATCGAGCCCCTCGCCGACGCGGCGCTCGCCGAGGACATGGTCGCCCTGCGGCGAGCCATGGACCGCCTCGAGTTTCAGTTCAGCCGGCGGCTAGGACTCTTCTCCACGCGCCAGGGCTACATCGCCCTGGGCTTTGTCAGTTTGGTGTCGTGGCTGCGACGGGCTTGCCGGCTGATGCCGGGCGCGGCCATGCAGCAGACGGAGATGGCCCGGAACCTCGCGTCGCTGCCGCAGACAAGCACAGCGCTCGCGTCAGGTGACATCGGCTTCCATCATGCGGCGGTCATCGCGCGCTCGGTAACCGAGGTCGGCGCCGGCGCGGTCGTAGAAGAGGAGTCGCGCCTCGTGCGCGCAGCTCACAACCTCGACCCGAAGTACCTCAGCTATCTGACCCGCCGCCTTCGATACTCGATCGACCCAGACGGCACGCTGGCCCACTCCAACGATCAGTACGACCACCGCTACGTACACCTAAGCCAGACGCTGGACGGCGTCTTCTATCTCGATGGCAGGCTCGACTCGGAGGGCGGCGCGGCCGTCCGAGCCGCTCTGAACGCGCTCGAGCCAAGCCGGATCGACGAGCGCAGCGGCTCCATGCGCCGCGCCGATGCGCTGGTGGAGCTGGCCCGCAGGCAGCTCGATGCCGGCAATCTTCCCGAGGTGGCGGGCCAGAAGCCGCATCTCTCGGTCACCGCTTCGGCGGCGACGCTGGCCAAGGTGCCGGGCGCGCCGCCGGCGGACCTCGAATGGTCGCAGCCGATAACGGGGGATGCCGCGCGGCGGCTGGCCTGCGACAGCGCGATGACCCGTGTGTTGCTGGGACCGACCTCAGACCCGATCGACGTCGGCCGGTGCACGCGCACCATTCCGCCTGCCCTGCGGCGAGCGCTGATCATCCGGGACAGGGGCTGCCGGTTCCCGGGCTGCGACCGTCCGCCCGATTGGTGCGACGGACACCACCTGGTGCATTGGATCGATGGCGGCGAAACCAACCTCGCAAACACGTGCCTGCTGTGCAGGCGCCACCACCGGTTCGTCCACGAGCTGGGATGGGGTTTGGCGAGGGGCGATGAAGGCGAAATCCTGGCGATCAGACCGGAATGGGGCAGGCCAAGCCGGGTGGGCGGCTTCGCAACGCCGCTGCCGACCTGATCAGGCGTTCAACCGAGTGGGTTGCCGCATATGCGCTCGGCGGCCCCCAGGTACACCTGCACACACGTCTCCAGCGATGCAAGGTCCACCCATTCGACATCCGCGTGCGCGCCTTCACCCGACGGGCCGAATGCCACTGTCGGTATTCCGACCGCGTTGCTCAGCGCCATGTCCATCCAGTACGCGACGCCGATGACCTCCGGCTGGTGCTTCAGCACCTCGACGGCCGCCCGCTCGACCGCCTCCGTCACAAAGCTGTCCGCCCCCAGCTGCGATGATGGCCGCTCGAGCGTCAACCTCACTGTCGCTTCGAGGGCCGGGTCTTCCTTCCGCGCTTTGGCGATCAGGTGCTCGATCTCGTTCAGCGCGGTCGCGCCATTCTCGCCGGGTACCGTGCGGCGCTCCAACGTCACGACGCACCGTGCCGGATAGGTGCTCAGCTCCTGTCCGCCTTCGATCAGCGACGCGTGAACCGTGCCCGTCCCCAACAATAGATGCGCCCGGCCTGCGCGCAGCCGCTGATCCAGCTCCAGCACTCCGGTGAGGATCCGGCCCATGTGCGCCACCGCATCGACGCCGAGGTCCGGCCGCGACCCATGCGCGGCCACACCGCGCGTCTCGACCTCCAACCAGGCGAACCCTTTATGCGCGAGGCATAGCTTCAACTCGGTCGGCTCGGTCACTATCGCGGCGTCCGCCTCGATGCGCTTGAGCACGGCCGAGGTCCCGATGCTTGCGACCTCCTCATCCGCCACCGCCGCGACGATCACGTCGCCGTGGAGCTTGAGCTTCTTCGCCTCGCGCGCCGCAATCATGATGGCCGCCAGGCTTCCCTTCATGTCGTATGCGCCTCGCCCGTAGATGCGGCCGTCGCGCACCATTGGCGCGAAGGGGTCCTTCATTCCGCCCGCACCCACCGTATCCATGTGCGCGTTGAGCATCAGGCTGGCTCCGCCGCCGCTCCCGGCCAGCACGCCGATCACGCTCGGCCGCCCCGCTACGGGCTCGGCCAGCTGAACCGCGAGCCCTTCCGCCCTGAGCCACTGCGCGACAAAGGCGGCGAGCTTGGTCTCGCCGCTCCCGGCCGCGACGAGGTCAGGGTTCACCGACTCGATGGCGACCAGCTCGCAGACGAGCTTCTCGAGATCGCTGGACAGGCCCATGCCGGCCGATTCTAGGCCCGACACCGCAACACCTCCCGAAAAAAGAGACGAGGGCCCTGGTGGGGGGCCCTCGCCAGCGCTAGCCGTGAAGTCGCTCAGTCGTGGTTCTCTTCGTCCTCGTTCGGGTTCGACATCGCGAACCACGCCCCGCCGGGGCTGGTCACGAAGACGATCGCGTGCCCGCAGTGGCGCGGCAGCACGACGGTGTCGTCGATGGTCACGTCGCCGGCGCTCGTCGCACCGACCAGGAACAGATTCCTGAAATATCTCATCTGTCAACGCCTCCCATGCCCGTTCCGCGAACCCAGGCACAGGGTCCGCCAACCCTTGTCGATACCAGGTCGGGTTACGTCTGGCGGCGCACTAGAAATCCACCGTAATTCACCGTAATTGCTTGACTCGCAGTGGGCCAACCGCTACAACCCGATTGTGCCTTTAACTCGCTCCATGACAGGAGTCACAACTTGAGAATCGATAGAGCGATAGTGGCGTCGATCGCTGTCGGCTTCCTGGTGGCCGCGTGCGGAAGCAGCCCCGCTGCCGTGGTCCCCACTCCTTCGCCACCGCTGCCGTCGCCGTCGCCAACCGACACCAAGAGCATGAAGATCTCGATCGCCAGCACTTTCATCGCGTCAGTGCCCGCCGGCGTCTCCACCAATTTCGATCTGGACATCCAGGATGTCGGGACCGTCGACATCCCAAACCTCTACCTGATCTTCGATGCGGGCGACCTTTTCATGGACAAGTACACCCTCGAGTCAGCCGGCCCCTGCCGGGTGGATGCTGCCATCGCGGGGGCACTGGCGTGCGGCCCACTCGCGCAGGGCGCTCACCTCAAGTTCACGATCAAGGGCACGCCGAAGAACCAGGGCAACTTTGTGTTCAAGTTCCATGTCAACCAGTACAAGACGCACCTGTATGAAGCGGATGGCACCCAGTACGTCTACAGCTGGACGCAGTCGGTCACCTGACGGAGCGCGCCTCTAGGCGCCGACGATTCGGATCGTCCACACGTCGTCGGCGAGGCCTGGCTGGACGAGGTATGTGTACGGCATCGTGAAATAGCCGGCAATGCCCCAGCCCGCACCCCATGAGTTGCGGACGAGGAAGGTCTGGCTCGCATCGTCGTAGCCGACCGCCACCACTGCGTGCCCGCCGACCGCCCTTTCGCTGGGACCGGGCATCGGCACATGGCCTGTCTGCGCCACGGCGGGCGACTCGAAGCTTTCGTAAACGGTGAAACCGAAGATGAACGGGTAGCCGGAGGCGAGGCAACCCCTCATCTGGGTCAGGTCCTGGATGAGGCTCTGGTACGAAACTGCGCGGTCCGACTGCGCGTCCTGGTACGCCTTCGTTGACGGTTTCTGCGTGAACTTTGAGATGTCGTACGGCCAGTCTGGCTCAGGGCACACGCCCAGGCTGGCCACCGACTTGATGCCATCGCGGATCATCGCGCCGCTGTCGAGGTCGACTGTGCCCTCGATTACGCGCTCGTTGTAATAGATAAATAGACGCGAGGGCACGAAGTCGGCAAGGTTCTGCTTGAGCCGGTCGAACTCGATCGCGCCGCCGATCGCGTTCGCGGTGCAGCTGCCCAGCATGCCCTGGTCATAAACCGGAGGGCACTGCGCGCGCAGGTCGACGAAGGGAGGCAGGGCGATCAAAAAAGCGGGCGGGGCGGAGTAGAGGTGGTCGCGCTCGTCAGGAAGATCCGGGATCCAACCGTACCGCTCAATCTTCCTAGGCTCAGTCATCTCAGCACCTCACAAATACGCCCAGCTCTTGATGCTGGGCGAGTCACCGATGAAGGCCCGAACGCCATTCGGCAGCTTGTGCCCCTCCATGACGATCGCCGTCGCCCTGGTATGGCCCTCGAGCAGGCTGATGCTCCCATCGGGCACGCGCAGGCAGATCAGGTCCGACAGCTCAGTCTCCGGGTTCGCGGCGTGGCAGATGATGCGTGCGAGCGACAGGATGTGGAGATTCATGTCGTCGCCGGTGAACAGGCGCGTCGCGTTGGACGCACCTTCCGCCACCTTCCGCGTCGCCGGTGCGAGCGTGGTCCAGGTCGCGTTGCGGTTGGAGTACAGCATCTCGGAGACCTCCGCGACCGACACCTGCGCCCGTCGCCACACGATGTCGTCCTCGAGCCCGGCGAAGATCAACGCACCGCGCCCGAAGCCGTGGGCCGAGGCGATGATGCGCCGCCGCTCGGCATTGTGGGCGTCGTTGCCGGTGTCGGGATTGCGTGCCAGCGCGAGCGCGCGCGCAAGGTGCGAGGGCTTCGGAGGATCGCCGACGAGGTAAGCCTGAAAGGGTGGCGACTCGATCTCAGCCTGGAGCCAGGCCAGGATCACGTGGTCGTCGGTAACCGGCCCAAGATCCTCCATCAGCCACAAAGAGTAGGGCAGCCCACCACAACCTCAGCCACGCAACCCGCTCCTTTCGCGGGCCCACCCTCCTCCCGGCAGGTGCCCACCCCCAACCTGCACGCCGGGGCGAACGCTAACGCGAATTCGACAGCACCGAAACCGTGCCTGTTAAGGGCGCCGTGCAACGCCCCACTGTGCGCCATCACCGCAGGCGCGAATCCCGGCCGGGCGCGCTCAAACCCGTGCTTGCCCCAAACTTAACGGTCCAATGACCGCAGCGCACAAGTGGGTCTACCACTTCACGGAAGGGTCCGCCAAGATGCGCGACCTCCTCGGTGGCAAAGGCGCAGGCGCCGCCGAGATGACCCGGGCCGGCATGCCCGTGCCCCCCGGCTTCACGATCACGACCGAGGCTTGCCGCGCCTACCTCGCCAAGGGTCGTGGCCAATTTCCCGACGGCCTCTGGGACCAGACCACGAAAGCCCTGACCGTCCTCGAAAAGCGCGCGGGCAAGCGTTTCGGCGACCCGCACAACCCGCTCCTGGTCAGCGTCCGCTCGGGGGCCAAGTTCTCGATGCCAGGCATGATGGACACCGTCCTCAACCTCGGCCTCAACGAAGAGACCATGGAAGGCCTCGCGAAGCTCACCAAGGACGAGCGCTTCGCCCTCGACGCGTACCGCCGCTTCATCCAGATGTTCGGCAAGACGGTCATGGGCATCGAGGGCGACAAGTTCGAGCACGCGCTGACCGAGGCGAAGAAGAAGGCGGGCGTCAAAACCGACCCCGAGCTCAAGCCCCAGCACCTCCGGCCCCTGGTCAAGCGCTTCCTCGACATATATAAGGACGCGACCGGCCACCCTTTCCCCAACGACCCTGTAACGCAGCTCCGGGCAGCGATTGAGGCCGTCTTCAAATCGTGGAATACGGAACGAGCCAAGACCTACCGCCGCATGGAGCGCATCCCCGACGACCTCGGCACCGCAGTGAACGTGCAGATGATGGTGTTCGGGAACATGGGCCGCACCTCCGGCACCGGCGTCGCCTTCACCCGCAACCCGATCACCGGCAAGCGCGAGCTGTACGGCGACTACCTCACCAACGCGCAGGGCGAGGACGTGGTCGCGGGCGTCAGGGACACCGAGCCCATCAAGGCGCTCAAGCGCCACATGCCGAAGGTTTACGCGGAGTTCGAGGGCTACGCCCGCAAGCTCGAGAAGCACTACAAGGACGTGCAAGACCTCGAGTTCACCATCGAGCGAGGCAAGCTCTACATGCTCCAGACCCGCAGCGCCAAGCGCACGGGCGAGGCGGCAGTGAACATCGCCGTCGACATGGTCGAGGAGCGCCTCATCACCAGGAAGGAAGCCGTTGCGCGCATCGAGCCGCGCCAGCTGGAGCAGCTGCTGTTCCCGCGAGTCGATCCGAATTCGAAGGTGCAGCCCCTCGCCAAGGGCGTGCCGGCGTCCCCGGGTGCCGCGTCAGGCGAGGCCGTGTTCGATGCGGACACCGCCGCCGAGTGGGGCAAGAAGGGCAAGGCAGTGATCCTGGTCCGCGTCGAGACCAACCCCAACGACGTGCACGGGATGGTCGAGGCGAAAGGCATCCTCACCCAGACCGGCGGCACCGCCAGCCACGCCGCGCTGGTCGCGCGTGGCATGGGGCGGCCGTGCATCGTCGGCGCGAGCGCCATCAGCGTCGATGTCCGCAAGCGTGAGTTCAGCGCCGGCGCCACGACCGTCAAGGAGGGCGAGGAGATCACCATCGACGGCACCACCGGTGACGTCTATGTGGGGCATGTGCCGACGATAGAGGCCCGCTCGCTAAACCAGCACCCGGCTGCGAGCGCAATCCTGAAGTGGGCCGACGGGTTCCGCCGCCTGCAGGTGTGGGCGAACGCCGACTACCCGCGCGACGCGATCAAAGCCCGTGAAAACGGCGCGCAGGGCGTCGGGCTGTGCCGCACGGAGCACATGTTCATGGAGCAGGACAGGTTGCCCATCGTGCAGGCCATGATCATGGCCACCACGACCGAGGACCGCGAGAAGCAGCTCGACCTCCTGCTGCCGATCCAGCGCGGCGACTTCGAGGGCATCTTCAAGGAGATGGCGGGGCTGCCCGTGATCATCAGGCTCATCGACCCGCCGCTCCACGAGTTCCTGCCCAGCCTGGAAGACCTCATCCGCGAGACGACACAGCTAAAGGAGAACGGCAAGACTCCTTCGCGCCTCAAGCGCCTGGAGAAGATCATGGCCCGCGTCGAGGAGCTGCATGAGGCGAACCCGATGCTCGGCCTGCGCGGAGTGCGCCTGTCGATCCTCTTCCCGGAAATCACGCGCATGCAGGTGCGCGCGATCATGGAGGCGGCCTGCGACCTGCGCAAGAAGAAGATCGACGCGCGGCCCGAGATCATGATCCCGCTCGCGGGCACGCTCGCTGAGCTGCACGCAGTGCGCGAAGAGCTCAGGCCAGTCGTCGAGCAGGTGCAGAAGGAGAAGGGAGTCCGGGTGCCGTACAAGTTCGGCACGATGATCGAGATCCCGCGCGCGGCGCTGACCGCGGGGGAGATCGCCACCGAGGCCGAGTTTTTCTCGTTCGGTACCAACGACCTCACGCAGACCACGTTCGGCTACTCGCGCGACGACGCCGAGCGCCATTTCATAGTCAGGTACCTGGAGCGGAAGATCCTGCCGCGCAACCCGTTCGAGACGATCGACGAGAACGGCGTCGGCCGGTTGATGGCAATCGCCGTCACCGAGGGCCGCAAGACCCGGCCAAAGATGGAGATCGGGATCTGCGGCGAGCACGGCGGCGACCCCGAATCCATTCACCTCTGCCACAAGCTCGGGTTGAACTACGTGTCGTGCAGCCCGTTCAGGGTGCCGGTCGCCCGCCTGGCGGCGGCCCAGGCCGCGATCGGGGACGGCGCCTCCAGCAAGTAACCCGTAAGCCCACAAGCCGGAACGTCGGATACTTGTTTTGTGCCCACACTGCAAACCGACGACGCCTTCGCCGAGATCAAGGCCAAGGTCGACCTGGTCAAGGTCGTGCAGGAGCACCTGCGCCTCACGAAGCGCAACAAGGAGCTGTGGGGCCTCTGCCCCTTCCACCAGGAGGACAGCCCGAGCTTCAAGGTCAACCCGCAGATGCAGACGTGGTACTGCTTCGGCTGCCAGCGCAACGGCGACGTCTTCACGTTCGTCGAGCTGATCGAGAAGACTGACAAGCGCGGCGCCCTCCAGATGCTCGCCGAACGGGCGGGGGTCGAGCTCAAGAAGCTGAGCCCGGAGCAGAAGGAGCGCACGGACTCGCGCCGGCGCCTACTGGCGATGCTCAAGCTGGCTGCCCAGTACTACGAGTACGTCCTTTGGTCGACCCCGGCCGGCGAGGTCGGAAGGCGCTTGCTGGCCGATCGCGATGTGGGCGAGGAAACCGCGCGCCGCTTTCAGCTGGGCTACGCCCCGGCGGGCCTGGGCTTCGCCGAGTACCTCCGCTCGAAGAAGCGCTCGCTGGCGGATGCGCAGGAGGCGGGCCTCATGCGGCGCGACGGCACCGACTTCTTCGCTCAGCGGCTGGTGATTCCCATCCGGGACGAGCGCGGCCAGCCGCTGGCCTTCACTGCCAGGACTGTCAAATCCGACGAGCCGCGCAAGTACATCAACTCCCCCGAAACGCCCGCATATATAAAAGGACGGGTCATCTTTGGCCTCGACCTCGCGCGGGACGAGATAGCAAGCAAGGGCCACGCGGTCCTGATGGAAGGCCAGTTCGACGTCATCACCGCGCACCAGTTCGGCGTGAAGAACGCGGTCGCGAGCTCCGGCACGGCGCTCACGAACGAGCAAGTCCGCCTCCTGAAGCGGTTCACCGACGAGCTGCTCCTGGTCTTCGATTCGGACCGCGCAGGCCGCACGGCCGCATTCAAAGCGGTGGAGCTGGCGGCTGCCCACCAGATGCGGACCAGGGTCGCGACGATCACGGGCGCCAAGGACCCCGACGAGTTCCTGCGCGCGGCCGGACCGGAGGCGGAAAAGAGCTGGGAGTCGCTGGCGGCGGGGGCGCCGTCGGGCTGGGAGTTCTGGATCAAGGATGCCCTCAGTGGGCTGAACACGGCGAACCCAAATCACCTCGAACAGGCCGCTTTCCGGGCCCGCGAAGTCCTGGAGCGGATTCCGGATCCGGCCGTCCGGGAAAGCTATCGGGAGCGGGCCGCGGGGTGGCTCGGTGTGCAGCCTCACCTCCTGATCCCGCTCGCCCCCACCGAGAAGGGGTCCCCGAAGGGGACCGAAGCCGGAAAGAACGGTTTAACAGCCGGGGGGCGGGGGAAGAAAGTGACAGTAGCCAGATACCTGGTGCAGCTGCTTGCGGTCCGGCCTGTCGCCTTCGAGCGGGTGCGAACAAAGCTAACGCCTGAGGAGTTGGACGAAGAGGACCGAGGTGTGTATGTGCGGATGTTGGAGACTTATGAGCGTAGTGGTCCTTCCGGGCTCGAGAGCGAGCTGGCCGGCTACCCTGCCGAGGAACAGGACCTGATCAGGAGGGCGTGGGCGGAGCCGCCGCCAAGTGTGGACGACGATCTTGCGGTGGAGCTGGCGGGGAGGATCCGCCTCGATCGCATGAAGAGTCGTGAGGGTGCAATAATCCGCGAGCTTTCCGAGGCGGAAAGAGGGCGGGACATAGAAGGGGTGGGGAGGCTTGAGGCGGAGGCCAGAGAGCTGGCCCATGCCATCAGTGATTTGGAAAGGAGAATGTCATCATCGCGCGAGTAGCCAAGGCGCCGACCAAGACGGGGACCAGGGCCGGCAAGGCCGAGGCAAAGCCGGAGCACAAGTTCGAAGACGAGCTCATGGCCGTCGCCGAGCAGCTCATCGTCAAGGGCAAGGAGCAGGGCTACCTCACACCCGACGACATCCTCCAGGGCTTCCCCGAGATCGACGCCGAGCCTGACCAGATCTTCCGCATCTTCGCGGCGTTCAAAGAGATCGGTATCGAGGTCACGGATGGCGAGAAGGATTTCGAAGAGGTCGAGCAGATCGACGACGAGATGCTCCTCGACATCGAGATGATGGATTCGGTCTCACTCGACGACCCGGTGCGCATGTACCTCAAGGAGATCGGCCGCGTCAGCCTGCTGACCGCGAACGATGAGGTCGAGCTCGCGCAGGCCATCGAGGCGAAGCCGCTGCACGACGCGCTGAAGGCGCTGAACGTGGTCGAGGAGATCGACAGCCGCCAGCGCTCCGTGGAGGAGATGCTGCCCGACGTCATCGAGAGGCTAGCGACGGTCAAGCGCAAGGGCCAGCAGGCGCATATTGCGCAGGAGCTTCTGGGCCTGCTGGACCTGGGCAAGCTGCAGAACCTGCTCGACGCCGCCGCGGCGGAGCGCCGGCGCGTGGCGACCAACGGGTCGGCCAAGCCGCGCGTGCGAGCCGAAGCCGTGGAGTCGTACCGGATCGCGCGGTACCGGCTGACCGAGCGGTACGAGCGCGCTTACGAGGCGAAACAGCGGTTGACCGAGGCCAACCTGCGGTTGGTGGTGTCGATCGCCAAGAAGTACATCGGCCGTGGCATGTCATTTCTTGACCTGATCCAGGAAGGCAACATGGGCCTGATCCGTGCGGTCGAGAAGTTCGACTACCACAAGGGCTACAAGTTCTCGACGTATGCGACGTGGTGGATCCGGCAGGCCATCACGCGCGCAATCGCCGACCAGGCTCGAACGATCCGCATCCCGGTCCACATGGTGGAGACGATCAACAAGCTGGTCCGCGTCTCGCGGCGCCTGCTCCAGGAGCTGGGGCGAGAGCCGAGCGACGAGGAGATCGGCGAGGAGATGGGCATCACGCCGGAGAAGGTCCGGGAGATCGTGAAGGTCTCGCAGGACCCGGTGTCGCTGGAGACGCCGATCGGCGAGGAAGAGGACTCGCACCTGGGCGACTTCGTCGAGGATCGCGAGGCGGTGTCACCTTCGGATGCGGCGTCGCTGACGATGCTGCACTCGGAGGTCGAGGACGTCCTGGACACGCTGACACCGCGCGAGCGCCG
>DATARC010000165.1:0-19362 GCA_036264335.1 Candidatus Dormiibacterota bacterium
CGATGAGGAGCAGTACCGATTCACGGTGACGCCCGGGACATCGAGTCGAGCCAGGATCGAGACGACGCGGCCGATGTTGTGGCCCTGCTCCCCGCCGGGAAGCCCGCAACCACAGATCAGGTCTTCGATCTCGGAGCGATCCAGCTGCGGCACCTGGGCCAGCACCTTCGTCACCACGTGTGCGGCGAGGTCGTCGGGTCGAACGTCGATGAGGGAGCCCTTGCGCGCCCTCCCGATGGCGGAGCGGCCGCAGGCAACGATCACAGCGCTGTTCATATTTGAATTATCCGCCCAAGCGAAGAAGGACCGTCTAGCGCTTGCCCGACTGCGCGAACAGGACGAGCCCGACCAGGACAGCGGCCGTCACAGCGATCACGGCCGGCCCGCTTCCGCCCATCCACGTGACAGCCCCGAGGCTCAACAGCATCGCGGGCAACCACAGCACGCCGGCGGCCTCGCGGCGGCCGAGCGACCGAAACCGCCTGCCTTCGAGCAGGAGCTCGCGAGGGAGCCGCTCATCAGGGTCGAGCGGAGCGAATATCTCGTACAGCCGCCGCCGATCGAGGCTGCGCAGGTCGGACTCCCGAACCTGGTTTCTCATCCTGCCATAGGCCTACGGCTCCAGTCTGACGAGCCAGACCCGAACGTCAACTATCGGCTTCGTGGACTTGACTTCGCCGGGGTTTTGGACTTGGCGGCCGCTTTGGGTTTGGGAGTGGTCGCCTTGGATTTGGCGGCCGCGCTGGTGGCTTTTGGCGCCACCTCGCGCTTACGTGGTGCGGCCACGGTCGCCTCTTTGGTCTTCGCTTCCGCGGCCGCGGCGTTGGTTTCGACTGCCGCTTCGGGCTCCGCGACCCCAATGGTGCTCGACAGAACCCGGTGGCAGCTTTCGCAAGAGGTGACGGTGCGCACGAGCGCTCCCAGCTGCCGCTCCTCGCGTCGCAGGTTCCTGGTCCTGTCGCAGAAGGAGCAAAAGCCAGTCTCGACCGTGACCTTGATCTGCCCGGGCCGCTTGTTCACGCAGCTAACGGTACAACGCGACGCTCTGTCGGGCTGTAAAATGCGCAAGGCGCAGCAGTCGCGCCGGGTTCCTTTAAGTCCGGTCCCAGAGAGGCCGGGAAGGAGGATTTTTTATGGCCGTCGGTTCCCGCCTGACGCACGTGATCGAGAGCCAGCAGTTCTCGCGCTCGTCGTTGGAAGAGCTGTTTGCGCGAACCGAGGAGATCAGGCGGGAGCCGCACCGATTCATGGCCCGGCTCAACGGCCAGGTCATGGCCGCACTGTTCTACGAGCCCTCGACCCGAACCCGCCTGTCGTTCGAAGCCGCGATGATGCGGCTCGGCGGCTGGACGATGGGCACCGACAACGCCCGCGAGTTTTCCTCCACGGCCAAGGGCGAGACGCTGGAGGACACGATCCGCATCGTCAGCGGATACGCGGACGTGATCGTCCTGCGGCATAACGAGGAGGGCGCCGCCAAGCGCGCGGCTGCAGTCAGCACCGTGCCGATCATCAACGCGGGTGATGGGCCCGGGCAGCATCCGACCCAGGCGCTGCTCGACATCTACACGATCAAAGACGAGCTCAACAAGATCGACGGGATCCGGGTGGCCATGGTCGGCGATCTGGCAAACGGCCGCACCGTGAGGTCGCTGACCTACCTGCTGAGCAAGTTCAAGGACATCAAGATCTGGTTCGTGGCCCCGCCGCAGGTGGCGATGCGGGACGACATCAAGGCCCACCTCACCGAGCACCACGTCCCCTGGGTCGAAACCGAAGACCTGGAATCGGTCCTTCCCGAGGTGGACGTCGTCTACCAGACCAGGATCCAGAAAGAGCGCTTCGCCGATCCCGCGGACTACCAGGCGCTCAAAGGGGTCTACCGCATCGACAAGAGATCGCTGGGCCTGATGAGGAAGTACGCGGTCGTGATGCACCCGCTGCCTCGCGTTGACGAGATCGCGCCGGAGGTCGACGCGGACCCGCGGGCGGCCTACTTCCGCCAGGCCCACAACGGCCTCCACGTCCGCATGGCCCTCCTCGACCGCCTGCTCGGATGAGCACCACCGCCAGGCGGCTCAAGGCGACGGTGATGGACGCCGACCAGATCCGGCGGTCCCTGTCGCGAATCGCGCATGAGATCGCGGAGCGCAACCGGGGCATCGACGGCCTCGTCCTCGTCGGTGTCTTCTCGAAGGGAGATCACCTGGCACGCCGGTTGGCTGTCAACCTGGCCGGCCTCGAAGGCGCGCCCGTGGCCGTCGGGGTGCTCGACACCAGCAAGCATCGGGATGACGGCCACCTGCGACAACCCTCTCATCGGGCCACATCGCGCATACCCGAGATCGACGGCAAGGTCGTGATCCTGGTCGACGACGTCATCCACCACGGACGCACCGCACGCGCCGCGATGGACGCGCTGATGGACTTCGGCCGCCCGCGCGCGATCCAGCTCGCGGTGCTCATCGACCGCGGCCACCGAGAGCTTCCGATCCGGCCCGACTACGTCGGCAAGAACGTGCCGACCTCCGACACCGAACGGATCGAGGTGCTGGTCGAGGAAGACGACGGCATCGACCAGGCGGTGATCGTTGTCAACTAGCGCGAACGGAACATCGAAGCGCTACGCGGCGCTCGTCCTCGAGGATGGCCGCTCATTCGTCGGCACTGCGCTCGGCGCCGATGTCGTTGGCGAGGGCGAGGTTGTTTTCAACACGGCGATGACGGGATACCAGGAGGTCCTGACCGACCCGTCGTACGCCGGCCAGATGCTGTGCATGACCTATCCGCTGCAAGGCAACTACGGCGTGCGGGCCGCAGACGCGGAGTCATCGCGACCCTGGGCGCGGGCCATGATCGTGCGCTGGGCCTGTCCGGAACCAAGCCACCATTCGAGCGAGGCTTCGCTGGACGAATACCTGCGCCACTGGCGGGTGCCGGCGATCACCGAGATCGACACCCGCTCATTGACGCGCCACCTGCGAGCCCACGGCACGCAGCGCGCGGTTCTCACCCACGAGAGTGCCACGCCCAGCGCATCGCGATTGGCCGAGCTGGCGGTTGCCGCGCGCCGCGTGACGCCCCTCTCGGAGCAGGACCTGGTGGCGGAGACCTCCCGCACAGAACGAGCGGAGTGGCTCGACCCGCTGCCGGTCGAGCTCAGGCCTCGCCACCCGGCCGATGGCACCGGCCTGACGATTGCGGTGGTCGACTACGGCGTCAAGAGCAACATCCTTCGGTCGCTGCGGGAGCGAGGGTGCCGGGTCATCGTCCTGCCGCACACCGCGGATTGGGCGGACGTCGAGGCGAGCGCTGCCGACGGCCTCGTCCTGTCCAACGGCCCGGGCGATCCGTCGGTGCTGGCCGGTCCGGTCGAGCTTGCGCGCCGGTCCCTGGGGCGGATTCCGCTGTTTGGCATATGCCTCGGACACCAGATCCTCGGCATGGCGGCCGGCGCGACGACATCGCGGCTTCCCTTCGGACATCACGGCGCCAACCACCCCGTCAAGGACCTGGAGACGGGCCTCGTCCACATCACCAGCCAGAACCACGAGTTCCAGGTCGATGCGTCCTCGATCCCGTCGGGCGACCTCGTGGTGACGCAGCGCAACCTCAACGACGGCTCGGTCGAGGGCCTCGCGCACCGGACGCACGCCGCATTCAGCGTGCAGTACCACCCCGAGGGGTGTCCGGGGCCGCAGGACAACCAGCATCTCTACGACAGGTTCCTGGACATGGTTCGCGAGCGGCGGCCGGTGCTGAGGGCGGTCGGTGGGGCAGCTCAACCGGAGAAGCCCAGGAAGGTGCTGATCCTCGGGTCAGGGCCGATCGTCATCGGCCAGGCCGCTGAATTCGACTACGCCGGCACCCAGGCCTGCAAGGCCCTGCGCGAAGAGGGCATCGTCACCGTCCTGGTCAACTCCAACCCGGCCACGATCATGACCGACGAGGAGGTCGCCGACCGCGTGTATCTGGAACCGCTGACCGTCGAAGCCGTCGAGCGCGTCATCGCCCGCGAGCGCCCCGACGCTTTGCTTCCGACGCTCGGCGGCCAGACCGGGTTGAATCTCGCGACGGACCTGGCGAAGGCAGGCGTGCTCGAGCGCTACGAGGTGCGGCTTCTCGGCGCCAGCCTGGAGACGATCAGGAACGCGGAGGACCGCCAGGCGTTCAAGGAGATGCTCGCGAGCATCGGCGAGCCGGTGCCGACGTCGATGGTCTGCGAAACCATGGCCCAGGTCGATGAGTTTGCGGCCGAGGCGGGCCTGCCCCTCGTGATCCGGCCCGCGTACACGTTGGGCGGGACCGGTGGCGGCTTCGTGACCAGCGCCGCCGAGCTCCACACGATCGCGCAGCGCGGTCTCGCAGCATCGCCGATCCACCAGGTGTTGGTGGAACGCTCGCTGTGGGGATGGAAGGAGATCGAGTACGAGGTGATGCGCGATGCCGCCGACACGTGCATCACCGTCTGCAACATGGAGAACCTCGACCCGATGGGCGTGCATACGGGCGATTCGATAGTGGTCGCGCCGGCACAGACCCTTTCCGATCGCGATCACCAGATGCTTCGGTCATCCGCAATCCGGATCATCCGCGCGCTGGGTATCGAGGGCGGATGCAACGTGCAGTTCGCGCTGGACCCCAAGAGCTCGGACTACTACGTCATCGAGGTGAACCCGCGCGTCAGCCGCTCGTCAGCGCTCGCCTCGAAGGCCACCGGATATCCGATTGCACGGGTGGCCGCGAAGGTGGCCGTCGGGCGCCGGCTGGAAGAGATCAGAAACGAGGTGACCGGTCGGACGTTCGCGGCTTTCGAGCCGGCTCTCGACTACTGCGTCGTGAAGATTCCCCGATGGCCCTTCGACAAGTTTCCCTCAGGCGACCGGCGGCTGGGCACTCAGATGGCGTCCACCGGGGAGGTCATGGCGATCGAACGGACCTTCGAGGCCGCGCTGACGAAAGCGATGCGGTCGCTGGAGCAGAAGCCGCCGTCGATCTCCGAGCTCGAGCGTGCCGACCTCATCGAGCAGCCGAACGACCGCCGGCTTTTCGCGCTTCTGCACGCGTTGAGGGAGGGCGACGGCGTGACCTCGCTGGCCCGGCGCAGCGGCATCGATCGGTGGTTCATCGATCGGCTGGCGACCATCGTCCGACTCGAGAAGGATGGCAACGTGCGTGACCTGCGGCGCGCCGGCTTCTCGGATTCGATGATCGCAGCGCTGCGCGGAGAGGCGGTCGAACGATCCCGGCCGACATACAAGCTTGTCGACACCTGCGCCGCCGAGTTCGAGGCGGCGACTCCTTACTACTACTCCTGCTGGGAGGATGAGACGGAGAGCTTCGCCGTCGATGCGCGCACTGCGATGGTCATCGGTTCCGGTCCAATTCGAATCGGCCAGGGGATCGAGTTCGATTACTGCTCGGTGCATGCGGCATGGTCGCTGCGAAAAGCGGGAGTGCGGGCGGTGCTGGCCAACTCCAACCCGGAAACGGTGTCGACCGATTTCGACACGTCCGATCGCCTTTATTTCGAGCCGCTCGACCTCGACGGAGCCGCCCAGGTCGCGGAGGTCGAACGCGTGAACGGTGCGCTTGTCCAGTTCGGAGGGCAGACCGCCATCAACCTCGCCCAGCCGCTCGAGGAACGCGGCCTCGCCATCCTCGGTTCGGGGGTGGATGCGATCGACCTCGCGGAGGACCGCAGGGCGTTTGCCGCGGCGCTCGATGCGATCGGCATCCCGCAGCCGGTGGGGGGCACGACCACCTCGGTCGAAGAGGCGATCGGCATCGCGGAGCGGGCCGGCTATCCCGTGCTGGTCCGGCCGTCCTATGTGCTGGGCGGTCGGGCGATGGAGATCGTCCACGACCGCCGCGAGCTGCAGCGATACATGGTCTGGGCGATCGGCGCGATGCCGCGCGGCACCGTGCTCGTCGACAAGTACCTGCAGGGCGACGAGGTGGAGGTCGATGCCGTCACGGATGGCGAGACGGTGGTCATCCCAGGCGTGATGCAGCACGTCGAGCGCGCAGGTGTCCATTCGGGGGATTCCTACGCCGTCTATCCGGCGCAGGGCCTCGAGAAGACCGAGGTCGACGACGTGGTCGACTACACGGTCCGCATCGCCAGACACTTGAGACTGCGCGGCCTGGTCAACGTCCAGTACGTGGTCCATCGCGGCAAGGTGCACGTGCTGGAGGTGAACCCGCGGGCATCACGAACGGTGCCATTCATCAGCAAGGTCACGGGCGTCCCGATGGTGGATATGGCGACGAAGGTGATGTTGGGCCACAAGCTTGCGGACATGGGCTGGAAGACCGGCCTCGTGCCACCGCGCGACCTCGTGGCGGTGAAAGCGCCCGTTTTTTCGATGAACAAGCTCCCGGCCGTGGATTCTTACCTCGGGCCCGAGATGAAGTCGACGGGGGAAGCGATCGGGATCGGCCGCACGCTCAGCGAGGCGCTGCGCAAGGCTTTTTCGGCCTCGGGCGTCCACGTCAAACGCGGCGGCTCCGTGCTGCTCACGATCGCCAACGTCGACAAGCCCGAGATCTTTCCAATCGTTTCCCGGCTGGTCGAGATGGGCTGCCGCCTGGTGGCGACCGAGGGCACCGCCAAAGCTCTGCAGCACGCCGGATTCTCCCCGCGGGTCGTGGCCAAGATCGGCGACGCCGGGCCGACCGTGCTCGACGTCATCACCAACGGAGAGGTGGACCTCGTGATCAATACGATGTCGAACATCTACGCGGACTCGGCCGAGGCGGGAGGACCTGTGTTCAAGGATGGATTTGAGATCCGGCGCGCCGCGGTCGAGCGCCGAATCCCGTGCCTCACCTCCCTCGACACCGCTGCCGCGCTCGTCGAGTCGGAGGCCGGCGCCCCGCAGAGTGGAAAGGACGGTGGGCCGCCAGAGATGGAGGTGCGCACGATAGTGGAGTGGCGACAGGGTGTTCCTGCTTAACGCTCCGATCACCGCACTCCGCGAAGTCGCGCGCGGGATGTTCGTCATCACCATGGAAGCAGCGGAGATAGCGGCGGACGTACGTGCAGGCCAATTCGTCAACCTCGGTTGGTCCGGGGTCTTTCTGAGGCGCCCCTTCTCGGTTTACCGCACGAATGGTGACCGCATCGAGATCGTGCTCAAAGCCGTGGGGAGGGGAACGGCGCAGCTCCTGGCCATGCGCGAGGGCGACGTCATCAGCTGCCTGGGTCCCCTTGGGCACGGATTCGACCTGGTCGCCGGGCCTCGTACCGCGGTGCTGATCAGCGGCGGGCTGGGCGTCGCACCCATGCCGATGGCGGCAAAAGAGGCGCATCGACTTGGCATGCACGTGACCTGGGTGCACGGCGCTCGCAGCAGCGAGGAGCTCTGCTCGGAGTCCACCGGAGACGAGGTGATCTGGGCTACCGATGACGGATCTCGCGGCGTTGCCGGCACCGCAGTGTCAGTCGCGCCGGATGGTGATGTCGTGCTCGCATGCGGGCCGAACCGCATGCTGGCCGCAGTCGCCGCCCGCTGGCCGCAGGCGCTCGTGGCGGTCGAGACCTACATGGGATGCGGCACCGGCGTATGCCTCGGCTGCGCCGTGCCCCTGTCCCGGGGCGGCTATGACCGCGCCTGCAAGGAGGGCCCTGTGTATCGAGCCGCCGACATCGATTGGTCGGCCCTCCCATCGCATCTGCCGTACGCCGTCAACGCATGACTGTCGACATGAGCGTTGCGGTCGCAGGGATGACGCTGCGCAGCCCCGTGCTTGCGGCTTCGGGCGCTTTCGGCTACGGCACGGAGGTGCCGCTGCTGGATCGCCGCGCGCTGGGCGGAATGGTTTCGAAGGGCATCTTTCTGAAACCGCGGACGGGCACCCCGCCGCCGCGCATTGTCGAAACGCCCTCAGGAATGCTGAACGCAATCGGGCTGCAGGGACCCGGCGTCGAAGCGCTCATCAGCGACTACGCACCGCAGTGGGCGTCCTGGGATTTTCCTGTGCTGGTCAATATCAATGGCGAGTCGGTGTCCGAGTACAGGGAGCTGGCCGCGAGGCTCGACGGCGTGCCCGGCGTCGCGGGTTTCGAGATCAACATCTCCTGCCCCAACGTTGAGCAGGGCGGCCTGTACTTCGGCAACGACCCGCGTGCGGCGGCGGCCGTGACCGAGGCTGTCAGAAAGCGAACAGCGTTGCCGGTGTGGGTGAAGCTGACGCCGATGGTCACCGACATCGGCGTGATCGCGCGAGCGGTGGAAGGCGCAGGCGCCGACGCCCTTTGCGCCGTCAACACATTCGTCGGGATGTCAATCGACCTCAACGCTTACAAGCCGAGGCTGAGCTTTCGCACCGGCGGCCTATCCGGGCCGGCGATCCGCCCGCTGGCCGTGCACCTGGCGCACCAGGCGGCGCGCGCGGTGAGGATCCCGGTCATCGGGATCGGCGGTGTGGCGAGCGCAGAGGATGCGCTGGAGTTCATGGTCGCGGGCTGCTCAGCGGTGCAGGTCGGCACGGCAACTTTCGTTACTCCACGAGCGATCGCCGAGATCCACGATGGGATTGCTGCGCACCTGGCGCTGCGCCGCTTCAGCTCGCTCGCCGACCTGCCGAGATACCTACCGCGAGACTAGCTGTTGGCCCTGTTCAGCGATCAGGTTTCCGTGGTGAGATGTGCAAGGCGGGACCGGCCGGCGCACTAAAGTTGATCGCAGGATGAAGCTCCATGAGACGGTGGATATCGACGCCCCCGCCGCGCGCGTTTGGGCGGTGGTGCAGGAGGACGTTCCCAACGTCCCCAAGTGGTCGAAAGAGGTGGTCAAGGTCGAGCAGCTCGACCGCAAGCCACCTGGCATGGGAACGCAATACCGCTACCACCTGAACCTTCCGGGCGGGATAAAGGAGACGGTCGAGGTCGAGCAGACGACCTGGACGAAGCCAAAGCGCTGTGCCGGCAAGTTCATCCGCGGGCCGCTCAAGGGCACCTGGTCCTACTCGTACACGGAGACCAAGTCAGGCACGCGCGTCGTTTACGACATGGACTACGAACTCGGGGGCATGCTTCGGTTTGCCGGCGGACTGCTCGCCGGCAAGTACGCCGAAGGGATACGCGCCAACATGGCCGCCTTGAAGAAGTACATCGAATCGGGCAAGGGACCCAAGGCCAAGTAGCTCTTGCTCGCCTACGTCTTCTCGCACCGACCGGCGGGTGGTGCCGATGTCGCGGCGTATGAGGATTCCCTGCGCCGGTTTCATGCCGAGCTCGCGAAGGCGTCCCTCGGCGGTTTCATCGAGTCCGCAACCTTCGCTATCGGCGACGGCTACAGCGACTGGTACCTGCTGGAAAACTCGGCAGCGATGGACTCCCTGAACGCCGCCGCCGTCAGCGGCGCGCGGGCGCCCGCGCACGACTCGGCCGCGCGAATGGCTGCCGATGGCGCCGGCAAGCTCTTGAGCCTGGCGTCGGGCCGGCCATCGATGGCCGAGGGCTTCGAGGTCCGCTTTGGCAAGCCCCCGGGGATGCCATACGCGGTTTTCTACGCTCGGCTCAAATCGTGGGTTGATGAGCCGGGCGTCAGCTTGTGGCGCCGGATGATGGTGCTCGGGCCGCCCCCCGAGTTCTGCTTGATTTCGCCATCAGAGCTGCAGCTGCCGGGCGAGATGCGCCCGGAGGTGCTGCGGCGAACTCCGATTTGACCTAGGGTCGCTTGAAGGGCAGCAGCTCCAGCTGCTCGAAGCGGTCCTGGACGGCGATCCGCAGCTCACTGGTCAGCGATTTCAGTCTTTCCTGCGATGTCCGATCGTCCAGATTGAGCGAGCGCAGCTTGCGGAGCACGACCTGCATTGCGTAGAGGCCGGCGGCCTCGTTGCCTGTGATCTTGCCACCTGCGCTGCGCAGCTCTCGGGCCACCTCTTCCTGCCCATGAGCCCGGAGCCAGTTGCCGAGCCTGGCCGCTGCGACGAGCACTCGCTGCGTCTTCGGATTGAGGCCGGGCGCGACCTGCTCGCGGGGTTGAGCGGACTGGAACACCGAGGGAACGCGCGCCCGGCGAAGGTCTTTCGTGCGCTTGATCAGCGTGCCGGTGGCCGGCCCCAGCATGACAAGGATTCCGGCGATGACCAGGACCGCGACGACGAGGCCGACGACAACGTCGAGCATTGGGTCCTAGGTTACGCTTTGACGGCGTTTCGTTCGTGATTCAAGGGGGAACCTTGGCTGCAGCTCGCTCGAGGCCTGTCGCCGTTGTCACCGGGGCGTCGTCAGGAATTGGCGCTGCCACCGTGGTGGCTTTGGGCCGCCAGGGCTTCCAGATAGTCGCCGGGGCCCGCCGATTGGCCCGAGTCAATCGTGTGGTCGGCGACCTTGGATTGGCGTTGCCGCTCGATGTGACAGACGCCGCGAGCATCGATTCGTTCGTCGGCGAGGTGGCAAGAAAATTCGGGCGCATCGACGTGCTGGTCAACAACGCGGGGTTGGCGCTCGGCCTGAATCCGATCGCGGACGCGCGTGATGAGGATTGGATCCAGATGTGGGAAGTCAACGTGCTCGGGTTGATGCGGATGACGCGCTCGAGCCTGCCTTTGCTGCGTAAAGCGAGGCACGCGCACATCGTCAACCTGGGCTCGATCGCCGGCTTCGAGACATACAAGGGCGGGGGAGGCTACACGGCGAGCAAGCACGCCGTGCGGGCGATGTCGCGCACCATGCGCCTGGAGCTGAACGGAGAGCCGATCCGCATCACCGAGATCGCGCCGGGGATGGTTGAAACGGAGTTCAGCACCGTGCGTTTTCGCGGCGACCGGAAGGCGGCGAAGGCCGTGTACCAGGGCGTGAAGCCGCTGGTGGCGGAGGACATCGCGGACTGCATCGTTTTCGCGGTCACGCGCCCAGCGCACGTCGATATCGACGAGATAGTGATCCGCCCCGTCGCGCAGGCGGCCCAGTGGCTGGTGGCTAGAAAAACATAAGAGCGTGGACGGTAGGCCGGATTTACTCCGGCCGTCACCTCACGCCGCAGAACGTCTGCCAATTGTCGCGAGGAGGGTGGGGGTTCCACGGGGGAGGCCTGCCTCCCCCGTGCCTTTCCGACTTAAAGAGCGTGGCGGCTAGGCCGGATTTACTCCGGCCGTCACCTCACGCCGCAGAACTTCTGCCAATTGTCGCAAGGAGGGTGGGGGTTCCACGGGGGAGGCCTGCCTTCCCCGTGCCTTTTCGACGAGATAGTGATCCGCCCCATCGCGCAGGCTGCCCAGTGGCTGGTGGCTAGGAAGCTTAACTAGCCGTTAGCGGTGGCCGTGGTCGTGGGGTCCGTGGTCGTGAGGCTTGTGATCGTGGGGTTTGACCAGGCCGGCCGCACGGGCCTCTTCGAGCGTCATTCAACAACCGGGTTCGCCGTAATGTCCGCAGCAGTCAGCCCTGGGTGTGCCGCCGCGCCGGCGGATGTTCGCGCCAATCGTCCGCACCCGCTGGAGCGGGCCCATCCCGCCGGCGAAGAGATTGCGAAACGCCGATGCCAGGCTGGTCCTGAGTGGCCGTCGCCTGTTGGCTGTCATTCGTAGTAATTGTTGTTGAATTCGATCCAGCCTGGGTTCGGGCATCCGCTCGACGTGGAGGCGTGCGTGCAATGCACGCCCACCCGTGGGCCAGGATCGATGTACAGCCGGCCGTGGATCACCACCTTGTCGCCGGCGTGGATCGGTGCATACGTCGCGAGAGTCGTGTTGTGGTCGATCTCCAGCGATTCTCCCGTCGGCGCCTTGACCTCGAATCTCTCATGGCCGCCGGACTCCACGGGGTCGTCGAGGAGCGTGGCGTCAAACGTCACTTCGGCGCCACTGCTGTTGTTGACGATGTCGTTGTGCAGGCCCTGGTCGTCGGCGGTCGGGCGCTCGCCACAGGCGACCAGCAGCACAATCGCGACCAAAGCAAGAGACCTCACAGCGCCAGCGCCTCCGCGAGCTTGATGCGGCCCTCGTAGAGAGCCTTGCCGACGATCACGGCAGCGGCCCCGGAGGCAGCGGCGCTGCGCAAGTCCTCGATCGACGAAATTCCGCCGGAGTACTGGATGGGGAGGCCGGTCATCCTTCGCACGCGTGCCAGGGTCGCCAGGTCAGGCCCTTCCAAGGTTCCATCCCTGGCGATGCTGGTGAGGATGACGCCGGCCAGCGGCAGCACATCCCAGCGCGCGAGCAAGCTGCCCATCTTCTGGGGCTCGTTCTCGGTCCATCCGCGGACTGCGGGCTGATCGTCGCGGACGTCCAGCGCAGTCAACACCCGACCGGCGTGCTTGCGCGCACAGCGTTCCAGCAGTCTCGGCTCACGCACGGCCGTGGTCCCCATCACCACGGCGTGAGCTCCCAGCCCGAGCAGCGTGTCGACCTGTGCCTCGCTGCGCAGGCCACCCGCGACCTGCACTTTCACATCCTTTCGCTGGGCCATCTGCTCGATGGCTGCATGGTTGTGGCCGCTCCCGAGCGCGCCGTCGAGGTCGACCACGTGGATCCGTTCTGCACCTGCCTCGGCGAAGCTCGTGGCCACGTCCGCGGGATCGTCTGAGTAGACGGTCGGATGTGCGTAGTCACCACGGACCAGCCGCACGCAGCGGCCGCCAAGGATGTCGATCGCGGGGATGACCAGCATCCCCTAATGGTGAGAGCTTTCGAGACCTTAGCGGTAGTTCGTGAACTGCAGCGGGACCGGGATGTCCTCCGCCTCGCGGAGCGCCTTGATGACCAGCTGCAGCGAGTCCTTGTCCTTGCTGACGACCCGCAGCTGGTCGCCCTGGATCCTTACCTGCACCTTCGGCGTCGTGTTCTGGATCTTCTTCCGGAGGTCCCGCGCGATGTCATCGGTGATGCCGGCATTGAGCAGCACCTCGATCTGGCCACGACCCTTGCCGACGCTCTTGGGCTCGCCGGGCTTGAAGAGCTTGGGTGAAAGCTGGCGACGCGCCGCCTTTTCGCGAAGCACCTGGAGGGCTGCCTGGGCGCGGTCTTCGCTGGCGGACTCGATGAGTATTTTCTGGTCGCTCTGGTCGTAGATCGTGCCGGTGTCCTTGAAGTCGAAGCGCGTGCCTACCTCGCGGCGTGCCTGGTCCAGCGCATTGGTCAGCTCGACCGCATCGAACTCCGAGACGACGTCGAACGAGAACTCAGGCACCGACCACTCTCAGCTCGCGGTGTGCATGATCGCGTTGATGCCGAGGTAGACCGCGAGGGCGGCCAGCAGGACGCCGATCAGCGAGGTTGCGCCCAGCAGCAGCCCGATGCCTGCGGTGCCCTCATCGAGGGGCTCAGCCGGCAGCCGGTCGTACGGGTCCTCCCCATAGTCGAGGTCATAGACCTCAGCCTGGCGCGCTCGCGCCACGAGCTCATCCAGGACCTCTTTGCCGCCCGGCGGAAGGGATTTGGCGCTAAGCGCCTCCACCGCCTCCTTGAGGTTGTCCCGAGTGCGTCCAAGCTCGGCGACGACCATGTCCAGGGTCTGCATCGCGGCAGGGGTCGGATGCTCTCGGCGGAGGTCGGCGATGATGCCGTACAGCGTCACGCACCGATTCATAACAGATTCGGGGCAAGTTCCACAGATTGCCGCGCGGGAAGCGGGTCATGTGGCTCCCCCGGGAGCGATTTACACTAAGGCCGAGATGAGCGTCGAGACCAAATCGAAGGCAGCCGCCAAGAAGCCGGCCCATCCCAACACCTGGGTCTACTTCGACGGCGAGTACGGGCGCTACCACGACATCAAGCTCGGGCTCATGACCCACGCCTTGCACTACGGCACAGGCGTGTTCGAGGGCATCCGCGCCTACTGGAACGGAAAGAACGAGCAGCTCTACCTCCTCGAATGCGCGGCCCATTTCGACCGGATGCGCCGTTCGGCGAACGTCATGCGCTTCAAGCTCCCCCACTCGACCGAGGAGCTGGTGAACATCACCCTCGAGGTGCTGCGCCGCAATCAGTTCAAATCAGACGTCTACATCCGTCCTCTGCTGTTCACGGGCAGCGAAGAGATCGGCGTCCGATTGCACAACATCGAGCACAGCTTCCTCATCTACGCGATCCCGTTCGGCAACTACGTCGAGACCGAGGCGGGACTGCGCTGCATGGTCAGCACGTGGCGGCGCGTGCCGGACCAGTCGCTCCCTGCACGCGCCAAAATCACAGGGTCGTATGCCCAGTCGGCGCTGGCGAAGTCCGAAGCCAACGAGGCCGGCTTCGATGAGGCGATCGTTCTCACCATCGACGGCCACGTTTCCGAGGGCTCGGCCGAGAACCTGTTCATGATCAAAGACGGCACCGTGGTGACCCCGCCCGTAACCGACGACATCCTCGAAGGCATCACACGCAAGCTCGTCATCGGTTTGATCAAGGACGAGCTGGGCCTGCCGGTAGTCGAGAGGAGCATCGACCGGACCGAGCTGTACACCTGCGACGAGCTGCTGATGTGCGGCACCGGGGCGCAGGTGGCGCCGGTCATCGAGGTCGACCGCCGGACCGTCGGCAACGGGAAGGTGGGGGAGTTCACGCAAGAGCTCCAGAACATCTACTTCGGCGCTGTCCGCGGCGAAACCCAGAAATACAAGGACTGGACGATCCCCGTCTACTGAGTCCTGGAAACAAACCCCAGGATGAAGGTAATCGTGGCGCCGAACACGTTCAAAGGCAGCCTGTCCGCGACGCAGGCGGCGAAGGCGATCGCGCGTGGCGTCCGCGAGGTGCTCCCCGACGCCGAGGTGGTGGAGATCCCGGTCGCGGACGGCGGCGAAGGCACCGTCGAGGCTCTGGTCTCCGCCAACCACGGAACCTACGAATGGGTCAACGTCGAAGGACCACTCGGGGATCCCGTTCTTGCGTCCTACGGCCTCATCCACGGCGGCAAGACGGCAGTCGTGGAGCTGGCCTCGGCCAGTGGGTTCGTCCTGGTCTCCCCGGCGATGCGCGACCCGCGCAAGACATCCACGCACGGCTTCGGCCAGCTGCTCGAGGCGGCGCGGAAGGCGGGGGCAACATCAGTCGTTGCCGGGATCGGCAGCTCGGCCACCAACGACGGCGGCGCCGGCATGGCCCAGGCGCTGGGTTACAGGTTTCTTGACGCCGCGGGGCGCGAGCTGCCACACGGCGGCGCCGCATTGCTGAGGCTCGAGCGCATCGACGACACCAAGGTGAGTCCCGACTGGCGGTCCATCAAGGTGCTGGTCGCCTGCGACGTGACCAATCCGCTCACCGGCCCCGAGGGCGCAAGCGCCGTGTACGGACCTCAAAAGGGCGCCGATCCGGTTGCCGTCAGGCTCCTCGACCGCGCTCTCGGCCACCTTGCCGACGTGATCGAGCGGCAGTACGGCAAGCAGGTGCGAGATGTCCCGGGAGCCGGGGCGGCAGGTGGCACGGGCGCCGGCATGATGGCGTTTCTCGACGCCAAGCTCGTATCGGGCGCCGGCTTGGTGATCGACACCAGCGGCTTCGACGAGGCTCTTCCCGGCGCCCAGCTGGTCATCACCGGCGAGGGCCGCGCCGACGGCCAGACCGCTTACGGCAAGGCGCCTGGCGAGGTGGCGCGGAGAGCCCAGGAGGCCGGAATCCCGACCGCTCTCATCGCGGGAACCAAGGGCCCCGGCTGGGAGACCCTCCTGACAAAAGGCTTTAGCTCGGTAACAACACTCGCGCAAGAGGGCGACAATCTGCAGGACCTCATGCATGACGCACGACCTGCACTGACCAGGGAGGCCGCCCTCGCCGTTAAAGAGCTGTTGAGACCCAAGAGTGACCGACGACGCTGAAGTTCCGTCCACGGTGGGCCTCGAGCCCACGGACGTCGAGCTGGTCCGGGCCTACCGAAACGGGGACATCCATGCCTTCGAGGAGCTTCACCGGCGGTACGTCGCTTCGATCTACCGGTTGGTGCGGCGAAAGCTGGGGGATGCCCTGCTCGCTGAGGACATAGCCCAGGAGACCTTCATGAAGGCTCTCCGGATGTTGGACCGCGTCGACGACTCGTTCAACTTCGGCGGCTGGGTGCACACGGTGGCCCGGAACCTCTGCTTCGACGAGCTGCGGCGCAGGCAGCGTGATCTCAGGGTGGACAGCGGGGAGGACGACGATACCGACCTGCTCGCGGCCCTTCCGTCCACCTCCCGCAGCTTCGATCCGGTCCAGGTCCAGGAGTCGAACGAGCTCCGGCGCCAGGTGTGGGCAGTGTCCCAGCGGCTGCCCGAGAAGTACCGTCTGGTCCTGACTCTGCGTGAGCTTCAAGATCTGAGCTACCGCCAAATCGCCAGGTCCCTCAAGATGTCCGAGAGCGCCGTCGAAACGTTGCTCTACCGGGCGCGGCTGCGGTTCAAGGAGGAGTTCATTTCGGCCGAGGGGGAGGGCGCCCTGACCCATGACGAGGCGGTGCCGCTCTTGGCCCCATACCTCGCCGGCAAGCTGAGGCGAACTCAGGCGGAGGCGGTTCGGATGCACCTGGCGGTGTGCGTCAAGTGCGCCAGGAAGGTCGGCCGGCGCCTGGTTCGCAGGACTCCCGCCAAATGAGGGTTAGTACAGTAGTAAATGAAATGGCCAAGGTAGTCGTCCGCTTCTTCGACGACGAGACACTGGAAGGGGTCGCCCGGGACCTCGATTTCGACGAGCCCGACTTCCTCGTGGAGGTCGACGATGCCGGAGGCCTGGACAACAACGAGACGGCCTGGATCCCTTTGACGGCTGTGAAGTGGGTCGAGCTGGCCCGCGACCCGGACCTGGCTTCGGAAACGCCGACGCGCAAGGTGGCCATCCGGTTCCTCGACGGGGAGGTGCTCAGGGGCCACCTCGACGGCACTCTGGAGAGGCACCGCTACGGGGTCGTCCTGCACCTGCACGCTGAGCAGACGGACAGCCCGGTGCGCAAGCTCGGGATCCCCTTCTCGGCGGTCAAGGCGCTGTTCTTCATTCGCGAGTTCGACGCCAGGGGGGACGAGGCCGGCACGGCGTCCGAGGCCTACCTCGCGCGCCGCACCATGGCCCCGCTGCTGGACGTGCTCGAGGAGATGGACATGCTGACCCGCCTGCACCGCGACGGCCTGCTGTCCGACAACGAGTACGCCTCGAAGCGCACCCTGGTCCTGGAGCGGCTGTAGGTCCATAGGCGGGAGTCCCGCAGTAGGCGGCGCGTAGAATCCACTTGATGGCAGAACGCAACGGGTCGAACGGGCACAAAGCGGCAAAAGGCTCCTTCAAGGTCAAAGCGGGCCTTGCCCAGATGCTCAAGGGCGGCGTGATCATGGACGTGGTCACCGCCGAGCACGCCAAGATCGCGCAGGACTCGGGCGCCTGCGCTGTGATGGCCCTCGAACGCGTCCCTGCCGACATCAGGAGAGAAGGCGGCGTGGCCCGGATGTCCGACCCCACCCTGATCCGCTCGATCATGGAGGCCGTGACGATCCCCGTGATGGCGAAGTGCCGGATCGGTCACTTCGTCGAGGCGCAGATTCTTGAGGAGCTCGGCATCGACTACATCGACGAATCAGAGGTGCTCACGCCCGCGGACGAGGAGTACCACATCGACAAGCACCCGTTCAAAGTTCCCTTCGTCTGCGGTTGCCGGGACCTCGGTGAGGCCTTGCGACGCATCGCCGAGGGTGCCGCCATGATCAGGACCAAGGGCGAAGCGGGAACCGGAAACGTGGTGGAAGCCGTGCGCCATGCACGCGCGGTCAACGCCGGCATCCGCAAGCTGCAGGGGATGAACAAGGCAGAGCTGGTCCACGAGGCCAAGTTGCTTGGTGCGCCCGCCGAGCTGCTGGTCGAATGTCAGAAGCTCGGCCGGCTGCCTGTGGTGAACTTCGCCGCCGGCGGGATCGCGACTCCGGCCGACGCCGCGCTGATGATGCAGCTCGGTGTCGATGGCGTCTTCGTGGGCTCAGGCATTTTCAAGTCAGAGGATCCCTTGAAGCGCGCGAAGGCAATCGTTGCCGCCACCACCTATTTCGACAAGCCAGAAGTGCTGGCCGAGGTCTCGGCCGGCCTGGGGAAGGCGATGCACGGTCTCGAGATTCCCGCCATCCCGAAGGAAGAGCTGCTCGCTGCCAGAGGCTGGTAGGTCTCGACCCCTGATCGGGGTCCTCGCCATTCAGGGCGCCTTCGCCGAACACATCCGCGCCCTCGAGGCATCGGGCGCCAAGACCAGGATCGTGCGGTCGATCGCCGACCTGGACGGGCTCGACGGCATCGTCCTGCCGGGTGGCGAGAGCACGACGATGACGATGCTCATGGAACGTGTCGGCCTGCTGGGCCCGCTCCGTGGCGCGATTGCGAACGGCCTGCCCACCCTTGCCACGTGCGCCGGCATGATCGTTCTCGCACGCGAGGTTTCCGACGGGATGGCTGACCAGAAGGGCCTCGGCCTCCTCGACATCGCTGTCAGGCGCAACGGTTACGGCCGCCAGGTGGACAGCTTCGAGGCTGACCTCGATGTAGCCGGCCTCGAAGGCAGAGCGTTTCACGCTGTCTTCATCCGTTCCCCGCTCGTGGAGTCGACCGGCGACGTCGACGTGATTGCCAGGCACGAAGGCCATGCCGTGGCGGTGCGGCAGGACAACATCCTGGCCCTCTGTTTTCACCCCGAGCTCACGAACGATCTGCGCCTGCACCGGCTCTTCCTCAAGAGCGCTGCACGCGTCGCGTCATGAAGATCCGCGCTGCCGGCTTGCTGGACCTCGCCCGCATTGAGGAGCTGCACCGGTCATCCGACACTCGCTTGACCGAGGCGGCGCCACCGGCGGCGAGGCTCTGGACCGTCCTCAGCTCCACGCTGTCAGCGCTTCTGCCGCTCTCGCAGGAGACGCTGATCTACGTGGCGGAGGACGGCGGCAAGGTGGTTGGTTTCATCCAAGCTTCCGGGCAGCCCCTGGGCCTGGACCTACCGCGAGCCACAGTGCTCCAGGTGCTGAACCTCGAAGTGGCGGATGGTGCGGATTCGGAGGAGGTCGCCCCCGGACTCGTCGAGCACCTGAGCAACCAGGCGCTCGAACGCGGCGCGCGCCGGGTGTTCGTCCGCCTCCCCGAGCGCGATCCGCTGCTCCCGGTATTCAGGCTGCGCGGGTTCCGCCAGTTCGCGACCGAGGTCGTTGTCTACGCAGACAAGCCGGTCATGCGCGCGCAGCGCTTTCCGGAGGGAGCCCGGCCGCTGCGCCGCGGCGATCATCGGCTGTTGTACCAGCTCTACAGAAAGGTCACCCCGCAGGGGGTCTCGCAGCTGGAGGCGCCGACCTATCGCGAGTGGCGAGCGCTGCACGGCGAATGGACCGCGGGCCGGCTGGCCGCGCGCGGCTCGGCAAAGCAGGAGCTGGTCGTGGACCAGGTGGAGCTGGTGGGATGGATCAAGGCCGAGCGGAGCACAGGCCCACGCCC
>DATARC010000174.1:0-1901 GCA_036264335.1 Candidatus Dormiibacterota bacterium
TTCCCCGCTGGCGCGAAACAATCCCTGGTTGCCCTCGGCCCGGCGTACTTTCAGCATCTGGGCGTGCTCCGCGTCCAGGGTACCCCGGCTCAGCGCCGCCTCCACCATGCTCCCGAGCCACGAGGAGTACAGCGCCACCTCCTGCACGCGCGGATCCTTGCTGGTCGAGGCGGGAAAGGGTTTGTGGATGTGCTCATCCCACAGGCGCCGCAGCCGCACCACGTCGGGACTGAGAGCTCTCAAGCCCCTGCTTTCAGCTGCTCGATCACTGCGTCGGCCACCTGGCTGGTGCCCACAGCCGAAGCGTCATCGCGGCGCTCCTTCAGGTCATACGTGACGTTGCGGCCGTCGGCGATCACCGCGGCGATCGCGCCCTCCAGAGCGTCCGCGGCCGCGACCTCCTCGAGGTGCCGCAGCATCAGCACCCCCGACAGCATCACGGCCATCGGGTTCACCTTGTTCTGGCCGGCGTACTTGGGCGCGCTGCCGTGCGTCGCCTCGAACACCGCGCCGACCGTGCCGATGTTCGCGCCCGGCGCCAGCCCCAGGCCGCCGATCATCCCCGCGCCGAGGTCCGAGATGATGTCCCCGTACAGGTTCAGGCAGCACAGCACGTCGTATTCGGTCGGGCGCAGCACCAGCTGCATGCACATGTTGTCGACGATGCGGTCGTCGAACTCGATGTCGGGATTCTGCGCCGCCACCCTGCGCGAAACCGCCAGGAACAGCCCGTCGGTGTGCTTGAGGATGTTCGCCTTGTGGACCGCCGTCACCTTGCGCCGCCCGTTCTTGCGCGCGTAGTCGAAGGCGAACTGCACGATGCGCTCCGACCCGCTCACCGAAACCGGCTTGATCGAGAGGCCGCTGTCCGGCCGGATCGCCTTCTTCGAAAGCTCCGAGATCTCCTTGATCAGATGATCCGCGTTGGGCGTGCCCAGCTCGAACTCGATGCCCGCGTACAGGTCCTCGGTGTTCTCGCGCACGATCACGAAGTCGAGGTCGTCGCGCAGGTTGCGCGCGCCCTTGTAGGCCTTGACCGGCCGCACCAGCGCGTAGAGGTCGAGGGCCTGGCGGAGCGCCACGTTGACGCTGCGGAAGCCGCTGCCGATCGGGGTCGAGATCGGCCCTTTGAGCGCGACCTTGTTCTTGCGGATCGAATCCAGCACGTGGTCGGGGAGCGGCGTGCCGTACTCCTTGATGACGTTCTCGCCCGCCTGGTGGACGTCCCAGTCGAACGCGACGCCCGTGGCCTCGATGACGCGCACCGCGGCGTCGCAGATCTCGGGTCCGACGCCATCCCCGGGGATGAGGGTGACCGCGTGTCGAGTCAAGCTACGCTGCGGCTACTTCTTGAAATAGTCGGCGTTGATCTTGATGAAGTCCCGCCACTGCTCGGGAACCTCGTCCTCTGGGAAGATCGCATCGACGGGGCAGGGATCGACGCAGGCGCCGCAATCGATGCACTCGTCGGGGTCGATGTAGTACATCTTTGCAGCGTCGTCGGTGTGAATGCAATCGACTGGACACACCTCGACGCACGACGCGTCCTTGACGTCGATACACGGCTGAACGATCACATATGCCATGTCCGGCAAGGTTACCATGGCCCCACCAATGCCCGAGAGTGAGCCCAAACCGAGGCTGATCGAGCTCGTCGACCCTGGTGTGGGCCAGGGCTGGAAGGCCGTCCTGAAGAACGGAAAATCGGTGGTCATCCACGAGATTCCGGTCCCGGCGGCCGAGGTGGCAGGGGCCGTGCCCCGCGTCCAGCGGCTGTTCGAGAACCGCCATCCCGCCCTCTCGCCTGTGCTGGCCTGGGGCACCGACCCCAACGGCCTGTGGGTCGCGGTCGAGCCGAACGAGGGGGTGCCCCTGGGCACGATCCTGTCCCGCGGCCCGCT
>DATARC010000003.1:0-18304 GCA_036264335.1 Candidatus Dormiibacterota bacterium
GGCCTCCGCCAGGTCGTGGGGCATCGAGCCCGTCTCGCTGGTTTCGCCGGCCGAGGTCAAGCGCCTCGTTCCGTACATCGACGAGTCGATCATCCTCGGCGGCTTCTACACGCCGGGGGTGGGCGTGGTCGATTCGCTGCGTGCCGGCACGATGATGCGTGAGCGCGGCCAGGCGGCGGGCACCCTGACTGTTTCCGCCAAGACTGAGGTCCTGGGCATAGACGTCGAGCACGGCCGCGTCCGGCGGGTGCGGACGACGAACGGCGACGTCGAGACCGACACCATCGTCATCACATGCGGAGTCTGGAGCCCGCGCGTCGCACGTATGGCCGGCGCGCACATTCCACTGACGCCGGCCGTCCACCAGATGATCGACGTGGGACCAGTGCCACGGTTCGCCGGCGCGAAGAGCGACATCGAGTTTCCGATCGTCAGGGACATGGACACGAACATGTACGAGCGCCAGGCGGGCGGCGACCTGGAGATCGGGTCCTACGCCCACCGCCCGATCCTTTACGACCCCGAGGACATCCCGCCGATCGAGAAGGCTGCGCTGTCGCCGACCGAGTTCCCCTTCACGCAAGCGGACTTCGAGGTCCAGATGCAGCATGCCCTCGAGCTGATGCCGGAGATCGTCGGCGACGAGAAGGTCGGCGTGAAATACGCCATCAACGGAATCCTGTCGCTCACCCCCGACGGCATGCCGGTGCTGGGCGAGTCGCCCGAGGTGAAAGGCGTCTGGGCCGCGGCAGCGGTCTGGGTCAAGGAGGGCCCGGGCACGGGCAAGGCGATCGCTGAGTGGATGGTTCACGGCGAATCGGAGATCGATCTGCACTCCTCGGATATCGCTCGTTTCCACGAACACCAAAAGACACGCGCGCACGTGCGCGCGCGCGCGGCAGAAGGTTTCAACAAGACCTACGGCATCGTCCACCCGAGCGAGCAGTGGGCGAGCAACCGCAACGTGCGCCTGTCTCCCTTCAACGTGCGCGAGCGGGAGCTCGGCGCGACGTTCTTCGAAGCTGCGGGCTGGGAGCGGCCGCAATGGTTCGACTCCAACGCGCCGCTGCTCGAGGAGTTTGGCGATCGGGTGACGCGGCGCTCGGCCGAATGGGAGAGCCGGTGGTGGTCTCCGATCATCAACGCCGAGCACCTCGCCATGCGCGAGCGCGCGGGCCTCTTCGACCTGTCCGCCTTCACGATCTTCGACATCGTTGGCCCTGGCGCACTGCAATCGATGCAGCAGGTCGCGCTCCGCCAGATGGACGTGCGTGTTGGTCGTGTGGTCTACACGCCGGTGCTGAGCCGCAACGGCGGCTTCAAATCCGACCTCACGATCATGCGGCTGAGCGAGGAACGTTTCAGGGTGGTGACTGGCGGGGCCTCCGGCATGTCGGATCGCAAGTGGTTTGCCGATCACCTGCCTGCAGATGGCACAGCACAAATGGCCGACCTGACCACGTCGCTCACCACGATCGGCTTGTGGGGTCCCCGAGCCCGTCAAATCCTCGGGAGCGTGACGTCAGACGACGTCACCAACGAGGGTTTCAAGTTCGGCACCTGCCGGACGATCGAGATCGACACGCTGCGTGTGCTCGCTTCTCGCATCTCGTACGTCGGCGACCTCGGCTGGGAGCTGTACATCCCGATGGACCAGGGTCTGAAGCTCTGGGATCTGCTGTGGGAGGCCGGCAAGCCGCACGGTCTCGCGGCATGCGGCATCGGCGTCTACGGCACGACTGGACGCCTGGAGAAAAGCTATCGCGCACACGGCAACGAGCTGGAGACGGAGTACAACGTCGTCGAGGCGGGCATGGCGCCGCCTCGCGTCAAAGAGGAGGACTTCGTCGGCAAGGCGGCGCACCTGCGCCACCGCGAGGAACAGCCGGCCGCGATCATGTGCACGCTGACCGTCGACGACCACACGTCGAAGAGCGGCGAGAAGCGCTACATGCTTGGCCGTGAGCCCATCCTCACCCGCGACGGCAAGCGGATCGTCGACCGCAAAGGCCGCGGCTCGTACGTGACCAGCGCCGGGGCGGGACCGTCGATCGGCAAGCACATCCTGATGGCCTACCTGCCGCCCGATCATGCCGTGGCGGGCGCGCCGCTCGCAGTCGAGTACATGGGCGAGCGCTACCCGGTGACCGTGGCGGTCGCCGGGGCGACTCCGGTCTTCGACCCAGAGAACCTTCGTATCAAGGCTTAGCGCGCTCGTGAAGGTCCTGGTGTGCGTCAAGCGGGTGCCGTTCACGGGCGGCAAGATGGTGCTCGCGCCGGACGCCATGTCGCTGGAGACGAAGCACCTCGGCTTCACCATCAGCCCGCACGAGGAATGTGGGGTCGAAGAGGCGGTCCGGCTCATCGAGACGAACAAGGGCGAGTCGGTCGTGCTCACGCTGGGACCGGCAGAAGCCTCTGAACAGCTGCGCGACGCGATGGCGCTGGGGATCGACCGCGCGATCCATTTGCAAACCGACGGGCAGGAGTGGGACGGGCAAGCCACCGCCGCCGCGATCGTCGAGGCCGTCCGCGCGGACGAGGCTGCTTCCGGCGCCTTCGATCTCATCTTGTTCGGCAACGAGTCCGCCGACGCCGGTGGTTTCCAGGTCGGCCTGCGAGTGGCCCATGCGCTTGGGCGCCCATGCGTCACCGGGTTGAAGAAGGTGACGGTGGAGGGCGGCCTGGTGCGCTGCGAGCAGGAGGTGGAGGGTGGCCGGGACGTCTACGTGCTGCCGCTTCCGGCGGCGGTCGGCGTCAAGGAGGGCTTGAACCTTCCGCGCTATCCCTCAGTCCCCGGGCGGTTGCGCGCGGCCCGCAAGCCGGTCACGACCTCCATGCCGGCGAGGCCGCCGTCGCGACTCGAGCTTGTGCGGCTGGCCGTGCCGGCGGGGAAGGGCAAGAGCGTGGAGGTACTTGGGACTGGTCCATCGGCCGCCCCTGCCGTGGTGGAAATGCTGCGCAAGGCAGGTTTGCTTTGACGCCGGTACTGATCTTGATGGAGCCGGGCGACGCTTCGATGGAGGTGCTCACCCTCGCGCGGAAATTCGGGACTGACCTGCGGTCTGTGCAGATGAACGCCATGCAGCCGTATTCGCCCGACGCGATCGCCTCTCTGCTGGCGATGGTCGCCGACGACCTGCAACCGTCGGCCGTGTTCGCCGCCGGCACCGAACGCGGCAACGAGGTCATGGCCCGGTTGGCGGCGCGCTCCGACCTGCCGTTTGCCGCGAACTGTGTCGCAGCAGAGCCGGGCGACCCGACCTCGGTCAGCCGCCTTCGCTGGGGAGACAGCCTCCTGGAGGTCGCCCTCCTGCACAGCTCGCGTCCGATCATCACCGTGCCACCGCACACATTCCCAATCGAGGAGGGGGCGCACCCGACGGAGGTCGACATAACGCCCTTCATCGGAAGGATCGACGATCAGGACAAGCTGGTTCGAGTCGACGAGCACGTGGCGGCGGCGGGAGGCGGCGTCTCGCTGACCGAGGCCAAGGTCGTCGTCAGCGGAGGGCGCGGGGTTGGTTCGAAGGAGGGCTTCGCCATCATCGAGGAGCTGGCTGGCCTCCTGGGCGGGGCGGTCGGGTGCTCGCGAGTTGTCACCAGCGCCGGATGGCGCCCGCACAGGGACCAGGTCGGCCAGACAGGAACCAAGATCGCGCCCGACATCTACATCGCATGCGGCATCTCCGGCGCGACGCAGCACATGGCGGGGTGCCGGAATTCCAAGCGCATCCTGGCGATCAATGCGGATGCCGAGGCTCCGATCATGGCGAGCGCCGACTACGCCGTCATCGGCGACCTGAAAGAGATCGTGCCGGCCATCTCGGCTGAGATCCGCAAATCCAGGTGAGCGTGGCACCCGCACTCGCGCTGGGCGTCGTCCTCGTCGTCGCCGTTGCGCTGTTCTCGCGCCGCGCCATCTTGCTTTACCGCCTCGTCCGTCTGGGCAAGCCTGCCAAGCGCTTCGACGACCTGCCCGGCCGGGTGCGCGCCGAAGCCGTAGTCGTGATCGGGCAGAGCAAGCTCTTGCAGCGGTTGCTCCCGGGCCTGATGCACGCGGCCATTTTTTGGGGCTTCATGGTGCTGCTGCCAACGATCCTCATCGCGATGATCGGCATCGTCGACCCGCACTCCACGCTGCCATGGCTCGGCGAGCAGGGCTTGTACGCGCTGCTGGTTGACATCTTCGCGTTCCTGGTTTTGGCGGGCGTGATCGCCGCTTTCGTCATCCGCAAGGTGCAAAGACCAGCCCGATTCGCGGGCAGCCACCTTGGCGAAGCAGACGTCATCCTCCTGTGGATAGCCGGGATCGTGGTCACCCTCTTCGTGTGGCACGCGAGCCGCATCGCCCTGAACCTCAACGAATACCCCGCGGCGTGGGCGCCCATTTCGGACCTGCTCGCCGGTTCGCTGGACGGCGCATTGAGCCCCGCCATCGAGCGCGTGGCCGTCTGGGCGCATGTCATGCTGATCCTGAGCTTCCTCGTTTACCTGCCTTACTCGAAGCATCTCCACATCTTCCTGGCTGCGGTCAACGTGTTCTTCGGGCGGACCAAGTCAAGGGGAAGGCTCGAACCAGTCGACTTCGAAGCACCCTCCGAAGAGGTGCGTTTTGGCTCGGCCACTGTAGCGGACATGACCTGGAAGCAAACGGTGGATGTCATGTCTTGCACTGAATGCGGTCGCTGCCAGGACGTGTGTCCGGCGTACAACACCGGCAAGGAGCTCTCGCCAAAGCTTCTCATCATGGCTTTGCGAGACCAGGTGCTGGCGGACGGACCGAAGGCGCTCGCCTCAAAGACGGCAAAGCTCGAGCCGCTCGTCCCCAACGCGGTCACCGACAACGTGGTCTGGGACTGCGTCACGTGCGGGGCATGCGTCAGGGAGTGTCCGGTCGGAATAGAGCACATCGACCATATCGTTGATTTGCGACGCAACCTCGTGATGGTCGAGTCGCGGTTTCCCGAGGAGGCCGGCTCGATGCTCCGCGACATCGACCGCGCATCGAATCCCTGGGGTCGGGCGCAGGGTGACCGGGCGCAGTGGGCCAAGGGGCTCGAGGTTCGAGTCCTGCAGCCCGGCGAAGCGCCTCCCGACGTGCTCTTCTGGGTGGGCTGCGCTCCTTCCTTTGACGAACGAGCCAAGAAGTCCGCCATCTCGACGGCCCAGCTGCTCAAGGAGGCGGGGGTCGATTTCGCGATCCTTGGGCCTCGCGAGGCCTGCACCGGCGACCCGGCGCGGCGGATGGGCGACGAGTACACGTTCCAGAAGCAAGCCCAGCAAAACGTCGCGACCCTGAACGAGGCGAAGGTCACCAAGATCATCACGACCTGCCCTCACTGCTTCAACACCATCGGCAGCGAGTACGCCGACTTCGGGGGGCGCTACGAGGTGGTCCATCACACCGAGTTCCTGGCCGGCCTGGTCCGCGAGGGACGGCTCAAGACACTCGCCGGCGAGCGCAAGATCACGTACCACGACTCCTGCTACCTCGCCCGCCACAACGATGTGATCGACGAGCCGCGCGAGCTCGTGGCGGTGTCCGGGCAGGCGGTGGAGATGCCACGCAACCGGCAGCGGACGTTCTGCTGCGGCGCCGGCGGCGCGCGCATGTTCATGGAAGAGAAGCGCGGACGGCCGATCAACGAGGAGCGCGTGCGCGAAGCCGCCGGGACAGGCGCCGACACCCTCGCCGTGGCGTGTCCGTTCTGCACTGTGATGCTGGACGACGGTGTTCGCGAGACAGGAGCCAAGCTGCAGGTCATCGACCTTGCGTCGCTGCTGTCTGAGGCGGTGGAGCGACGAAAGCAGTCAGATCAGGCGTCGGTCAGAAGCTGAAGCACTCCATCAGGTTCCCGATGCGGGACAGGCCGTCACGCGGCGGCGCGGGGGGACCTTTCGTCTGACCGTTTGACGCCTCGTTGTTCGGCCCGCCCGGGGTCGACGAATCGAAGCGGTGGTTTATCGATGCGAGGGTCGGCAGGCCAAACACCGCCTCGATGAACTTGAGGATCGAGACGTGCTCGTACAGCGTGGGCTCCAGGTGACGCGGCCGGGCAAACGGGGAGATCACCCAGGTGGGCACGCGGATGCCGAGCCCAAAAGCATCGACCTGCGGAGGCGCGACGTGATCGAAGAAACCGCCCGCTTCGTCGTAGGTGTGAATGTAGACAGACGTTGCCCATGCGGACGACTGCCGAAGCGCGGTGATCAGGTCTCTCTGGAGGTTCATGCCCACCGACACATCGGCCGGCGGATGCTCATCACGCTGCTCGGAAAAGCTGGGGATGATGAACGACACCTCGGGCAGATTTCCAGCCTTGAGATCCATGAGATAGTCATCCTGGATCGCGACAATCCGTGGATCGTGCGCCCATCGCCTCCAGAAGGCGAAGACGTTGTCCGACTCGCCATCGGTCACGTTGTCGAGGCCGACGTTGTAGACCTTCCAGCTGACCCCTGCCGCTTCGAGCAGGTCGAGGATGATCGGGTAGTCAAGCACCCCATAACCGAAGACGTTGTTGGTGGTGATTCCACCCGACGTTCCGGCCGCCAGATAGAACCGATTTGGATAGGTCGGGCCCAGCAACGAGCAGAAATAGTTGACGCAAAGCGTGGACGACTCGAACAGGCCGTAATAGAAAGGAAGGTCGACAGCCGTGTAGTAGCCCAATGCATTGCGCCCATCGGCGCTGAAGAACCCGTCCATCAATCCGTTGTCGAACTCACGGTGTATGTCCGCCCACGTGTGCGAGATGTCACTGGTCGTGAGGCTTTCGAAGTGGTAGGGCTTGACGAAAGCCCCGAAGCTGTCGGGCTGCTCGAAGCCGGCCGGGATTCCATATTTGCCGACAAACGGCGCATACCCGTAGTAATGGTCGAATGACCGGTTCTCCTGCATGTCGACTATCACGTGACGGATCGGCGTGGTCCGGGGACCGAACGTGATGGCCGGCGATGGTGCCGGCGTTGCGGTGGCGCCTGACGGCGCGCACGCGGCAAGCGGCGCGACGAGCCCGGCCAGACCGATGGCGCCGGCTCCCTTGAGGAACGCGCGGCGCCCGATGGGGTTGGTCAGGCGGTTACGAGAGGCCGACGATCTCCCCTTTGTCGTCGATGTCGATGCGCACCGCGTTCGGGCTCGACGGCAGACCCGGCATCGTGCGCATATCGCCGCAGATCGGATACACGAAGCCCGCGCCGACCGATGCGCGAACCTCCCGAACCGGCAGCTTCCAGCCCGTGGGCGCTCCCTTGAGCTTCGGATCGGACGAGATCGACAGGTGCGTCTTCGCTATGCAGACGCTCAGCTTGCCGAAGCCGTTCCGCTCGTACGAGTCGATCTGCTCCGCCGCCGGCGGGTAGTACTCGACGCTGTCGGCGCCGTAAATCTTGGTGGCGACCGTCTCGATCTTCTCTCGCAGGCTCGCATCTGACGAGTAGAGAAAGTGGAACGAGCTTGGTTCGTTTGCCGCTTCGTCGACAGCCTCCGCCAGCTCCGTGGCGCCGCGCCCGCCCTGCGCAAAGTTGTTGCAGAGAGCGGAGCGGACTCCGAGCTCCTCGGCGATCTCGCGGACGGCAGCCTGCTCCGACGGGTGGTCCGTTGGGAATGCGTTGATGGCGACCACGGGGGTGACGCCGTGGATCTTGATGTTCTCGACCTGCTTGCGCAGGTTCGCCGCCCCCGCCCAGACGTCGTCCGGGTTCTCCTCTACCATCTCTGGTGGCAGTGGCCTGCCGGCCACCACCCGAAACCGTCCGGAATGCACCTTCAAAGCCCGGACGGTCGCCACGACGACTGCGGCATCGGGTTCGAGGCCTGACGCGCGGCACTTGATGTTGAAAAAGCGTTCCGCGCCCATGTCCGCGCCGAAGCCCGCCTCGGTGACGAGGAAATCACCGCAGTGGATTCCGATCAGGTCGGCGATGACAGATGAGTTGCCGGTGGCGATGTTGCCGAACGGACCGGCATGCACCAGGACAGGCGTGTTCTCGAGCGTCTGGAGAAGGTTGGGCTTGATCGCGTCGCGCAGGATCACCGTCATCGCGCCCGCGGCGGACAGCTCCTCGGCGGTGATCGGCTTGCCCTCCCTGGTGCTGCCGATGACGATCCGGCCCAGCCGCGCACGCATGTCGCGTAGCGATGTGGTGAGGGCCAGCACCGTCATTACCTCGGAAGCGGCTGTGATGTCGAACCCGGCCTGGCGGATGACCCCGTCTTCGCGCGTTCCCAAGCCGACGATCACGTTGCGCAGCACTCGATCGCTGACATCCATCACGCGTCGCCACGTGACGCTGTCGCGGTCGACGAGCGCCTCGTGATGGTGGATCTGGTTGTCGATCATCGCGGCGAGCAGGTTGTGCGCGGCCGTGATCGCGTGCATGTCACCGGTCAGGTGGAGGTTCAAGCGCTCCATCGGCACGACCTGGCTGTAGCCGCCTCCGGCCGCACCCCCCTTGATGCCGAAAGTGGGTCCCATCGATGGCTGCCGGATGGCTACGGTCGCGCGTTTGCCGATGTGGTTCAGCGCCTGCCCAAGGCCCACTGTCGTGGTGGTTTTGCCCTCGCCGAGCGGGGTGGGCGTGATCGCCGAGACGACCACGTACTTGGCTTTCGGCTTTGCAGCGAGCTCCTCAACAGCTTCGAGGCGGATCTTCGCAACGTCGTAGCCGTACGGCTCGAGCAGGTGCGGGCCAATCCCCATCTTGGCGGCGATTTCAGGCATCGGCAGCAGGCGGGCCTGTCGAGCGATCTCGAGGTCGGTCGGAAACGTGACAGCCATGAACCTGCCTCCTTTCAGGCCGCTTCGAGGCGGGCCAGGGTCTCCTGACGCCAGCGCTCGGTCGGCTCGATCTCGTTGAACGTGAACACGTGAAGCCCGGCTACCTTGCGGTCAGGCAGGGCCAGCTCTGGCAGCAAGCCGGCGGTGAATCGGCCGGGATCGTATCCCCCCGGCTGGACCATACGCAGGAACCAGTTGGAGTGGCCGCGCAGGAAGCGCGCCGAGTCGACGACTCCGATTCGCGTCGAGATGCGCAGCAGCTTGGCGGGATCGGCAATGCCCGCGAGCCCCACGTAGATCGGCAGCTGGACGCCACGCCGCCGAACGCGCGCCACCCATTTCTTCACCACACGGGGGTCGAAGCAAAGATTGCTGACGATGTACGTCGCGATGTGCCTCTTGTCCCACATCGCCTGGATGGTCAGGTCGTCGTCGATGAAGCCGTGACGCTCGGGATAGCCAGTGACGCCGATCTCCCGCATGCCGTGGTGGTCAGCGGTCAGGGCCGCCAGCAGCGAGACGGAATCGGGGAACTGGCCGGCCGGCTCCTTGGCATCGCCGGCGACGACGAAGATCTCACGCCGGCCGATCGCCGCCACCCTTCCGAGCACCTCGCTCAGGTGCGCGTCATCCCTGATCATCCGGGCGGAGATGTGCGGCACCACCTGGTAGCCCTGACGCCCGAGCCGCTCGGCGAGCTGGATCGTCGCCTCGATGCCCCGACGTGGCGATGCCGTGACAGTGATCGTGACCTCGTGGGGCACCGTCGCGAGGACTCGCTGTTCGACGTCGTCCGTCGGGAGAACCTCGTACCGGGGCGAACGCAGGAACGCCAGAAGGGCTTCGCGGCTGGGCCCGGCAATGCGCCCCAACCGCCGTGCGCCGGCCGCAGCGATCGTCACCACCCCCACCTCACGAGCACGTCCTACGGTGTCGCAGTACAGGATACTGACGCGCTGCACGCAACGAATTAATCGTGGCGCCCGGCTCCAAGGAACCGGGACGGAACGGGCAGGATCACGTTCCGATCGAGGGGAGTCCCGGCGCGGCCGGAGTCGAACCCGCCGCCGGGCTCGTTGCCGGCGAGCTCGCGGTGGATCGCTCCCAGCTCGGATCCCTCGTGGTCGACCATCGTGCAGGCGATCGCCAGCCCGCCGTCGCCGGCTTCGACGATCTCGATGACCCGGCCCTGGCACGGCCAGTCCACGACCGAGCTGGTGGTCACCTCCCAGAACCCCCGACCCTCGTGGCTCTCGTCACGATGCGCGCGAATGCGATTGGCGTGGATGTGTCCGTTCAGCCAAAGCACCACGTTTGCGAACCTCAGCAGCACATCGAGCAGCCGGCGCGGTTCGGCATGGACGGAATCCCGATCATCTCGACCATCGCGGCCGCCGGGCGGATGCGCCCTGCGGTTGGTGAGCGTGTGGAACGGGTGGTGGGACAGGATGACCACGAGGCGGTCGTCGTTCGACGATCGCACTGCCGTGCCGTCGCGTGAGAGGAACGACGAGTGCACCTCTTCGAGGCGCCGCTCCAACCAGTGCAGCTGTCCCACAGTGATGCACCCTTCGGCGCCACCTCCGGGGCAAGCGGTATCCAGCGTGATGAATCGCACCGCCGGCGTGTCGTAGACGTAGTACCCGGTTCCGTCTTCGGCATTCTTGAGCGTGAACCCGTGGCCGGCCGGACGGCGCCGGGACTGCAGATGCACCTCAAGAAACTCGCCAAAGACGAACGGGCGCCGGTCGCGGTCCGGCGTCACCTCCAGGTCAGGACCCGACATGAAAATTTCCGGGTGCTGGACGAAGGCCTCCACGGCCGTGTCGTAGTCGATTCCGTCCGGCATACGAAATGGCTTTCGGGCGCCTACCATCGCCGCGCCCAATGCGCTGCTGACGATTCCGACGCCCTGGCACACCTCTTCATGGTTGCCATGACAGCCGATCCACGGCAAGCGGGAGCCGGCGGCTTGAAAGGGCTGCTGCGCACGCTGCAGCAACCCGGGCATGACCGGAAAACCAAGCGCCTTCCGATACTGGTCCTCTTGCTCAGAACCGTCAGGCTTCCAGAAGAAGTCGTCAGGCCAGTCGGGGGATTGAACGCCCTCATAAGCGCTGGCGCCGGAGCTCGGTTGCACCAGGCCGCCATCGAAAAGGGCGATGAAAGCAGCCAGCTCGTTGTTCTGAACGTTGTCGACGGCGTCACCCGTCATGGCGACGAAGTCCAGCGGTCGGCCGGTCACCGGGCCGCCACTGACTCTGCTGATCGTCTGGACCAGCGCATCAACCGCATGCACGTTCAGAGCCTCCTGGGCGCGGAACATCGGGAGGAACTCGCGAAAACGTGGATCGGCGTATTCCCGATTGATGAATTCAAACCTCGCCGGCGATTCGACGTCGGTGACGTGGAGATCGGTGACATGGGCAAAGCTCGCGATCGCTCTGCCGGAGGTATCGAACCTTCCACCTGAATCGTCTCCGACGAGGTCCCAGCGAACCGAATGGGGCTCGCCTTCGACCTGTACGACCGAGCGGTACGTCCCGATCGTTCCACTGCCTTGAACCGGACCCGCTTCGAGCCTGTATCGCAAAGTGAGCGCCGGCGGCCGGTCGCTCACGCGTCGACTGCGGTGGACTCGTCCCTCGCAATGAGCACCGCGTCTGGACGCAGGACCAACCGAACCCGCGTGCCGGGCGGCAACTTCGACGCATCCGCTGTCGTCAGCTGGGCCAGCACCGTCTCGTCTCCCAGGTCGACTGTGACACGACTGGTGGCCCCAAGAAACGATGTGGCGATGACGCTGCCGACCAGCGGGCCGGTGGAATCGGTTTCGGGCACCAGAGAAACCGTTTCCGGCCGAACCAGGGCAACCGCCGGTCCGTCTGCGGAATCGGGCTGGACGAGCGGAAGGCGTATGCCGCGCACATCGACCTCGCCACCCTTCACGGTGCCGGGCATGCGGTTGGTAAGACCCACGAACTCTGCGACGAAGGCCGTCGCCGGCCTCGAGTAGATCTGGGTTGGCGGGCCGAGCTGTTCGAGCCTGCCTTTGTTCATGACACCGACCCGGTCCGCGATGGCCAGCGCCTCTTCCTGGTCATGGGTGACGAACAGGGTCGTGATGCCAACTTCCAGCTGGACGCGGCGGATCTCATCACGAAGGCGGGAGCGGACCTTTGCATCCAACGCCGACAGAGGTTCGTCCAGGAGCAGCACCTTTGGCCGGATGGCGAGCGCGCGAGCCAGCGCCACCCGCTGCTGCTGACCTCCGGACATCTGGACCGCATACCGGTAGGCGTACGGCGCCAGGCCGACGAGCTCGAGCACCTCTAGCGCTCGTTTCTTCCGCTCGGCTGGGCCGACCTTGCGCATCTGCAGCCCGAAGGCGACGTTCTCCCAGGCGACCATGTGCGGGAACAGCGAGTAGGACTGGAAAACCATCCCCACGTCGCGCTTGTTCGCGGGCAGGTTCGTCACGTCCTGCCCGCCGATGACGACGCGACCGCCGTCCGCTTCCTCGAGGCCGGCCAGGAGGCGCAGCGCGGTGGTCTTTCCACATCCAGATGGGCCGAGCAGGGCGACGAGCTCCCCGGGTCCAAGAGTCAGTGAAAGATCGTTGAGAGCCGAGACGGCGCCATACCGCCGCTCGAGGTTTTCGAGGCGAACCTCTACGCCCGAGCGCGTCGTCGTCCCGGCAGTGTCTGTCACCTCTGGCCTCCTGATAAATCGCGGGCGAAAGTTTGGACAAGCCGCTCCTGGGGTTGTGCGCGTTGACGCCGAGGACCCCCCACGAAGGACAGCGCCACGAGCAGGACGAAGGCGAACAGGAGCGAGGCGACAGCGACGGCAATCGAGACGCCCGCGTCGGTGCGCGCGAGCGAGACGATCTCGACCTGGAGGTTCGGGAAAAGGAGGTTGTTGGCAATCGTGTACTCGCCGAGGACGAGGGCCACCGACAGAAGACCTGCATTCAGCAGCGCCGACGAAATGTTCGGAACGATCACACGCCACATCACCGTGAACCAACCGGCACCCAGGCTTCGCGCGGCTTCGGACAGGGTCTTCACATCGATTGCCGCAAGGCCCGCATCGAGCGAGCGGTACGCATATGGGAGCACCAGGATCGCGTATGCAAACGAAAGGGTGAGGATCGAGTCGCTGACGTTGATGCCGATCCACTGGTACATCGGCCAGAAGCCGACCACCAGCACGATCGCGGGAATCGTCAGCGGCAAGAGCGAGATGTTTTCGATGACCCGGCGAAGTCGCGGGAGCCTCAACCGTACCCACACCATGGTGGGAACGAGGACGACGAGGATGCCGATGGATGTGATCACAGCCAATTCGAGGGAGGCGACGATGCCAGACACCAGGTCGGGGTACGTGGCGATCGCCTTCCACGAATCCAATGTGCGCGGGGCGTTGCCGACGCCCCGGGTCGAGAACTCGAACATGAACCAGATCGGCCCAAGGAAGAACACGAATGCAATGGCAAAAGTCACAATCCGAAAGATCCGCAGCTTGGCCCGTCGCGACCGGCTCACTGCAGCCACCTGGCGGTTCGGCGCTGAAGCACCGCGTACAGCACGCTGACGATCGCGACGATCACGATCAGCACCACCGCCTGAGCCTTGGCGAACCCGGGTTCGTGCAAACCGACCTCGCTCGTGATGGCGTTGCTGATCTGCAGCGGCAGAATCGGTCCGCCCTGGTTGATCAAGGCCGCTGCCGTGGCGTACGCGGAGAGGGAGTTGGCAAACAACAGCAGCATCGATCCGAGAAAAGCGGGAGCCAGCAGCGGGCCTGCGATATAGCGCCAGTAGTGCCAGGTGTTGCCTCCGAGGCTCTCGGTCGCCTCGCGCCACTGCACCTTGATGCCGTCGACAGCAGGCAGGAATATCAAAACCATCAGCGGGATCTGGAAGTAGAGATAAACGACCGCCAGCCCTCGAAGGTCGAATAGCCAGACGCCGCCCGAATAGAAGTCAAGGCCATGCGTTGACAGGTACAGGTAAAGGGCGCTGGCGGGACCGATTGCCGCGATGAAGGCGAAAGCGAGGGTGACACCGCCGAACTGGGCGAGGACACCGCACGCCGACGTGACGACGCGTCGAAACGTGCCAGTCGGGTTACCAGTGGCAATCGCGTAAGTGAGGAGGGCGCCGAGGACGGCGCCGCCAATCGCGGTAACCGCAGACAGGATGATGCTGCCGTAGATGGCGGCGACGACGTCGGGCCGGGAGAGGTTGGCGAAGTTTTGCAGGGTGAAGCCGCTGTCGCTCGCGAATGCTCCGCCGACGATGATCGCGGTCGGCAGGAACAAGAAGATCGCGACGTAGGCAAGGAAGGGGACCGCGCCGACCCAGTCAAGAGAGAAGCGCCGGCCGCCCGCAGTCGGGCGGCCGACGCCGGTTATTGCCGGATTGCCGGCAGCTGTCAAGAAATGGCGGCCGCCCAGTGGGCTGCCAGGTACGCCTTCGCCGCCGTGGCCTGCTCAGGAGTTAGGCGAATGGGGGTGCCGTTGGCGACGGGCAGCTTCGCGGCTGCAGCCGCGTCGATCGTGCCGGCGGTTGTCATGGCGGCCATGCGCACCGGTCGCGCGAGGCCCTCGAGCCAGAAGTTCTGGCCGGCGTCCGAGTAGAGGAACTCTTCCCACAGCCGAGCCGCGGCGGGGTGCGGAGCCGTCTTGCTGATCGCCTGCGCGTAGAAGTCGAGAAGGATCGCATTCGACGGAACGAAGACCTTCCATGTCGGCACGTCCTTGCCGTGGCCGGCCGACAGGTAGTCCCAGTCGAAGACCACGGGCGTGGTGCCGTTCTTGACCGTTGCGGTGGTGGCCTGAATGGGCACGAAGTTCTTCGCCACCTTCAGCTGGTGGAAGAAGTCGACGCCCTTGCTGATGTCGTCCGCCGAGCCCCCGTTGGCGATCGACGCCATCATCACGCCGTTCAGCGCGGCGTTGGCCTTGGTCGGGTCGCCGTTGAGCGCGACGCTGCTCTTGAATTTGGGACCCAGCAGGTCCGCCACGGATGTGATGGCAGGAAACTTGGCCGAGTCGTAGCCGATCGACATGTAACCGCCGTAGTCCTGGAACCACAGCCCAGTTGGCTCTTTCTGGTTGTTCGGGATGTCATTCCAGGTCGTCACCTGGTACGGGGCGAGCAGGCTGGTGTTGGCCAGGGCTACCGACATGCCGATGTCGAGCACGTCCGGAGCGCGGTTGCTCTTGCCGAGCTGCTGGACCGCGTTCACCTCGTCCTGGCTGCTGCCGGTGGGGTTGTCGGACGTGATGCTGATGCCGTACTTCGCCGTGAAGGCGTCGATGATGGCTCCATAGTTCGCCCAGTCGCGGGGCGTGGCGATGATGTTCAGCTTGCCCTCCGCCTTCGCCGCCTTGACGAGGGCGTCCATACCGCCGTTGCCCGCCGCTGACGTGGCCGTGCCCCAGTTGTCGGCTGTGGTGCCCGATGAGCCACAGGCCGAGATCAGCAGCGTGACGACTCCGACGACTAGACCTAAACGATTGATCCGATGCCAGTTCATTCGTTGACTCCCCACTCTCGATTGGCCGGCTACCCGCTTGGACATGACGCTATCCAGGTTTGCAGGCGCCATGATGAACCCTCCCGGGCGCTGTTGCAAGGAGCGCGCGGGGTGGGGGTGGGGGAAAACGGGTTAAGGGACGGTGCAAAAGCCCGGCGTTCAAACCTTGGCTGGAACGCTTCGGTAGCCCAGGCGGCGCGACAGGTCGGCCGCCGCCTCTTTGGTCAGCTCGACCAGCTCCGGCCTGTCGCCGGCGCGCAGGCGGTGGGCAGGCCCTGAAACGTCGATCGCCGCGACCACATCTCCGTGCGAGGAGTAGACCGGCGCTGCGATCGCGTTCAACCCCATCTCCAGCTCCTGGAACGTGCGCGCGATGCCGGCCGCCAGCGCGGTCGCCAGCTCTCCCTCGAGCTGCTCGCGGTCGACGACGGTGTGCGGCGTCATCGGCTCCAGCGGGCGCGACAGCAACCTTTCCCTGACCGCCGCCTGGGCGAAGGCCAAGATCACTTTTCCGCTGGCGGTGCAATGAACCGGGGTGCGGCGGCCGAGCCAGTTGATGCTCACCACGGACGTCGAGCCGGTGGCCTGCTCGATGGGCACGATCTGGTCGCCATCGAGCACGTCCAGGGTCACGGTCTCGCCCACCGCGCCGGCGAGCTGCTCGCAGACAGGACGGGCCACGAACCGGAGGTCGAGCTCGCCCGTGACCACGCTCGCCAGCTGCGGCAGCCGCCGGCCCAGCCGGTATTTCGACGTGCGTGGGTCGCGCTCGACCAGCGCATGCCGCTCGAGGGTGCTGAGGAGCCGAAGGGCTGTGGAACGGTGAACCCCGAGCTCACGAGCCACCGCGGCGCCGGCCTGCCAACCGTTGCGAGCGAGGAGGTCAAGGATGGCCACAGCGCGGTCCACCGACCGGACAATACCGCCATCGCGAGGGCCGTCGTTGCTCACTGCGCAACAATACAGCTTGCTACGCGGGGTAGCCAGGGTTAAACTTGTTGGCCTCTGAGCATCTGTTGAGCAATGCGCAACAACACCGCGACACGTCCCGCCAGCGAGAGCGCTTTGCCTTCAAAGTTGGATGGGCGCGTTCGTAACCTCGTGAAATTAGGAGGATCGGCATGAGCCGGGAAGAGGAGATTCGAGCGAGCCTGTTCGACGACACCCTCAACGGCCGGGCGCCCGAGGTCAAGAAAGCGACGGAAGAGGGTCTTGCCCTCGGCATGGACCCGATGGACATCCTCTTCAAGGCGCTGATCCCATCCCTCGAAGAGGTCGGCCGGCGCTTCGAAAAAGGCGACTTCTTCGTGCCCGAGATGCTGATGGCGGCCCGCGCCATGCAGGGAGCGCTGACGATCCTGCGTCCCCTCATCGCCGAGACCGGCGCCCAGCCGGTGGGCCGCTACGTGATCGGCACCGTCAAGGGCGACATCCATGACATCGGCAAGAACCTGGTGGTGATCATGCTCGAGGGCGCCGGCTTCGAGGTCTTCGACCTGGGCGTCAACACGCCGCCCGAGAAATTCGTCGAGGCGGTGATCGCGCACCAGCCTGACGTGCTCGGCTTCTCTGCGTTCCTCACCACGACCATGCCGATGTTCAAGGTCAACATCGACGCCCTGACCAAGGCCGGCCTGCGTGACAAGGTGCACATCGCCGTCGGCGGTGCGCCGGTCACCGAGGAGTACGCCAAGCACGTGGGCGCCGACAGCTATGCGCCTGATGCATCGATGGCCACCCGGCTGGCCAAGCAGCTGGTGGGGGCTCGCAACGAGGCCTCCGAAGGCGCGCGCGCGCTGGAGCAGGCGGTCAAGCTGATCGACGAAACCCTGAAGAAGGGTTAGGTCGGGTCCGATTGGACACCACCCTCACCTCGCGGGGACGCGAGGTGGTCGTATCGATCGACCGGCCTTTCGTGATCATCGGGGAGCGCATCAACCCCACCGGACGCAAGGTGCTCGCCGCTGAGATGAAGGAGGGCCGGATGGACCGCGTCCGCGCGGATGCGATCGCCCAGGTAAAGGCCGGCGCGCACATGCTCGACATCAACGCCGGAATTCCGCAGCTGGATGAGGCGGCGCTGCTGGTCGCGGCGATCAAGGCGGTGGTCGAGGTCACCGACGTCCCGATCTGCATCGACTCATCGATCATCGAGGCGCTGGAGGCGGGGTTGTCGGCCTACGAAGGCAAGGCTTTGGTGAACTCGGTCACCGCTGAGGAGGAGCGCATGGAGCGCATCCTCCCGTTGGTCAAGAAGCACCGCGCCGCAGTCATCGGCATGGCCAACGACGAAACCGGCATCTCGATGATTCCGGAGGAACGTCTGGCCCTCGCCCGCCGGATCATCGAACGCGCGGCCGACCACGGGATCCCGCAAGAGGACGTGATCATCGACCCGATCGCGATGACCGTCGCCGCCGATCCGACTTGCGGCGTCATCACTCTCGAGACCATGCGGCTCATCCGCGACCAGCTTGGCAACAACATGACCTGCGGCGCCTCGAACGTGTCGTTCGGGTTGCCCGACCGCGCAACCGTCAACGCGGCGTTTCTACCGCTGGCGATGCATTCGGGCTTGACATGCGCGATCACCAACCCGCTAGTGCCCGAGGTCCGGCGCGCCGTGCTGGCCGGCGATCTGCTGCTCGGCCACGACGAGTACGCCATGCGCTGGATCGCAAGCTACCGCGCCGAGGTCGCCACTCGCGAAGGCGCTGCCCCGGCATGATCCAGCGCAAGCTGGAGGTCACCTACAGGCCGTTCGACCGCACGACACGAGTGCCGCCCGGGACCACGCTGTTCAGCGCTGCGCACTGGATCGGCCTGCCGATCGACTCGACGTGCGGCGGCCGCGGCACCTGCGGTAAATGCAAAGTCCGCGTCATCGAAGGCGCAGCCGAGGTCACGACCGCCGACCATCGCCTGCTGCGCAAGGATGAGATCGACGGCGGCTGGCGCCTGTCGTGCCAGAC
>DATARC010000066.1:0-28824 GCA_036264335.1 Candidatus Dormiibacterota bacterium
CGCAAAAGCGTGGGCTTGAAGAAGTCGCCGTCAGCCCGCGTCGTGGAAAAAGATGAAGGGCGTCTGGTAGCTCAGGGTGGCCACGGCGAGCGGCGATTAAACGCATCGGGCCCATGAAGGGCAGGGCTATCGCCCTCGCGCCACCTTCTCCACGAGAGCACGCTGATCGTTGTCGAACCACGGCGGAGCACCCGCGTCGGCATTTTCTGTGGCGTGGCTTTCGAGGTGGGTCGCCGTCAGGACGCAGCTGACGCGAGCGTCTCCGGCGATCCATTTCAACACGGCCTGGGGCCACGTCCGGACACCGAGTGAGCGCAGCTCGTCGGGACGCGGACGCGCCTGCATGATCCCTCCCTGCAGCGGGCTCAGCACCAGGACGCCCAGGCCAAGCTCTTCGGCAAGCGGCAGCACCGCTTGGGTCGCCTGTTGGGCGAGAGGGTTGTATGGGATCTGGATCATCGCAAGGCGGCCCGTGCGCATCACGTCCATCAGCTCCGGAAAGGCTGAAGCCTGGTAGTGGGTGGCGCCGACCACCGTCACCTGGCCGCTGTCGCGCAGCCCTTCGAGCAGCTTCAGCTGTGCCTTCCAGTTGAGGAGGTTGTGAACCTGGTAGATGTCGATGTGACCGAACAGCCGCAGCGCATTCTCCGCCTGGCGTCGCCCCTCGTCGGGGGACTCGGTCCAGACCTTGGTCGCCACCTGGACCTGGTCGCGCCTGCCCTCCAGCGCGGCTGCCAGCACCGTCTCCGCCCGGCCGTACATCGGGGAGCTGTCGAACAGCGTGATGCCCGACGCGACCGCCGTCTTGACGAGCAGGCTCCGATCTTCGGCGGTGTCGAACGTTCGCCAGGTGCCCATGCCGATGACCGGGACGTCCAGTCCGCTTCTGCCAAGGGGTCGCCGCTCCATCGCTGATTCGATCTTAAACAGGCGGCCGCCCCCACCGGATGAAGGGCCTGCCCGCCATGCGGCGCCGCTCTAGAGAACCTTCTCGAAGCAGACGCTGGTTGGAATGCCGGCGTACTCATCGAAACATTCGACGGTTTCGAAGCCAGCCACACGGTAAAGCCCAATCGCCTCCTCCTGGTAGATGCCCGTCTCCAGCACCAGGCGCTCCGCGCCCATGGTTCGCGCTGCGCTCTCGAGATGGTCGAGGATCTGCCTGGCCACGCCGCGTCCGCGCATCTCCGGCTCGACGTACATGCGCTTCACCTCGACGGTGGCCGCGTCGCGCCGGCGGAGTGCACCACAGCCAACCGCCTTTCCGTTCGCCCTGGCGATGACGAAGGTGCCCAGCCCAGGTGCAACGTGCTCAGCCTTCAGGTGCGGCCCGAACCTGTGCTCCGGCGCGTAGCGGCCGGCCAGGTGGGCATCGAGAGCAGTCACCAGGCGGCGGGCGTCAGGTGAGTCGAACGGCTCGATCGCAATCGCGATATCCATCTGGTTGCTTAGAGTACGGAGGTGCAAACCGCCGGGGTCATCGCCACTGTGCGTGATGCGATCACCGCCCGGCGCGTCTCGTCGGAAGAGGTCGTGAGGCATTCGCTCGAGCGGATCGAGCGGCTGAACGGAGCTGTCAATGCGGTCGTTGCACTCCGCGCCGACGAGGCGCTGGACGAAGCCAGGGCCCTGGATCGGGCCGGCCGCACCGGCGGAGAGCTGGCGGGCGTGCCGGTCCTCGTCAAAGACCTCGAGGACGTCGCCGGCATGCGGACCACGATGGGCTCGGCTCTTTTTGCCGGCGCACCGCTGGCAAAGGCCGACGGCCTCGTACCTTCGCGGCTGCGGGCCGCGGGCGGGATCGTGGTGGGGAAGACCAACCTGCCGGAGTTCGCTTCGGAGGGCTTCACCTCCAACCTCCTCTTCGGCACCACCCGAAATCCTTGGGCGCTGGATTGGTCGCCCGGCGGCTCGAGCGGAGGCTCGGCCGCGGCGGTGGCCGCGGGCATGGCGCCCATCGCGACGGCGACCGACGGCGGGGGCTCCATACGCATCCCGGCCGCGTTCTGCGGGCTCGTGGGGATCAAGCCCACCAATGGCGTGATCGGACGCCGGCCCATCCCCGATTGGATCGACTTCTCCACCGATGGCCCATTCGCCACGACCGTGGCCGACCTGCGCCTGCTCCTGTCGATCGAGAGCGGCCCGGTGGCAGGAGACCCGACCGCGCTGCCGCTTCCATACCCGGTGGCCGGCGAGCGACCATCGAAGATCTACGCCGCGCCAAGGCTCAGTGGGGAAGGGGCGTTACCGGACCCTGTGGCGACGGCATTCGAAGCCGCGCTCGAATCCGCAACGCGGGTCTTCGGCATGCCCATCGAACGGGTTGCTACCGATGCGCTCTGGCCCGACGGCGGACCGGCGGACGAGTGGGTCGTGCTGGCGGCCGTGGAGCATGTTCACCGGCTGGGTCGCGCATTCGTTCAGGCCGGCCTCGACAGGATGCATCCATCGGCTCGGAGCTTCATGGAGTACGGACTCGGCCTGTCGGTCGACGATTACATGGCGGCACGAAGGCGGCGCTTTGAGTACGTGAGGCAGCTCGACGAGTTCCTCGGGCCTGGCGCGGTCATCCTCAGCCCCACCGTGGCGGCGGCTGGCTTCCTGGCCGATGGCCGACTGACCATGGAGGACGAGCCCGGCATGCTCCCAAGCAACGCTTACAACACCGAGGTGGCCAACATGACAGGCCTCCCGGCGATGTCTCTGCCTGCGGGCATGTGCTCGAACGACGTCCCTTTCGGGCTGCAGGTGATGGCTCCGCGATTTCGCGACGGCTTGCTTCTCGACCTGGCCGAGGTGTGGGAGAAGGAGCAGCCCTGGCCGCTCGTGGCGACTGGCTACGAATCCTTCGAGGTCGGCTTGGGAACCGGCGGGGCGCGATGACAGAGAGCGGTCAAGAGAAAACCTTCGTCTTCTTTCCCGAAGGCGCTTTCGGACCGACCAACAACTGCGTCGGCATCGGCGATGTGCTCAGGCGCCGCGGTCACCGGGTCGTCTTTGTGGTCGAAGAGTCCTTCAAAGGGACCCTCGAGGCGAAGGGGTTCGAGGAGCGCCTGATGCGGTTAGGTCCTGCCCCGGCTGAGCCGGAGGTGCCCGGACAGTTCTGGAAGGATTTCATTCGCGACACCGCGCCGGTGTTTCGCCGGTCGACCCTCGAGCAGCTCGAGGGATTTATCGCGCCGACCTGGCAGGCGCTCGTCGACGGCGCGCGCTACGTGGACCCTCGACTGACCGAGATCTTCGACGAGCTCACTCCGGACGTGATCATCCAGGACAACGTGGTCGGTTTTCCAGCGATTGCAGCGAGCGGCAGGCCCTGGGTGCGCATCGCGTCGTGCAACCCGCTCGAGCTCAAGGATCCTGACCTGCCGCCGGTGTTCTCCGGCTACGCGCTCGACGACACGTCGGGGTGGGGCGCCTTCCGCGATGAGTACAAGCGGCAGGTGGGTGAGATGCAGGCCGAGTTCTCTGAGTTCTTCGCCGAGCGTGGCGTGTCCCAGCTGCCTGACCTCGAGTTCATCGACGAGTCGCCCTGGCTGAACCTGTACCTATATCCGGCGGAGCTCGACTACCCGCGAAGCAGAGCGCTGTCGCCGACCTGGCACAACCTCGAGACGAGCGTTCGCTCGACGGACGCGCCATGGGTGCCCCCAAGCAAAGACGGTGGCCGCCTCATTTACGTGAGCCTTGGCTCCCTCGGCTCGGCCGACGTCGCGTTGATGAAGCGCCTGGTGGACGTCCTCTCGAGGACGCCTCATCGCTATGTAGTGAGCAAGGGTCCCCAGCACGACGCCTACGAGCTGGCCGGCAACATGGTCGGCGAGGAGTTTCTCCCGCAGACATCGATACTTCCACACGTCGACCTCGTCATCACTCACGGAGGCAACAACACCACCACCGAGTGCATGTACTTCGGCAAGCCGATGATCGTGCTGCCCATCTTCTGGGACCAGCACGACAATGCCCAACGTGTCCAGGAGACATTGCACGGAGTGCACATCCCGACCTATTCGTTCGAGGAACACGACCTCGTCGCTGCGATCGACGGCCTCCTCAGCGACGAATCCCTGAGCCGCCGAATGCGAGCGGCGTCCGCCCGGTTGCAGGCGCGACCTGGCACGCGGCGCGCGGCCGACCTGATCGAACAGGTCGCCGAGGCGTAAACCCCGACTACGCCTGCTGCGGCCGGTCGGTGGCCGTGGGCGCTTTCTTCGATCCGCGCTTGGCCGCGGGCAGTGGCCGGCGAATCGGGTCCGCCGATCGCATGAGGAAGACAAACAGAAGTAGGAACCCCACGACGATGGCCACGTACGGCCAGGCGGCGTTGACGAATGCCATCCAGCCGGTCAAAGGCACGGGCATCGCAAAACCGGCCAGGCTGGCTCGTGCGGGCTCGATGTTCGGGGTGTAGACGACCTTGTTCGTCTCGTCATAAGCGGCCGAGTTTCCGCTGATGTTGGTCACCGCCGTCGAGATGTACGCGATGGGGTTGCCGCCAAAGATGCCGACCGAGCCCGGGGTCTGTGCATGTGGCAGCGAGGCGATGAAGAAGCGGTCGACGGTCGCGTCGTAGCTCACGATGTCCGCGTTCCCCAGCTGGAAGGTGCCGATGACCTTTCCGGCGCCAAGGTCGAACGCAAGCGTGTATTTGTGGCAAGCCATGAGGGCCTTGTTGGTGGTGGGGTTGATCGCGAGGCCGAGCGGCTTGCAGCCTCCAAGCGTGTACTTGTCGGTGAGCGTGCCTGTGCTCGGATCGATGCGATAGAGCATGTCCGCATCGGGGCTGGTCACGTACACCATCCCGTCCGCCGGGTCAAACCGTGGCTGCTCGAGCTGGACCGAGCCCAGCACGAAGCGGGTCACGATCAGACCTGTGGTCGGGTCGATGGAGATGATGCTTCCGGCGCTGGCCGCGTACACGCGCTGCCGTGCCGCCCCATAGTCGAGGAGGTCGACGCTGTGGCTACCGGTGTTGACCTGGGCGACCACCGCTCCGAAGGTGGTCGAGCTGGTGCTGATGTCGACGATCACAACCGATCCGTTGGCAGTGCCCACGAACAGGCGGCCAAGGTCAGGTGCGATGGCCAGCCCATTGGGGTTGCCGGGCATCGCGATGGTCTTGACATACCTGGCTCTGGGGGTCGAGACGTCGAAGACGTCGACTCCCTGGTCGGTGCGGTCGGCGGCGTACAGGAGGTGGGTGGCCTGGTCGATCTCGATGACGTCGATCGAGGCGCCCTTGGCGGCTCCGCCCGGGATCGTGGTATGCGTGATGGAGACGGCAGAATCGCCGCAGGCGGAGATCAAAGCCGCGGCAGCAGCCAGCAACACCAGTGCAGCCGAAGCGATCGGCCTGGACTTCATTCTCAGCGAGATCTCCCAGTCGAGGTAACGCCCAGCCGACTTCGGCTATTCGGGAGCATTCGATCTGTTCCCCGACCGACCCCAAAGGCAGCACCGGCGACGCATTAGACTGCCAGCGGCCATGACGCATCCGCAATCGACACGTTCGATCGGCGGCAGCCCCTTCCGGACGGACTGGTTCGAGGTCGCCGAGATGGAGGCTGGCGTGCACCTGGTCTCCGAGCCAGGCCATGTGAACTCGTGGCTCATCGAGGGAACCAAGAGCGCCGTGCTCTTCGACACCGGCCTCGGCGTGGCGGACATCCGCAAGGTCGCCCAGGAGATCACGCCACACAAGCTCCTGGCCGTCAACTCGCACTATCACTTCGACCACACCGGAGGCAACCGGTTCTTCGATGAGTTCGCGATCCACAGGATCGGCGGCGACCTGGTTTCGAAACCATCGCCGCCCGAGCTGGCCGAGGGCTACATGGCCTACACGAAGCGGCTCCTCGAGGCATGGGGTCCATACCGGGAGGCGGACGACCTGTACTTCCACATGCTCACCGCCGAGCGGATGATCAGGAACCTGCCCGAGGGTTTCGATCCCGATGGATACGAGGTGGTCCCGTCAATCCCGACGCGCCTGCTCGAAGAGGGCGACGTCCTCGACCTTGGAGGCCGCAAGCTCCAGGTGCTCCATACGCCGGGCCACTCGCCGGACTGCATTTGCCTGTTCGACGAGGCAAACGGGCTGCTCTTCGGCGGCGACACGATCAACACCGGCCCGATCTACGCTCAGATGGAGGATTCGGATCTCGAGACTTTCGCACGGTCCACCTCCCGCCTTGCGCTGATGGCGGACGCCTACCGCCGCGTTTTCGTGTGCCACTTCCTGCGCTTCGACGAACCCTCGATTCTGGTCAAGGAGATTGCCGCTGGTTTCGAAACCCTGCTCGCGGGCGAGGCGTTCATTCGCGACAACGTCGACTGCTTCAACCAGCCCGTGAAAGAGGCGTGCTTCGAGCACTTCTCCGTCTTCATCCCATCGGCAGCACCCACGAGGCTGTAGAGCGCAGGTCTTACGCGGTCGACTTGAGCTCGTTCTGCACGCGCGTGATGGCGCGGTCCAGGACCGACACCAGCCTGTCGATCTGTCGATTGGTGATGACCAGTGGCGGCGAGATCGCGATCACGTCGCCCCCCAGCGGCCTCACGATCACGCCCTCTTCGAGCGCCGCCAGCCACACCCTCCGAGCCGCGCCGGCCGACGGCTCGAAGAGCTCCTTGGTCGCGCGGTCGCGCACCAGCTCGATACCCGCGACAAGCCCGAGGCCGCGGACGTCACCGACCAGGTCGTGCGATCGAAGCTGTTGGAGGCGTTCGAGCAGGTAAGCGCCGCTCTCCGCCGCCCTTTCGACCAGGTGCTCGTCCTCGAGGATCTGCAGATTGCGCAGGCCGACGGCACAAGCCGTGGGATGCCCGCTGTACGTGAACCCATGCTGGAAGGGCCCTTTCACAGTCTTCAGCGTCTCGTGAACCGCATGCGTCAGCATCACTCCTGACAGCGGGAGGTAGCCGCTGGTGATGCCCTTGGCGAAGATCATGAGGTCCGCCTGGACGTTCCAGTGCTGCATCGCGAACCAGCGACCCGTCCGGCCGAAGCCGGTGATGACCTCATCCGCGATCAGCAGCAGCCCGTGCCTGTCGCACACCTGGCGCAGCAAGGGGAAGTAGTCCGCCGGGGGCACGATTACCCCGCCCGCACCCTGCACCGGCTCCGCGACGACCGCCGCCACAGTGTTGGCGCCGGCCTTCAGCACGACCTCTTCCAGCGCCTTCACGTACGCGGCGCCGGCCGGCCCATCGCCCGTATATCGATACGGGTCCGGTGCCGGTGCATGCAGGAAACCTGGCGCGAGCGGCTCGAACCCCTTCCAGAAGTTGGCGAGGCCAGTGGCGCTGGTGGCGCCGTAGGTCAGGCCGTGGTAGTCGCGAAGCCTCGAGACGATGTTCACACGTCCAGGCTCGCCTCGAAGCTTCCAGTAGAGTCGCGCGACCTTATATGCGGTGTCGTTGGCCTCCGCTCCGCCTGAGGCGAAGTACGTCACCTCGAGGTCGCCCGGCGCCAGCTCGGCCAGCTTGGCCGCGAGCTCGATGGCGGGCTTCGTGCTGAATCCTCCATAAGCGGAGCTGAATGCCAGCGCCTTCATCTGGGTCGCCGCCGCGTCAGCCAGCTCAGCGCGTCCGTAGCCGACATTGACGTTCCAGAGCGACGCCATGCCGTCGATGTACTCGCGGCCTTCGACATCGGTGAGGGTCGCGCCTTTGCCACTCGCGAACATCAGCTGCGGAATCGTGCCAGGAGGCGCGCCGAGGTCACCCTGCGGATGCAGCCAGTGGGTCCGGTCCAGCTCGTAGAGCCGGCTTGCCTCCTCTGCCGAAAATCCTGTGCCCGTCAAAGCGACGCCAATGATGACGCACCCACGGACTCGAGTGGACTGCGGTCGCCGGCGCGTTGCAGTAGAGGGGCGCCGCGCTGGAAGGTCATCGCAGAGGGAGTTGCAACCAAAGGCATGAGGAATTCGGTGCAGGCGGTCCACTCGGGTGGGGGTGCAGGGGCGCCGGCTCCGAACATCGCCCGTCATGACCGGAAGTCACTGACCTTATGGCTCGCCCTGTTGGCAATCGCTCAGATGGCCGACGTGATCACAACTCAGGCCGACTCTCTTCGTGGCGGGGTCGAAGCGAATCACACGGCCGTGCTCATCATGAATGTTGGCGGGTTGGGCCTTTTCGGAGCGCTGAAGCTTGCGCTGGTGCTTGGAATGGTGCTGGCGGTGACGTTGGCGGTTCGCTACCGCGCGAAGAATCCAGGCCGTCATGGCGAACTGTGCGTCGGCGTGGTCGCCCGGACCATTCAGCTCTGCGTGGGGCTGCTGACCCTTGCCGTTCTGGGCAACGCGTCAGTCGCGGCCCAGCTCACCTCCTAGTCTCTAACCGCCGCTGACCGTCGGTCGGGTCACCACCATCTCGTCGTGCGGTCCGGCAAGTGCGTAGGCGACCATTCCGATGATGCCGATTCCGATCAGCTGAAGTATCAGCACAACGGCGAACCATCCCCAGCTGTGCAGCTGGCCGAGGCGTATCAGGGCGCCAATCCAGGCGACGAGCATGACCAGCCCGCCGATCATGGCCATGCCCCAAGCAACTGCGGTGAGCGGGGTCATGGTTGTGCTGGCGTTGGTCGAGTGTCCACTCGTGTACGCGATCGCGAGTCCGATCACCGCCACCACCCACGCGCCGATGTACCAACGGGTCGACGTACGCTTGCTCACGGCCGTTCCTCCTGACCAGTCCTGTCTTGCCCCAACGTCTATAGAACGTCGTCGGTCCTGCCGTCTACGCGAAGCGCCGAACTGCGTGCGATAGTTGCACCCGTGCTGCGCCATCGCGGCGGCTCATGGATGCTGCTTCTGCTCGTCGCCGCGCTGACTTTCGCCCTCTGGCCCGCGGCCGCATTCGCGCATGCAGAGCGTCCGACCAGGGCGCCGGATGGCACAGGAAGTGTTCCCGTCTATCGCACGACTGGTCCCCACCTGGTGGTCTGCAAGGCGGACACCGCGGACTTCACGAACCGGATAGCAGCGTTCCCGACCGACCTCCGTATCAGCAACCTCGAGCTGTTCGCCGAATGCCTCGACCACGGGTATCGCGACCTTCAGGCAGCCGTCGATCACGTGACCGACCCCGGTACGACCATCTACGTGTTGCCGGGGCTCTACCTTGAGGAACCAAGCTTGGCTCCCGATTCCGACGCGTGCAACCACCTTCCTGCCCAGCGGGTGACGGCCGGCTACCAGAGCTACCAGATCCTGAGCTACGAGCAGCAGAAAGCCTGTCCCCACCAGCAGAACCTCGTCGGGATCTTCGGGATCAAGGACCTCCAGATCGAAGGCACGGGCGCCGCGCCGTCAGACGTGATCTTCGACGCCCAGTTTCAAAAGCTCAACGTGATCCGAGGCGACCGGACCAACGGCCTGTATCTGCGCAACTTCATCGCGCAGCGGTCGACGTTCAACGCGGTCTATGTCATCGAGACCGACGGCTTCGTGATCGACAACGTGATCGGACGCTGGAACACCGAATACGGCTTTCTGACCTTCGCCTCCGACCACGGCCTCATCGAGAAGTGCGAGGCGTATGGCAACGGCGATTCGGGGGTGTACCCCGGCGGCACCTCAGACATCAACCGCGATCGTGGCTTCAACGTGCCCCGGTACGCGATCGAGGTTACGGGCTGCCACAGCCACGACAACCTCTTGGGATATTCCGGGACCGGCGGCGACTCGGTCTGGGTTCACGACAACGAGTTCGACCACAACACGGGCGGGGCGTCGATGGACAGCCTGTTCCCAAACCATCCGGGCCTCCCTCAGAACCATGCGCTCTTCGAGCACAACTTGATCCACAGCAACAACTCCAACTACTACGGCTACGTCACCGACGGAACCTGTGCCCGCCCATACCTGCAGCAGGGAATCGAGAAAGGCGTGGTCTGTCCGGCCGTACAGGTCCCGGTGGGGACCGGCGTGCTGGTGATCGGCGGAAACTACAACCTCTTCCGCGACAACTGGGTCTACGACAACTGGAAGATCGGCATCGTTCAGACCTGGGTCCCCGGCGCGGCGCGCAACGACTTCCAGTGGTCTGCCCAGGGGGAGACGTCACACAACAACCGATACCTGGGCAACCACATGGGAACCAGCGCAACCGGCCAGCGCCTTCCCAACGGGCTGGACTACTTCTGGGACGGCGAGGGCAGCGGCAACTGCTGGGAGACCGCGACCACCGACGCTGTGCAGCCGATAACGCTTCCGCGATGTGGAGCTGCAAGTGGACCGGGACGAGTGATCAGCGATCCGAACCTGCTGGTCCTCTTCGTGCAGTGCTCCAACTACAGCCTGACGGCGAAGAACCTGCCGGCGGGTTGCGATTGGTTCACTCTGGAGCCAAGGCCTGGCACCCTGGGCGGCACGCTCAACACCGAGAACGTCGCTCCGGCCCTCCAGCTCGTCGCGCTGCTCTTGCTCTTCATCTGGCTGGTGCGCAGAAGCGGCCGGCCAGGCCCGCTTGCGCTTGTCGCTGTGCTGGCAGCCGGCCTCGGAGCCGTGCTTCTGCTGGTCTCGTCCGTGGTGCAGTTCAACTATCTGACTGCCCCTGGCATCGCGATCCTCGGGATCGGGTGGCTCGCCGCCGTCCGCCTGGTGCCGACGCAGCGGCTGGCTGTGCTGACGCTCCTGCTCGGGATCGTGGCGCTGCTCGAGGCGCTCGACAGCGGCCTGGTGATGCTGCCGTCCCCGATCGGCCCCGTCTGGGTGCGGGCAGTGTTGGAGGTGGTGTGGATCATCTGGACGATCGGGGCGTTATTCGCCTCAGCTCGACCTCGCCGCCCGGCGACCACCACACCTGCGCCTCCGCCGGCTCCCGAGGTCGCCCAGCCTGATCAAACTTCTCCTTAGGCGGGACGTCGCCTCGGTCGGTCGAACAGAGCGCGCAGCTCGTCCTTGGCCGCCTCGAGCCGTTCGCGCTGCTGCGCGGAAAGAGTGCTTCCCGCCCGATTGATATAGAAGGTGAGCATCGACATCGCCGAGCGATAAGGGTTGCTCTTGCGGCGGGTGCTCACCTCCGCCGAGTGCTTGAGTGAGAGCGCGATGCTGCGCGGGTCCTCTTTGGTGAACACATTCGGCTCGAGGTCCAGCGCGTTGCTCTCCCTGGTCACCTTCTGCGACCACTTCGATGCAGGCATCAGCCGTTGGCGGGCGCGGCGCTGATATTTGCCAGGTCGCGGCCCTCGTCCATCTTCTTCGCGAGGTCACCCAGCGAGACGACGCCCACGAGCCGCTCGCCGTCCAGCACCGGCACGCGCCTGATGGCCCTGTCTCTCATGAGCTTTGCGACGTTGTCGACCGGGTCGTCAAGTCCCACCGTGGCGACCTCGCCTTCGCATATGTCAGCCAGCCGGACCTTGCTCGGGTCGACGCCTTCGGCGACCACCCGCACAGCGATATCCCTGTCGGTCAACACCCCGCAGACGGCGCCACCGGGCTCCTTGACGACGATCACGGATCCGAAATTGCCGTCGCGCATCGCTCTCGCCGCCTCCACCACCGAAGCCTCCTCTTCGATCGCGACGGGGTGAGCGGTCATCACGTCGCGCACCTTCAATGCCATAGGACTACCTCCATCGAACCAGTGCCGGGGACGCCCCTTATTGATTTGAACGCGGCGGCAACTGGCGAGTACCTACCCGATCAGCGAGCCGGCTCGCCGTCCAGCGATCTCCGAATCAGGTCGAAGGACGACCGCACGTCCCGCTCCCGGTTGCGGCCGGCCCCGCGATCGGTGTTGTGCCGGCGTAGAAGGGTCCGGCCGTCTGGCGCCGCCAGGGCGAGGTAGGTCAGGCCAGGCGGCTTGCCCGCCTCGGGTCGCCCTTCGATGCCCACGATCGCAAACCCGATGTCGGCGTGGAGGAGCGCCTTCACGCGATGCGCCATTTCACGCGCCACTTGCGGGCTGACCGCGCCATGCGCCGCGAGCAGCGCGGGGTCGACTCCGAGCGGGTCGCGCTTGGTGTCCTCGTTCCACGTCACGATGCCGCCGCGTATTACGTCACCCGCTCCAGGGACGCTTGTCAGCAGGGCGGAGATGGTGCCGCCCGTGCATGACTCCGCGACGGCGATCGTGAAGCGGTGGGCCCGCAACGCGTCGATTACAGTCGAAGCCTCGTCCGTCGGAATCTCCGGCAGGTACTGCCGCTCGCCAAGTCCGCGGGCAAGCACGCGCAGCGCCAGGTAGACGGCGAGGCTGACGGCCACCCAGGTGACCAGCGCCGCAAGCAGACCGAATGCGGGACTGCGAGGGATCGCGCTCATCGCGACCACCGCGAAACCGATCAGACCGATCGATCCGATCACGGCTCCCCTCACGTCGGCGGCGGCCTGGGCGAGCCCGTCCTTCTTCTCCAGCAGTGTGAGGGTGGCCGGCAGGATGGCCGGAAACGCCAGGAACAATCCGCCGAATCGCGGTCCGAAAGCCAGAGTCAGAACGCCGGCGATCGCGGAGATCGAGGCGCCAAACGCGAAACGGATCGCATAGTCGCGGGGCCGAACCGAGGAGATCTTCTTCAGGTCGAGCTCGGTCGCTTCCTGGTCTGGACGGTCCGCCGGCGACTTCACCGGAGCACCACGGCCCACAGCCCGATCGCAACCGCCAGCCAGGGCACCATGGCGGCGATGGCGCCAGTCATGCCGCCGAACCGCTTCACCGATTCGATGCCGACCAGGCAGTAGACGAAGAGCGCGGCGGCTCCCGCCACCATGGCCGTGGCCTGGCTCGTCGCCGAGCCGGAGCCCGTGGCGATGCTGGTGACCGCGAGGCTGGCCAGCGCCACCGACGGCGCTGCCGCGAACATGCCGGCCAGGCCTCGAGGGCGCAAGAACTCACCCACCAGGGCGAAAAGGCACACCACGGTGCCGCCGACGAGCGCCTTCGCTACCAGGATCACGAGTGGGTTCACTTCACTGAAACGCGTCTGAGCCGGGTTTTAACCTCGTGCCGCGGCGGCGGCGGATGATCGCCAGGGCGGCAGCGGCCCTGTCACCGCTGCCCTTGCCTGGTTCTCGCTAGTAGACCTCGACTGGGACCACCGCCAGCTTTTCGGGCGCCACCAGCCTGAGCTCCACCTTGGGAGCCTCCGGTGAGCGCCTGCCGCGCCTTGGGGGTGCGGGCGCCGCCGTGATCGGGTCGAGGAACAGTCGAAGCTCGGACTCCAGCTGCAGATCAAATTCATTCATTTGTATTAGTAACGCCTCCCCCAAGCGCAGTACCCAACCCCTTCTCTACCTCAACTGTGCGAGCAAAAGTCCGTCCTGCGGTACGGCGACCGGGGTGGGGTCCGACCCCGAAAGTTAAGCGCATCAACCGCAGGCAAATTCACGCAAAGGGGTAATCGAATGGCAGAGGCGATTTCGGAGTCAACGGCTTCGAGCGGCGAGCGCGAGCAGGCGACCTACCAGCCCGGAAACGAAGCGGACTTCGAGCGGCTTTACCAGGCATCCTACGGAAAGATCTTGGGCACGCTGACTGCCATGTTGGGCGACAGATCAGCCGCCGAGGATTGCGCGCAGGACGCTTTCGAGCGGGCGTACAAAAAGTGGGACACGTGGCAGCCGATCGCGCCGGCAGAGGCCTGGGTCCACCGCATCGCCATCAACGCGGCCGTTTCCTACCAGAGGAAGATGCGCCTGCGCGAGGTGGGTGAGGTGATCCGCCGGATCGGCCGCCCAGGCCTGGGCCCGGACCCGCAAGCGTCGGTCGAGCACCGCGACCTCGCGGACGCCCTCGCCCAGCTGCCTCCGAAGCAGGCGGCGGCCATCGTCCTCCGCCACTACCACGGGTACACGAACCGCGCGATCGCCCAGGCGCTGGGCATCCCGGAGCGGACAGTCGCCTCACGGCTGGCAGTGGCGAAGTCCCGGCTGCGGGTCATGCTGGAGCACTCGAACGCGGAAGTGCCGGCGGGCGGCGAGAGCCACGCGCGCGGCCTGGCGATAGCCGCAGACTAAGGACGAGGGCCGGCCGAAGAGGGCGGCCCCCGTCCCCTCGTCTCCCTACCAAGGGCCGATTTGGCCCCATAACGCGGTCCGTAACAGGAAATCGGCAGGTTCGTCGTTAGGACAGTTGTGTTCCCTGCCGTATTGCGCCCAATCGTCGAGTTCAGCGGCGTCACCCGAGCTTATGGCACCCGACTGGCCCTCGATGACGTCAGCCTGACGCTGGAGCCGGCCGAGCTCACCTTCCTGGTGGGGCCCAGCGGCGCCGGCAAGACCACCTTCCTGAAGCTGATCAACCGCGAGCTTCGCCCCACTAAAGGCGAGGTCTGGGTGGACGGCATCGCCGCCCACTCGCTGAAGGCCTCCCATATCGCTGATCTACGCCGCCGGGTCGGGGTCGTCTTCCAGGACTACAAGCTGCTGCCGCGACTGACGGCGAAAGAGAACGTCGCGTTCGGCCTCCAGGTCGGGGACCTGCGCATATCCGCCGGCGAGGCGATGGATCGCGCCCTGGACGCGCTGGAAGCGGTGGGCCTCGGCGACCGCGGCTCCAGCTTCCCCCACCAGCTGTCGGGCGGCCAGCAGCAGCGAGTCGCCGTGGCGCGGGCGATGATCACCCGGCCCAGGGTTCTGATCGCCGACGAGCCGACCGGAAACCTCGACATGGAGACGGCCTGGCAGATCATGGCCCTGCTCGAGAACATCGCGACCTTCGGCACCACGGTGCTGGTCGCCACCCACAACGTCGAGATCGTTAGGCGGCTTCAGCGCCGCGTCCTCACGCTGGTCGAGGGCCGCCTGGTGCGCGACCAGCCGGCGGGCGGGATCGGGAGGATGGCATGGCTGGCCTCGGCATCGTCATGAAAGACCGGCTTCCGAAGGGCGCCATGGCACGGACGGTGGTCGGAAACACGTTCCGCTACCTCTTCTTCGGCGCGGCGCGCAACTGGTTCCGCAATATGGGGAGCATCGCGCCGGCTCTAGGCTCGATGACGCTGCTCCTCTTGATGGCCGGGATCGCCGGTCTGACGGGGTACGCGATCAACAACCTCGAGCGGGTCGAGTCCGGCCAGGCGTCCCTGCTTCACGTCTACATCCGGGACGGGGCGCCCAGCGCGGATGTCAACTCGCTCTGGGATCGTCTGGCCGCCGACCCGCGCGTCGCGTCAGTTGACTATGTGACCACGGGGCAAGCGCTCGAGCGAGCACAGAGCATGCCGGGCCTGCCGCAGCTTGCCGACGCCAGCCAGAGCAACCCGTTCCCGGCGAGCCTCGATGTGCAGGTCAAGAACATAGACGAGGTGGCGGCGATCGCCGCCTACGTCCGGGTCGACACGGCTGTCGATCCCGTCTACCCGACCTCGTATGACAAGGGCGCCTACCAGCGCATCCAGGCTGTGATCTTCGGTGTTGCCGTTGCGGGCATCGCATTCCTCGGAGTGCTTGCCTTCGTGGCGGTGACGGTGACGATCAACAGCGTCAGGGCAGCCATCCACTCCAGGCGCGACGAGGTCACGATCATGCAGCTCGTCGGTGCGCGGCGGTGGATGGTGCGCGGACCGTTCGTCGTCGAGGGGGCGATCACCGGCGCGATCGCCGGCACGGCGGCGGGCCTGGGCACTTTTGCGCTGACCATGGCCGGGATCTCGGCCGGAGCCGGCACTTTCGTCCGTTTCGCGCCCGGGATCACGATGAGCGTCGCGGCGATGGCCGCCGTCATGGTGCTGGCGCTCGGCGTCGGCCTCGGGTCGGGATCCTCGCTGGTCAGCGTGCGCAGGCACCTGGAGTCGTGAAAAGGCTTCTCGTCGCCGCCTCGATGGCGATCCTCCTGGTGGCAGTGGGCTCGAGCGCATCCGCTGCCGCGCCGAGCACGGATCCGGCCCACCAGAAGGCTGTCATCGACCAGATTCGCGCGCAGCTGGGGAGCAACCTGGCCGACGCCATGATCGCCCAGCAGCAGCTGAAGCAGTCGCTGATCGATAACACTGCCCAGCAGCACGACGTCCAGGGCCAGATCGCAGACGCGCAGCAGCAGATCGACGACCTCGACGTGCAGATCGCCGCTTCCCAGGTACGCGAGGCGATGCTTGGCTTGCGAATCGACGCCGAGCGCGCTCAGATCAGCCAGCTTGCGAGAGCGATTTACACGGCGCCGACCTCGGTGCTGGTGATCCTCGGCCAGGCGCAGAGCTTGAGTGACCTGCTGACCCGCATCTCCGACCTCAACGTCGCGGGCTCCAGGGCGACCGAGCTGAATCAGCAGCTGGCGTCGGACCTCACCGACCAGCAGGCCGAGCGCCTTCAGCAGCAAACCGATCGCGACACCCAGGTCGCCTTGCGAACGCAGCTCTCCTCCGAGCTGGCGCAGCTGGTCAAGCTGCACGCCCAGCAGGTGAAGTCGATGCGCGAGCTGCAGGCGAAGATCGACCAGACACGGTGGGAGATCGCCGTCTTGAGGTCGCAGTCCGCAGCGCTGGCGCAGTCGATGGCGGACATGCTGCAGCAGCAGCAGGACGCCATCATCGCGGCGGCCATGCAATCGGTCTGGACCCAGGTGCAGCTCTGGACCCAATCGAACAATGTCGGCCAGATCCAGACCAGCCCAGGACACTCGACCAAATACCGCTTCATCTGGCCTGAGCCACATGCCCAGATCTCGCAGGGATTCGGACCGAGCAAGCTGGTGCTCGAGCCTCCATACGGCGGCTACCCGCACTTCCACACCGGCATCGACCTGGTCGAGCCGTTCGGCTCGCCGGTCTTCGCCGCCGACGACGGCGTCGTCGCGCTGGTAGGCGTCTCCAGCCAGGGGTATGGCCGATACGTGGTCATCGCCCACTCGGGCGGGCTCGACACCCTGTACGGGCACCTCTCCGCATCGCTGGTGAAGGTCGGCCAGGTGGTGGTGCAGGGCCAGACGATCGGGCTCGAAGGATCAACGGGCAACTCGACCGGCCCGCACCTTCACTTCGAACTCCGCATCAAGCAGCAGCCGATCGACCCCACGCCCTACCTGCCGCCAGGAGCGCCCTCGCCCTACAACGCCTGACGCGGTCGCCAGAACAGCTCTTCGGCCTTGACGAAAGACTCGAGGTAGTCCCTGTCGACGGTGCACTGGGAAGCGTGCGCCGCTATGGCCTTCAGCTTCACCGCGCACTGGGCCGCAGTCAAAGGCACACGGACCGGCGGCGGCCAGCTGACACCCATTGGATACGTGGTCCCATCGACCGCATGGGCCTCAAAGCCGGAGCTAGCTGTCGCGCCGCCCGGCCATGGCCAGCTCTCGACGGAACCGCTGTGGATCACCATGGTGAGCCGCTCGCCGGAGTAGCCGACGTTGGCGGCCGCCTCGGTGACCACATTGAAGGTCGCCTGGTGGTCGGCATGCGTGTCCGCCTGGTCGGTCACATATATCTGGGCCGGTTCCGAGTCGCGCAGGATCTCGGTTGCGTCCGCGACCAGGGAGCGTCGCGTGTAACGGGCCGGTTGGCCATGGGTTGAGGTGTGGTAGTCGGCAACGGCAGGGCCGTAAGTCGAACGAAGCTTGGTGAACGGCGATTCGATTCCAGATGGTGATTCGTTCGCGTAGACGTCAGGCAGAGCGCCGTCGGGATAGCCAAGGAAGATGAGATCCGACGCGTGCAATCCGAGGATGGATGCAGCCGCCACCGCCTCGAGCTGCCGCGCGGAGGCAAGGTTGACGAAGTCCGCAGCGCGCAGCTCGGCGACAGGCCTCTTCAGGTGCGCCGCCATCGCCTGCGGGTATCCGTCGCCGCTGGTGATGAAGACGACCCGCACGGTCTTGCCGGCGCCGACGGCTTGCTGGATGATGCCGCCGGCTCCGACGGACTCGTCGTCCGGGTGAGGCGCGAAGACCAGCAGGTCGGCGGGAGGAAGGGCCAATCAGCGGGCCAGAGCACGCGCGACGCGTGCCGCGACTCGCGCATTGTTGATGACGAGGTCGACGTTGAGGTCGAGCGCGAGGCCGCCGGACAGCTCCGCGACGCGTGCGAGGAGCCGCGGGGTCGACGTCGGTCCGTGAACATCCGCGAGCTCCCGCGTCGCCTGCAAAACGATCGCCTCTGCACCGTCGAGCTCGCCGGGCGGCGGAATGGCCACCAGCACGCCACGCGAACCTGTCGCCCACGCCGCGCTCAGCACAGCGGCCGTCTGCTCTGGACCATCGACCCGAGCCGGCACCGGGCAACCACTGTGGCGGGTGTAAAAAGCCGGAAGCTCATCGCACCCGTAGCCGAGAACCGGCACGGAAAGGCTCTCCAGCCTTTCGAGGGTGAGCGGTAGGTCCAGGATCATCTTGGCCCCGGCGCAGAAGACTGCAACAGCAGTCCGCCCGAGCTCGACGAGATCGGCCGACTGATCCTCGGGGTGGCCGCGATGCACTCCCCCGATGCCTCCGGTGGCGAAGCAGCGAATTTCCGCCATCGCGGCAGCGCGCATCGTCGCCGCCACCGTGGTCGCGCCGACGGCGCCGCCGGCAATTGCCGGGCCGAGGTCTCGGGAGCTCACCTTGATCGCGCCGGCGGCGATGCGCTCGAGCTCGTCATCGCTCAATCCGATCGCAATCCGGCCGTCGAGCACGGCGATCGCTGCGGGCACGCCGCCCTCGTCCCTGATGGCCGATTCACACCCCCGGGCAGCCCGCAGGTTGTGGGGCGCCGGAAGGCCCTGGCCCACGATCGAAGTCTCGAGAGCCACCACGGGCCGGCCACTCGCCAGCGCCTCCGTCACCTCGGCCGAGATCCGAAGCACGTCGCTCAACTCGGCCGGGCTCCGGTCCTGGTCACCGCCCCGGAAGCCACGACGACGGCTTTCTCGGCGGCCTCGATCGGGGTGGCGCCGTCGAGGTAGGTGACACAGAACGCCGCCGCGAGAGCGTCGCCGGCGCCAGTCGCGTCCACCTCCTGAACCTGTGGAGCGGGAATGTGACGACCCTCAACCCGACATCCGGAAGCCCCCAGCTTGAGCACGGGAACTTTGGCGAGGCCTTCCATCGGCACCCCAAGCTTTTCAGATTCGGCGGCGGTCGCGAACAGCAGGTCAGGCTTCAGCACTGCCAGCTCAGCCGCAAAACGGGCGGCGCCGTACTCCTTCAACCCCGCCGCCGACGAAAGGTCGATCGACACCAACCCGCCATCGTGGCGCACGAGCTCGATCGCCAGCCTTGCCGACGCCGCGAGCGGCTCGACGAAAAGCGAATAGCCCGGCACATGGATCAGGTTGACCCCTCGGAACCACGGCTTCCTCAGGTCGTCGGGCCTCAGGCCGGCGCTGGCTCCACGCTGTGTCGCCATGGTGCGTTCCCCGTTCGGGCCGACCAGGACCGCGATCATGCCGGTCGGGTCAAGCCCGGAAACGGCGAACACCTCGACCCCGAGCTCCTCCACCTCTCGCACCAGGCGCCGCCCTCGATCGTCGTCGCCCACGCGGGTGACCAGCCGGACGGGCGAGCCGAGAGCTGCCACCCACGCGCAGAAGTTGGCAGCCTGTCCGCCGCCGCCGACGCGGATGACCGCAGGGTTGTCGTCATTGGGCCGCAACCGTCCGGACGGCACGATGGTGATGTCGAGGACCAGGTCGCCGATCGACAGGATCATTGGTGACCCGAGGATAGCCGCGTCCTGCCTAACGCATCGATCCCTTCACCGTCCGGACGATACGGGCGACGGTCGGCATCGCTTCGTCTTCCATCGGCTGCGCAGCGGGGAGGGGCACGTGAGGCGTGGTGATGCGGACCATCGGTCCGTCGAGGTCGTCGAAGCATTCCTCGGCGGCGATCGACACGATCTCGGCGCCCCACCCGCACAGGCGCGGGTTCTCCTCGACCGTGAAGAGGCGCCCGGTCTTACGCACGGATCCGAGGATCGTCCTCGTGTCGAGCGGCACCAGGCTGCGGACGTCCACCACGGTCGCGTCGATCCCGCTGTTCTCGAGCTCGGCGGCGGCAGCCAGCGCCCTCGGCACCATCGCGGCCAGGGCCACGATCGTGCAGTCCTTCCCGTCGCGCAACACCCTGGCGGTCCCGAGCTCCTCGACATGTTCGCCGTCGGGCACCTCGCCCTTGATGCCGTAGAGCGACTTTTGCTCGAAGAACAGGACGGGGTCAGGGTCGCGGATGGCCGCGGCGAGCAGACCCTTGGCATCAGACGGCGTCGAGGGGGCCACCACCTTCAACCCCGGGACCGCCATCCCCCAGTTCTCCAGGCTCTGGGAGTGCTGGGCACCAAACCGGGAGCCTCCTCCATTGGCAGTCCGGATGACCAATGGCAGCGACACCTGGCCGTCCGTCATGTAGCGGGTCTTGGCGATCTGGTTGGCGATCATGTCCCAGCACGTGGCCAGAAAGTCCGAGAACATGATCTCGACGATGGGCCTCAACCCGGTCATCGCGGCGCCCATCGCCGCCCCGACTATCGCCTGCTCCGAGATTGGCGTGTCGCGAACCCGGTCCGCACCGAATTTGTCGAGGAGGCCGACGGTCGCCTTGAACACCCCGCCCGCGGCGGCCACGTCCTCGCCGATGAAGTAGACAGTCGGGTCGCGCTCCATCTCCTGGGCGATGCCCGCAGCCACCGCCTCGCGAAATGTCAGTTCCGCCACGCCGAGCCCCCGTCGCTCCAGACCTGGCTCTCGATCTCCTCGATCCTTGCGTGCGGCGCCTTGCGCGCCTCATCCGTCGCGAGATCCACCTTTCGCTGGGACTCCTCATCGATCCTCGAGATCGTCGCCTCGTCGACGCCGGTGGACACCAGGCGTTCGCGGTAGCGCTTGATCGGGTCGCGCTCCATCCATTCGCGCACCTCCTCCTTGGGCCGGTAGGAGGCCGGGTCGCCGCGTGAGTGCCCGCCGTGCCGGTAGGTCAGGGCTTCCACGAGCGACGGCCCGTCGCCGGCGCGAGCCCGGGCGATGGTGCGAGATGCGGTCTCGTACATCACGTCGGCGTCGTTCCCTTCGACCAGGATCGCCTCCAAGCCGTAAGCCGCAGCGCGGTCGGCGGCGGGGTGCGCGACGGCAGTCACCGATTCGATCGGCGTGTACTCCATGTACCTGTTGTTCTCGCAAACGAACACGACGGGCAGCTTCCAGACGACTGCCAGGTTGAGGGCCTCATGGAAGGCGCCGATGTTGGTGGTGCCGTCCCCGAAGAAGCAGACCGCGACCTGACCGGATTTGCGCACCTGGGCCGACCAGGCCGCGCCCGCGGCGATCGGCATGTGGGCGCCGACGATCGCGTACGAGCCCATGGCTCCGTGCTTCACATCGGTGAGGTGCATCGATCCGCCCTTGCCGTGGAGCATGCCGTTGGAGCGGCCGAGGAGCTCGCCCATCGCCGCCGCCATGGAGGCGCCGCGCGCCAGGGTATGTCCGTGGCCGCGATAGGTGCAGAAGGTGTAGTCGTCGGCGCGCGTCGCAACGGCAAAACCCGCAGCGATCGCCTCCTGCCCGAGCGCGAGGTGGCTCGTGCCCTTAATCAGGTTCTCCATGAAAAGGTCGTACGCGCGCTGCTCGAAATCGCGAAGCTCGACCATGAGCTGATAAAGCCGGAGACGGGTCTTGTCGTCGACCTCACCTACGCCGGCCGACGCCTTCGCGCTTCGGGCGTTCAATACGGGTTCGCAATCATCAGCTCTTCCGCGGGGAAGAGCGTGATCACCTCATGTCCCGTCGCCGTCACCACCAGCTCCTCCTCGATCCGGGCGGCGGAGTGGCCGTCGTCCGCCGGACAGTACGTCTCCAACGCGAACACCATCCCTTCTTTGATCTCGACCTGGTCCTTCAACGAGACCAGCCGGCTGATGATCGGGCGCTCGTGCAGCGCGACGCCGAGCCCATGCCCGAACTGAAGCGCGAATGCCTCCATCTCGCTGTCGAACCCGAAGTCCTGCGCCCGCGGCCAGACCTTGGCGATCTCCTCGGTGCTCACCCCAGGCTTCACCAGCTCGATTGAGGCGTCGATCCACTCGCGGGCCTGCTTGTAGGCGTCGCGCTGGCTCTGCGTCGCGCGGCCGACATTGAAAGTCCTGTAGTAACAGGTGCGGTATCCGTTGAAGGACTGGATGATGTCGAAGAACGCCTGGTCACCGGGACGGATCAAGCGGTCTGAAAAGACGTGAGGATGCGGATAGCCCCGCTCGCCGGACACGGCATTGATCGCCTCGACGTCATCCGAGCCCATGTCGTACAGCTGCTTGTTGGCGATCGCGACCAGCTCGTTCTCGCGGATCCCGGGCTTCAGCGCCTCGAAGATCGTCTGATAGACGCCATCCACCATCGCCGCGGCCATGGTCAGCAGGGTGATCTCATCCTTCGACTTGATCTGCCGCGCGTCCAGCATCGCCTGCTGCCCGTCGACGACTTTGAGTCCGCACTTCTGCAGCGCAAAGACCATCGGCAGCTCCGCGATGTCCACGCCCAAGGGCTCGCCGGCGACACCCTGCTCCTGCATGATCTCCTTCACCGTCCGCGCCAGGTCAGCGGACAGACCGGCTTCGGGGGCGACGGAGCCGCGCAGGCCCGTCATCCCGGCGCGCGAGTTCTCCGGGCGCAGCCACGGCGCGTGAAGCCGGTGCACCTTCGCGGCCGAACCGAAGTCCCACAGGATGGGCTCGCCTTTTGGCGTGAGCAGAGCGAACCGCGCCACCTTGTCGCGCGCCCATTCGCCGATGTGCGTGCTGGTGATGTAACGGATGTTGTTCATGTCGAACACGAGCACGGCCCCAAGGCCCGCGTTGGCGATCGCGTCGCGCGTGCGCTTCAGCCGGTAATCGTGAAGGCGGCGAAAATCGACCCGCTCCTCCCAGTCGACATTCATCCGACCGGGGGCCGGCAGCGAGGCGACGGGAAACTCAGCCTTGCTCATGCTTGCCACCCTTACCCTTCTCCTCCAGCCCATCGGAGACCTTCCGGTTCTCGGATACCAACTTGAGATTGGCACCCCACGCTTCGGTCTGAAGGAGCGCCGAGAAATCCGCATCGCCCAGCTCCATCCCGATCATGTTGGTCACGATCTGATGCACGAGCGCTGACACCGGCATCGGCACCTCGAGCTGGCGCGCGGCCTCCAGCCCCAGCTCGAAATCCTTTCGCAGCAGCTTGCCCGTGAACGTAGGCGTGAAATCGAGGTTGACGAACGCCGGGGTCTTGTATCGCGTGAAGGTCGAGCCCATGACGCTGCCGTTGAGAAACTCGAGGTAGTCCGCACGGGAGACGCCTCCGCGTTCCGCAAGCACCGTGGTCTCGGCCATGATCTGGGTGACGACGCCGAGCACCAGGTTGTGGCAGATCTTGACCAGGCGCGCGAGCTCGCCGTCGCCGACATAGCTGACGGCTCCCCCAAGCATCTCGAGATAAGGGAGCGACAGCTCGAACGCCTCGCGGGGACCGGAGACGGCGATGCTGAGGCGCCCTGCGCGCACCACTTTCGGGTTGCCGCTGACAGGCGTGGCCAGCAAGGCGCTGCCGACTTCCTGCGCTTTGGCGCGAACCTTCTGCGACACGTCCATCGACACGGTGGAAGAGTCGACGATCACCGCCGGGACAGGATCCCCCCTCGACAGCAGACCGTGGCGCCCTGTCGTCACCTCGGCGAAGTCCTGCGAGCCCGCGACCGAGGTGAATACGATGTCGCGGTCGGCGAGGTCGGCCGGGCGATCGACAAGCCGGGCGCCAAGCTTTACGAGCGGCTCCGCCTTGGCTTTCGTGCGGTTGTAGACGGCTACGTCACAGCCGCGTTCCAGGAGCCTGGTGACCAGCGCGTAGCCCATCCGCCCGGTGCCGATCCAGCCGATCGAGTGCTTCGAGGGCTTCATGGTTTTCGACACCGCCTCCCCCCGCAAACCCGCGCGCCGGCGTGACGCGCAAACGTTTGTCTAAGATACACGCGATTCACTCTGCCGGGCTTCGCTGCGCCGGCCGCGCCATCGGCAGCTCGTCGGCGCCGGCGACGCTCGACCCGCGCACCACCAGCTGCGGCGCGAACACCACACGCCTCGGCGTCAGCATTCCCGTTTCGATCTGTTCGAGAAGCATCCGCGCCGCGACGCTCCCGAACTCGTGAATCGGCACGTGCACGGTCGTCAGGCCGGGAATGAGGCGACCCGCCAGCGGGATGTCGTTGTAGCCGACGATGGCGAGATCCTCCGGGATGCGCAGCCCTCGCTTCCGCGCCGCGCCGTAAGCGCCGACGGCGGTCATGTCGGTCACCGCAAAGATCGCGCTGGGCGGATCGCCGAGAGACAGGAGGCGGTCCATGGCCTGCCCGCCACCCTCCTCGACGAAGCCCGACTCGACGACCAGGTCGGCGTCGGCCTGAATCCCAGCTTCCCCGAGCGCGGCGTGGTAACCCTTCCGCCGGAGCACGCCGGTGCTCACGGTGGTCTGGCCGGCCAGATGGCCGATGCGGCGGTGGCCAAGGGCGATCAGGTGCTGGGTGGCGAGGGTCGCGCCCGTCACGTCGTCCGAGCCGACGAACGGGTCGGCGCCCTCTTCGCTGAACCGATTGACAAGGACATACGGCATGCGCTGATGGCGCAGCCACCGGACGGTCGGATCCTTCAAGAAGGTGCTGGCAAGGATCACGCCGTCAACGCGGCGGGCGGCCAGGCTGTGCAGGTGAGCGCGCTGCCGCTCGGGGATGCCGTCGGTGTTGCAGAGGAGCACCTGGTAGCCCCGCGGCGTCGCACCGTCTTCGATGCCGCGGAACAGGGCCGCGAAGAATGGATTCGTGATGTCGGGGATGACGACGGCGAGCACCAGCGTCTGACGGAGCTTCAGGCCGCGGGCCACACCGTTGGGCCGGTATTCGGTCTCGCGAAGCAGCGCTTCTATGCGGGCCCGGGTGGTGGAGGCGATGCGCAACCCCGGGTCATTGTTGGCGACGCGCGACACCGTCGAGGGGTGTACGTTGGCCCGGGCAGCGAGCTCTTTTAGCGTTACCTGCATGGCTCGCCGGCTTGCATTGACATTTCGTTTCGCCCGTGCCTAACATAGGGCAATCGTTTGTTCACCGCAACCCGCCGCGCTGTCTCAGCGCCTGCGGATGGGAGGAGCGAAGCCATGCGAAGGGCCTTGATCGCAACCGTGGCGGGCGCCGGACTGGCCCTCACCGCATGTGGCGCCGGCACTGCCACACCAAGCCCGTCGCCGGGCAGCCCCATCACCATCGGCGTCTCCGTCTCGCTCACCGGCGACTTCTCGAGCGATGGGCCTGCGCTCGAGAAGGGCTACGACCTGTGGGCCGAGGACGTCAACAAGAAGGGCGGCCTGAACGGCCACCCGGTGACCATGAAGTACGTCGACGACGCAAGCAGCACAACCCAGGTGGTGACCAACTACCAGAACCTCATCTCGTCGGACAAAGTCGCTCTGGTGTTCGGTCCGTACTCCAGCCTGCTGACCAAGCCCGCGGCCGCCGTCGTCGACCGCGCGGGCTATGCGTTTCCTGAGCCGGCCGGCGGCGCCCCATCGGTGTTCGCACTGGGCCTGCATTCCCTCTTCTTCGTGCAGCCCGCAGCGATCGAGGACAACCTGGTGAGCTACACGAAGTGGCTGCTGGCTCTACCGGCTGACCAGCAACCGAAGACGGCCGCCTACGCCACCGAGGACGATCCCTTCACCCAGCCCCAGATCGACAAGGCCAAGAGCATCCTGGAGGCAGCCGGCATCAAGACGGTCTCATACAAGGTGTACCCGGCGGAGACCACGGACTTCACCCCCCTCGCGCTGAAGGTGGCGGCCTCGAATGCCGACGCCGTGATCCTCGGCACCCAGGTGCCGGATGCCATCGCGTTCGTCAAGACTTTCATCACGCAGCACTACAACCCGAAGACGCTGATCGAGACAGCCGGCCCTGACCAGGGTTCCAGCTACTCGGACAAGCTGGGCGCCAACACCGAAGGCATCATGGTGCCGGCCGGCTGGACCTCGGGCTCCCAGGCATATGGCAACCCGACATTCGTTGCCGAATACATCTCCAAGTACGGCGGCACTGCGGCCGACATCAGCGCCGACTCCGCCGAGGCCTACAGCGTCGGCCAGGTCGTCGATCAAGCTGCGACCAAGGCCGGCAGCATCGACAACCAGAAGCTGATCGACACTCTTCACACCGGCACGTACGACACGGTCCAGGGCCCGATGGGCTGGGATTCGGTGGGCAGGCCGCAGGGCGGGGTGGGCGTCTTTGTCGAGCAGTGGCAGAACGGAACGGCGGTGTTCGTCTATCCCCCGACCGTGGCCGCCGCGCAGCCCGAATACCCCAAGCACGACTGGCAGTAGACGAAACGGGGACGGTTAGCGAGAGCCGCCGTCCCCGCTTCCCTTCGGGATCCGTGAATTGACCCTGGTCCTCGAGGCCGCGGCGCTGGGCGTTTTGACTGGTGGGGTCTACGCGCTGATGGCATCCGGTCTGACGTTGATCTTCGGCGTCATGCGGATCATCAACGTCGGCCACGGCGCGCTTGTGGTCCTGGGCGCGTATCTCAGCTTCGTGTTGTGGCACAGCCTCAACATCGACCCGTTCGTGGGCCTCGTGGTGACCATGCCGGTCATGTTCGTGCTGGGTGTGATCCTCCAGGTCGTTTTCATCCGGCCTCTGAAAACCGACCGCGAAGCCCTGTCCGTGCTCGTCACGTACTCCATCGCGCTGGGGATCGAAGGTTTGCTCGGGTACTTCTTCACGTCCAACTACCAGCAGATCACCGCCTGGTACGACACGGCGAGCTTCCCGATCGGGACCTTTCACATTGCTTACGTCTACGTGTACGGATTCCTGCTCGCCCTCGCCATCCTCGGGGCGATCTTCGTGATGCTTTACCGCACTACCTTTGGCGGCGCCATCCGGGCGACGATGCTCAACCGGACCGCTGCCCAGCTCGTCGGCATCGACGTTGACCGTGTCTCGGCGATCGCCTTCGGCATCGGCATGGCGACAGCGGCCGCCGGAGGTGTCGTGTTCGGCATCACGAACACGTTCAATCCCGGAAGCCACTACGACCTGATCTCGAGGCTGCTGACGATCATCGTTCTGGGCGGCCTCGGAAGCCTGCGTGGCGCCATCATCGCGGCCCTGGTGATGCTCGTGATCGAGGACGTCACCGCGGTGGTGATCTCGCCGGTCTGGGCCAGCTTTGTCTTCTTCGTCATTCTCGTCGCCGTGTTGCTGGTCCGGCCGCAGGGCCTCTTCGGATTGAGGGTGCGGGAGCGGGTGTGATGCGGGTCAGCCAAAGGCGCGCCTTCATGGGTCTGGTGCTGGTCGCGGCCATCGCCATAGCCCTGGTGTTGCCTGACATCTGGCCGGACTCAGCGAGCACGAACATCATGGTCTTCACCCTGATGTACATCGGGCTTGCAACCGCCTGGAACATCATGGGCGGCTACACCGGCTACATCTCGCTCGGGCACGCGGGGTTCTTTGGCTTCGGCTCCTATGCGCTGGGACTGATTCTTGCCAAGCTGGGGGTCGCCGGCGGTTATGCGCCTTTCCTGTACGTCCCGGTGGCCGGGATCCTCACAGCGGTGCTGGCCGCCGCCATCGGCTGGTTTGCGCTGCGCACACGGGCGGCGACCTTTGTGATCGTGACCATCGCGTTCATGTTCATGCTGCAGCTGCTCGCGGAGAATCTCACGAGCCTGACCGGCGGGGGAGCCGGCCTCGGCTTTCCGATTCCACCGTGGCGCGGCGACTTTTTCAACATCCCCTTCTACTACGCAATGCTGGCGCTTGCCCTCGTCGGGCTGGCGGCCTCCTGGTGGATACGCGCGTCGAAGTTCGGGCTTGGGCTGCTCGCGATTCGGGATGATGAGGACAAGGCGCTTGCGGTCGGCGTCCCGGCGCGAGCATTCAAGCTGACCGCCTTTGTCATCAGCGCAGCCCTGGTGGGCATGATCGGCGCCGTCTACGGAGATTACGTGACCTTCATCTACCCGCAGTTCGTGGTCGACCCGTTGATCGGGATTTCGATGGTGCTGATGGTTTTCCTGGGTGGGCTCGGCACTCTGTGGGGACCCGTGCTTGGCGCGCTGATTCTCGAACCTGCCCAGCTCTGGCTCGCCTACAACTACGGCGCGAGCCGCCTCTACCTGGTGCTTTACTCGGCGGTCTTTCTGCTGGTCATCCTGATCATGCCTCGCGGCATCATCCCGTCGGTCAGCGAGCTGATCGCGAGGCGTCGGACGAGACCCGTGGCCGCGGCGAGGGCCACGCCTTGAGCCTGCTCCAGGTCGATCACCTCAGCAAGCGATTCGGCGGTGTTGTCGCTGTCGACGACTGCACGATCTCGATTCCGGCGGGCGGCATCACCGGGCTCATCGGCCCCAATGGCTCCGGCAAGACGACCATCTTCAACCTGATCACCGGTTTCATCGCCAAGGACCAGGGCCAGATCACTTTCAAGTCGCAGGCGATCGACGGGCTCGGGCCCGACCGCGTATATGAGCGCGGCATCGGGCGCACCTTTCAGCTCGCTCGCATCTTCCCGCGTCTCACCGCGCTGGAAAACCTCCTGGTCCCGATCCGCCGCAGGGGACTGCGCGCGCTGTTCTCACGCGCCGGCTTCAGCGACGAAAGATCCAGGGCGATGGAGATGCTCGAGTTCCTCGAGATCGCGCACGTCGCGAGCTCGCTGGGCGGGTCGCTTTCGTATGGCCAGCGCAAGCTCCTCGAGCTGGGCGCCGTGATGATGGCCGAGCCTGAGCTCGTGCTGCTCGACGAACCTGCGGGCGGAGTCAACCCTGCGCTGCTCGAACGCATCGCCGACCGCCTGCGCACCCTGAACTCTCGCGGGACCACGTTCCTGATCGTCGAGCACAACATGAGCTTTGTGATGAACCTCTGCTCGGAAGTCATCGT
>DATARC010000073.1:0-6313 GCA_036264335.1 Candidatus Dormiibacterota bacterium
CACGCCCGTGCCGCGGCACAACTACCAGATCGGGGCGCCGAAGGGCGGCCACTGGCGCGAGCTGCTGAACAGCGATGCGCCGATGTACGGGGGGAGTGGGCAAGGCAACCTGGGCGGTGTCGACGCTTCGCCCGTGGGGCGGCACGGCCACCTGCACAGCGTGACGCTGACGCTACCGCCCCTGGGCGCGATCTTCCTGAAACCAGGGGACTAAACCGCAGCGCGAGCGGGTAGCGCCTGGGCGGCAGAACGCACCATTCGTGCCCTTTTGGCGGGTTTTTTTCAAGTAGACGCCACCATTCGTGCCCTTTTGGTTGGTTTCTGGGCGATGGCTAGGGCGTGCCGGACCTGCATCGCGATGGTGTCCGGCGCGGCATAGACGTCCGCCGCCGTGAACCGCAGGAATCGGTATCCGGCGCCGACCAGACCGTTCTGGCGGCGGTTGTCTTCGACCATCCGCTCGCGATGATTGCCGCCGTCATATTCGATGGCCAAGCGATGGCGTCGATAGAGAAGGTCGGGACGTCCTAAGAAGCGATCCTGTTCGTCATAGATGGAAACCTGAACCTCCGGACGCGGGAGACCGGCCATCACGAGCACCATACGAAGCCGGGTCTCCATCGCTGATTCCGCCTCCGGCTCGACGAGGGCCAACGATCGTCGGAGCCGGCCGATGCCCTTTACTCCCGGATGCTCGGCCACATACCTACCGAGCTCCGTCACTGACACCAGGTCCGCATGCAGGAATAAGTCGACGTGCACCACTGCTTCCGTCAGTGGATTCCTTCCGCCCAGGTCCACCGCGGTCCGGAGTGCATTTGTAGTCGGTAGGCGGCGCCGCAGAACGATCTCGCTCGCAGCAAGAGCAGTGCGACACACGGACGCGCCTGCCCGCCGGCCGCCGCCAGATGGATCAGGGATCGTGACCTCAACCGGGTCGCACGGTTCGACGTCCAGTCCGTGCAGCCACGCCGCCGTGCGTCCGGAAAATGCAGCGCCGCTCGGAAGGCGCCGCGCGACCGCGGCCAGCATCAGTTGCGGACTTTCTTTAAGCCCTGCCCAACGGTAAATCCCTGACCCAAGACGACGATAGCCGCCGGACCGCAACTGAGCGCGGGTGACACCCACGCTCTGTGCGTCTGCAGTGTTGAAGGGTTTGGTTCGGAGCGCAACCGGCACTCTCTGATGGATCGGGATTCATTTAGGGTCGCCACCGCGGCGCGACCGCGCAAGGCCAGTTGTTAAGACGAACACACCGCTGCCGACGCCGCCATTCGTGCCCTTTTGGCTGGAGTTTGCGCTCAGGGGACGACGATTCGTGCCCTTTTGGCTGGTTTCAGACGCGGGTTTCTCGGCCGCCTTGCGGCCCGTCTCTGTGCTTACAGAGGTGCGGTTGAGAGGCGCGTTACCAGGGTCACGCCCACCAGCGTCGTGCGCGGCGGGCCCTTCAGCTTGTGCTCGATGCGGTCGGCGATCGCCGCGATGCCCAGCCGGGCCAGCTCGTCTCGCGGCTGTGCGACCGTGGTCAGCGAGATGCGCGCCAGCCCAGCCATCGGCACATCGTCAAACCCCACGATGGACAGGTCGCGGGGGACGTGCAGGGCCACGCGGTCCGCGAACTCCTGCAGCGCGATCGCGGCCACGTCGTTGGACGCGAAAACCGCAGTGATCCGCTCTGGGCCGTTGAAAACATCGACCAGCTTGCGGTCCACCCCATCGACCAGCGCACGATCCGAGGGCGGCGACCAGCTGATCCTGACCACAGGTCCCACCCGCGCGTCAGCCAACGCCTCCTGATAGCCCTCCCACCGCGACACATCCGACCTGTCCTCGAGCTCCGGAATCGAGACAAACGCGATGCGCCGGTGACCCGCCTCGACGAGGTGCCTCGTCCCCAGCTTGGCGCCGCGCACGTCATCGACCGACACCACGTCGCCCCAATCCTCATGGCACCCGACGAACACGACCGGCACCTGGTGCTGGAGCGTTTCCCGCATCGTTCGGGAGTCCCCCGAAAAGGTGAGGAACACGATGCCCGCCACCCGGTACTCGAGCAGCGTTTCCACTCCTGCTATCTCGCTGGCGCTGTCGCCCTCCGTGTTGCAGAACATGGCCGTGTAGCCCCGAGTCGCGGCGTGCCGCTCGACCAGCTTGGCCATCTCCGCGAAGAAAGGGTTCGCGAGGTCGCCGACCACGACGCCCAGGATGTTGGTGCGCTGCTGAACCAGCTGCCTCGCCAGCACGTTCGGGCGGTAGCCAAGCTGGTCGATGGCCGCCCGCACCCTCTGCCGCGTGGACTCCGACACGCCCGGAAACTCTCGAACGACGTTCGACACGGTCGATTTCGAGACGCCGGCCCGCGAGGCCACGTCAAGGATCGTGGGGGGCCTTCGAGCCGGCGGAGCCGATTCCTGACTCGCTGCCATACCGGCAATGTTATTCGGCGTTGGAACGTTCTTGAGGCGTCTAGTCCAGCTGCCAGCGGTGGGCGGGATCGGTCGTCACGAGCCAGCGACGGTGCGGGCCGGCCATAACGTTCAGGTAGTAAAGGTCGTAGCCAGGCCCTGCGGCCACAGGGTGATAGCCCCGCGGCACAAGCACGACGTCGCCGTCCCGCACCTGCAGGGCCTCGTTCAGCGTCCTGTCGTCCGTGTAGACGAGCTGCACGGCGAAGCCTTCGGGGCGCGCGGTGCGGTGGTAGTAGGTCTCTTCGAGGTAGCTCTCACGCGGCAGATCGTCGGTATCGTGCTTGTGCGGAGGATAGCTCGACCAGTTCCCACCGGGAGTAAACACCTCGGTGACGAGGAGAGACTCGGCCGGCCTGTCCTCCATGAGGATGTTGTAGATGGTCCTCTCGGTGCGCCCGGAGCCTCGCGTGAATGGACGTATGTCGCTCGCCGATATCCGGACGGCCGCAGCGCCACTCACCGCCGGCGCCCAGCAAAGTGCGACCTCACAAAAATCGCTGGCTCCCGTGATGGCAAGCGTGCCGCCCGGGGGAACGTAAACCGCGTCAGGCGGGCCGGCGAAAATCGTCTCCCTCGCGCCGACACCACGCCACTCGGATTCGCCAAACGCCATGTCGGCGCGACCCGAGAGCATGACGGCGCAGGCCTCGTGACCTTCGGTCGGCCTCGCGATGGTCGCACCGCGCGCAAGCCTGACCACCTCGAACCCTACGTACCTCCAACCTGCATTACGTGGCGTGACCGAGACCAGCGATCCGCCGGCGTCCGGTTCGCGCCGGCTGGGCACGACCAACTTTTGCGAGCTCATATGAGCCAGCGCCGGCGAGCCATCTCTCGTTCGTGCTCTTGTCGGGCTTTCTGAACGTCGCCAGACTCCGAGACCTCCGCCACCGGAACCTCCCACCAGCTCTCGTAGCTGGGCACTCCCTCATAGCGGTCGGCGGGCACATGGATCACGACAGTGCGGTCGATCGCCTTCGCTTCCACCAATGCATCGCGCAGCTCCTCGACGTTGCGAGCGCGGATGACATGGGCGCCCAAGCCCTGCGCATTCAAAGCCAGGTCGACTGGCAGGGACTTGCCCTCGTACTTCCCGGAATCGTCGCCGAGCGATCCGTCATTGCGATAGCGATAGCGCGTACCAAACCCAGCCGTCCCCTTCGATCGCGACAGCCCGCCGATGGAAGCAAAGCCCTCGTTGTCGACCAGGACCACCGTCAGCTTGAGCCCCTCCTGGATCGAGGTCACCAGCTCCTGCGCCATCATCAAGTACGAGCCGTCGCCGACCAGCACGTACACCTCGCGCGACGGATCTGCCAGCTTGACGCCGAGCCCGCCCGCGATCTCGTAACCCATCGTGGAGTAGCCGTACTCCACGTGATATCCCTTCGGGTCGCGGGTCCGCCAGAGTTTGTGCAGGTCCCCGGGCATCGAGCCTGCCGCGCACACCACCACATCGCGCGGTCCAGACAGCTCGTTCACCGCGCCCAGGATCTCCGACTGGGCCGGGAGGCCGGGATGTCCCAGGTGGTAGAGGCGCGATACCTCTTTGTCCCAGTCCTCGTGCAGCTTTGCGCAGCGCTGCCGGTAATCAGAGGCAACCGCCCATCCCTCGAGTCGGGCGGCCAGGGCCTCGAGGGTTGCGCGCGCGTCGCCGACCAGGGCCAAACCACCCAGCTTGTGGGCGTCCGGCTCGGCGACGTTGATGTTGATGAAGCCCACGCCCGCGTCCTGGAATGCAGTCTTCGATGCGGTCGTGAAATCGCTGTAGCGCGTGCCCACCCCGATCACGAGGTCGGCCTGGGCGGCCACGCGGTTGGCGGCCAAGGTGCCCGTCGCGCCGACGCCCCCCAGAGCGCCGAGGTGGTCGAAAGGCAACGACCCTTTGCCGGCCTGGGTCTCGCCGGCCGGAATGCCCGTGACCTCCACGAAATGTCGGAGAGCATCTGTCCCCTGCGAGTAGATGACCCCACCGCCTGCGATGATCAGCGGTCGCTTCGAATCGCGAATGATCGCCGCCGCTCGATCCAGCGCGGCGGCATCCGGTATCGGCCGGCCGATGTGCCAGACGCGAGCCTCCAGAAACTCAGGCGGATAGTCGAAAGCTTCCGTCTGCACGTCCTCCGGCAGGGCGATCATCACAGCCCCCGTCTCGGCCTGGCTCGTGAGCACGCGCATCGCCGCCAGCGCGGCCGGCACCAGCTGCTCCGGCCGCTGGATCCGATCCCAGTACCTGCACACGGGTTGGAAGCAGTCGTTCACGCTGAGATCGCCGCGTCCCGGAGACTCCAGCTGCTGGAGGACTGGGTCGGGGCGCCGTGATGCAAAAACGTCTCCCGGAAGCAGCAGCACCGGGATCCGGTTGATGGTCGCGGCCGCGGCTCCGGTCAGCATGTTGGTTGCGCCTGGTCCGATCGATGTCGTGCACGCGAGCGCCGCGAGGCGATTTCGCATCTTGGCAAATCCGGCTGCGGCGTGGACCATGCCCTGCTCGTTGCGAGCCTGGTAGTAGGTCAAGAGGTCCGGCTGCTCCGCGAGCGCCTGGCCGATGCCGGTGACGTTGCCGTGGCCGAAGATCCCAAAGCAACCTTCGAAGAATCGATTCTCCTGGCCATCACGTTCGACTCGCTGCGCTGCAAGGAATCTCACCAGCGCCTGCGCCATCGTCAAGCGAACCGTAGTTGTCATGCAGCGACCGGGCTGGCGGCGCGCCTACCGACCATCACCGCGGCGACGGCCCCGGCCAGGAGCGCAGCGACCGCGTACACGTAGAAGGCACTTTGAATCCCCGCCAGGGACCATGCCAGACCTCCCAACACCGGTCCTATTGTGACGCCGACATTTTCGAACTCTCCGAAGATGCCCATGAAAAATGCATGGCGCCTGCGCGGGATCGACTCCGAGATCCAGGCGGTCGCCGCCGGCCAGATGAGCGCTCCGCCAAGAGCCCGGAAGGCAGCCCCCGCGATCACCATGGCGAACGAGGCGGCAATCGCATAAACCACAAAGCCGGCCACCGAGATCGCGCCGCCGGCGATCATCGCCTGCTTTCGTCCCCACCGATCCGCGGCGTAACCGCCGGGAATCATCAGGACACCGCCGAGCACCCCAACCACCAACATCGCAGTGCCCGCGCTGGCCGCCGAGAGCTGGAGGTGCGTGGTGACGAGGAGGGGCAGCAACGCCAGCTCGCCGCCTGCGCCGACCTGGATCAACAGCGCCACGGTTGCCGATACCAACAGCACGCGGACCACGCCGCCGCCGGCGCGAGACTCCTGCATGCGTGCCGCGTCGTCCCCCGCCGAGCTCACGTGCTGCTGGGCGGCCGATTGACCCCTGAACACCCACAAGACAAGCACGGCGGTCAACGCGGGCAGGGCGGCCGTCGCGTAGAGGATGCTGCGTATCGGGACGTGCTCGATCAGCTGGCCGCCCGCGCCCGCCCCGATCGCCCCGGCGATCAACCACTGCGCTGACAGCAGCGCCAGGCCCGTGGCCCGCAGCCGCGCGTGGAGCGCGGTGCCCAGGTAGGAGCGACCGACCGGACCGGCCGCCACGTACATGCCCGATGCAACGAGGTAGCTGATGGCGATGGGCAGGACCGACCCGGCCCCGGCAAGCAGCAAAATGCACGCCGCATACAGAAGCTGCGACACCACGAGCGGCGCGCGATAGCCGAAGCGGTCCGCCAGGAATCCCCACAGCCATTCGAAGGCGAACATCCCGAATCCGAACATCGCGAGGGTCAGCCCGATCTGGTTCGGCGTGGCCTGCAGCTGACGAAGCTCGAGTGGAAGGCAGATCTGGATAACGCCGGTGGCGAGGGTCGAGAAGGTCAACGCGGC
>DATARC010000140.1:0-11478 GCA_036264335.1 Candidatus Dormiibacterota bacterium
GAGCTGTCCTTGAGCTTCTTCGCCGCGCCAACGAGCTCCGTGAACATGAGGCTGTAGTCCTCCAGGTTGCGCGAAAAAACACGCACCTCGGAGCCGTTCTTGTGGATCTGCACGCGCACTCCGTCGTACTTGGGCTGGACCGCGACGGGACCCAGCTTCTGGATCACGGCTTCGGGACTCGGCAGCCGCTCCGCCAGCTGCGGTCGCAAGGGGCGGCCCACGGTGATCTTCAAGGCCGCGACACCCGGTTCGCCGGTGGTCCAGAACGTGTGGGCGATAAGGCCAAGGTCTGAGGTTCGGTTGTACGCCGCCTCCAGTAGAGGGCGCAGCGAGCGGTCACCCTTCTTGGCGAAGGACATCGCCTCGAGCACGGTCGGGTCGCCGATGCCGAGCCGCAGCCGGCCGAGTGCGATCCGCACCAGGTGCTTGGCTGAAGGCGCGTCCAGGGCTTTGAGCAACGAGGCGAAAGTTGACCGCTTCTTCTCCACCGAACCGGCTCCCGCCGCGGCGGAGATCGTTATGAGCTGGGCGTGGACCTCGGTGATCGAGGGTGCCTTGCCGGCCGGCTTGCTCGCCACGTTCGCGGCGACGAGACCGAGGTCTCCGAGCTTGGCATATAGCGTGGAGACCTCGGCCAGCGGTCGGCCCGACGCCTCGGCGATCGCCGCCATCACAAGCTTCTCGCCCATGCCGATCTCGATGGGTTCGAAGTAGGGCGCCAGCCGTCCCTGGATGAGGTAAGTCATCGGCTGAATCTCGTCGGGTGCGGCTTTCGAGTACAGCTCCGACAACGATCTAACCAGCTCATTGCGGCTGCGGGTGCCGTCCATGCGTTCGAGGTACTGGGCCAGCTCGGCGAACTTCATCGGTTCAGATGATTGTCAAGCTACGCCGCACGATCGCGGAACACCCCATGAGATCGCGCGCGCATCAGGGGTAGCGCCGGGTAATATTCCCGTCTCACGTCTGTCTGAAGGGAGTAGAAATGGGGAAGAAGCTTTTCGTCCTGGTCGCAGTGGCTCTGCAGCTGGTCGCCTCCGCCTGCGGCTCGACCAACCAGCCCGCCGCGCAAGCGTCGGCCTCGGCGTCGACCCTGGACTGCTCGATATCCAAGCTGAACCTTCAAACCGCCGGCCAACTCACGGTGGCGACGGACAGCCCCGCTTACGATCCCTGGTTCAGCAATAACAAGCCTTCCAACGGCAAGGGATACGAGAGCGCCGTCGCGTATGCCATCGCCACACAGCTGGGCTTCACCAACGACCAGGTCAAGTGGGTGGCGGAGCCGTTCGACAGCTCCTACGCTCCTGGACCGAAGAAGTTCGACTTCGACATCAACGAGATCACCGTCACCCCGGATCGCGAGCAGGCGGTCACGTTCAGCAAGGGCTACTTCGATGTGAACCAGGCGATCGTGGCTCTCAAGAGCAACCCGATCGTCAACGCCCACAGTCCGTCCGACCTTGCCAATTACAGATACGGCGACCAGGTCGGCACCACCGGCCTCGCTTACATCCAGAACCAGATCAAGCCGACCGCGACGCCCCGGGTCTACAACACGCTCGACGACGCGGTGTCGGCGCTGAAGGTCAAGCAGATCGACGCCATCGTGATCGACACCCCGACCGCCGCGTACATGGCCAGCCAGCAGGTGCCGAACGGCACCGTCGTGGGACAGTTCCCAAGCACAGGCGACCACATCGGTCTGCTGTTCGCGAAAGACAATCCGCTGGTCGCCTGCGTGAACCAGGCGATCGACAAGCTGAACGCGGCAGGGACGCTCAAGAGCCTGCAGAACCAGTACCTGTCCGACTACATCTCGATCCCGGTCATCCAGCCCTAGCCAAACGCGCGGCTGATGGTGCCCGCAAGCACGGACCGCGGCCAGCGCCGGTCGCGCCTGTTTGGCGGGAACGGAGGCGTGGTCGCCTCGACCACGAGCACCGTGCTGGTGGTCGGCCTCCTCGCGTTCCTCATCCTCTTTGCCCCCGGCAGCGCCGAGGTGCGGCACACGTTCTTCAGCCTGGACGACATGCACCGGGCGCTGTTTGGCGATCCCGAGCGCGGCATCTTTTCGGTTCTCGGGGCGATCGTCCTCAACATCCAGATGTTCCTGATCGCCGAGGTCCTGATCCTGATCCTGGCGCTGGTCATCGCAGTGATCCGGCAGCTGCATGCGCCCGCGTTGCTGCCGATTCGACTCCTGGCGATCGCCTACACGGACTTCTTCCGTGGTGTGCCGCTGATCCTCGTGATCTACGCCATCGGATTCGGCCTCCCCGCGCTCAACCTGAATGTCGTCTCCACCCAGGATCCGGTGGTCTACGGCGTGGCCGCCCTCGTCCTTTGTTATGCGGCCTATGTGTCGGAGGTCTACCGGGCGGGCATCGACTCGGTGCATCCGAGCCAGGCCGCGGCCGCTCGCTCCCTCGGGCTCAGCGAGTGGCAGGCGTTGCGCTTCGTGGTCATCCCCCAAGCCGTCCGTCGCGTCGTGCCTCCCCTGTTGAACGACTTCATCAGCCTGCAGAAAGACACAGCGCTCGTGGCGGTGCTCGGCGTCATCGAAGCGAACCGGGCCGCCGGCATCTACAGCTCGACCGTTTTCAATTACTCCGGCTACACGGTCGCGGCACTGCTCTTCCTCATCCTGACCGTCCCGCTGGCACGATTCACCGACTACCTCGTCGCGAGAGATCGCAGGCAGCGGCACGGTGAGGTGGCGGCATGAGCGCGCAGATGGCCACCCCTATCGCCTCTCGCGGCGAGACGGTGGTCCGCTTGAGCGGGGTGCGCAAACGGTATGGGGGAGCGGATGTGATCCGCGGCGTCGATCTCACCATCCGCTCTCATGAGGTCGTTTGCTTGATCGGGCCTTCCGGATCGGGCAAATCGACCCTGCTCAGGTGCATCAACCTCCTGGCGCCGATCGACGCCGGCCTCATCGAGCTCCTTGGAACCGAGATCAGCCGACCTGGCGCCGACGTCAATGCAGTCCGGCGCCGGATCGGCATCGTCTTCCAGGCCTTCAACCTCTTCCCGCACATGACCGTCTTGAAAAACATCACCCTGGCGCCGATCCAGGTCCTGCACAAGTCGCCGGCGGACGCGGAGGCGGAGGCCACCGAGCTGTTGCGCCGCTTCGGCCTTGCCGAGAAGCGCGACGAGTACCCGGACCGCCTGTCCGGCGGCCAGCAGCAGCGAGTCGCGATCGTGCGCGCTCTCGCCATGGGCCCGAGCCTCCTGCTCCTCGACGAGGTCACCTCAGCCCTCGATCCGGAGCTTGTCGGCGAGGTGCTCGCCGTGATCAGAAGTCTGGCGGAGCAGGGAATGACGATGCTGATCGCCACCCACGAGATGGGGTTTGCGCGCGAGATCGCGAACCGCGTTTGTTTCCTGGACGAGGGCGTGATCCTCGAGGAGGGACCGCCTGAGGCTATCTTCTCCAACCCTCAGCAGCAGCGGACGCAGCGGTTCCTGCAGCGGATCGTCGACGCGCGCCGGCTCTGATCAAATTCGGAAGAATGGCGCCATCCACTCTCGTTGAGCCGCCCGGAATGCAGTGACGGTTTGCACTGCCTGAACGGCGTAGTCAACCAGGGTCGGAGCCACTGGGATGCTGCCCTGGTTTGCCGGTCCCGCCGGCTTTAGCTGCGGCCCTCTGGCTGGAGCGCGAACCGAAGAGGTTGGCGGCGGTTGGTCCACAGGCTGACGCGGCTGTGGCGACGCCGTCGCCGAGGTCGCCGCCCCGGTACGACCTGACGGGCTGGGCGACGGTCTGGGCGACGGGTTGGGCGACGGGCTGGGCGACGGGCTGGGCGACGGTTTGGGCGACGGGCTGGGCGACGGGTTGGGCGACGGGCTGGGCGACGGGCTGGGCGACGGCGATGGCGGCGCCGGCTGAGCGAGCAGGTCGGTCATCGGAGCGGTGGCGTCGTTGGTGGTCAACGTCGGCAGTCCGAGCCCAGCCTCGATCGTGTGGAGCAGCGAATAGTGGCCGTACGACACGAGGCTCTTGGCGCCGGCGCCGGCGGCCGAACCAAGCAGGAGCAGCGGCACCTGGTTGGAGGCCGAGGAGTCGTCCTCGTCCCACACGATCGCCAGCAGCGAATGCTGGGTCTTGAAGGCAGGCGACCCAAGGATCAAAGGCACCTGTGCCTTCAGCCACGTATCGCCCGACGTGACCGCGCAGTCGTGGGTGTCGTTGCACATGTTCGGCGTGATGAACGCGTAGTTGGGCGTCGTGGTCGCGGACTGCAGATCGGTGCTCATCTGCGAGTACGGGACCACGTGTTGGGCGCAGCGCGTGCTGTTGGTGCGGATGTCGTTGAAGTAGATGAAGGGGTTGTGTTTCTGCATGTACGGATAGCTGTCGCCGACAAAGCACGGCGACGGCATCGATTCCATGTATGCCTTCCACGTCCTGCCGGCGGCCTCGAGGTTGTCGGCGATGTTCGGGGCGCTGACCCAGCATGTGGTGCAGTCGGATGTGGTGCCGAACGTGCTCGCCCCCGCCAGGGACAGGTAGTTGGGCAGGCTGGGGTGCGCCACGGCAAAGTAGCTTTCGCTCAGGGCTCCGGACGGAATCAGGCTGTTGAAGTACGGTGCCGACGTACTCCCGACAACCTCGCCGTACGCATGGTTCTCCATGACGATTACGAAGACGTGATCGATCGGCGGCAAAACCGAAGCCTGGGCGGGCGTTCGGACCAACATCAGAGTCGCGGCGAGAGTGATGGCTGCGGCGACGGCCGCCAGCCGGTGACCAGACAAACTGCTTGCAGGGTGCCCGGTGAGTGCCTCTGTGGCTCAGCCATACGGGTAAACAGTGGTTAATCATTTCCGCGGTATCGAAGGCCCTACCCTTGAGGCATGGCACGTTTTGTCGTGCGAGTCGAGCGGGGCGGCCCATGGGACTGGTCTGTGGACATGCGCAAGCAGGCGGGTTGGGACGAGCATGCCGCCTACATGGACGGCCTCGTGGCCGAAGGCTTCCTGCTGCTGGCCGGCCCTCTGGAAGGTGAGCGCGACGTGCTCTGGGTCGCCGAGGCGGAGTCCGAATCCGCCATCCGTGAACGGATGGCCGAAGACCCGTGGGCGGCGAATGGGATGCTGCGTCCAGTCCGGATCGAGCGGTGGAACGTGGTCCTCGACGGTCTGACGTCTGCCGACCGAAAGTAGCGACCCAGGCGCGGGCGGGAAATTTCCTGACCCGCCTGGGAATGGCCCAGCCTGGCCGGCCGTTTTGCTAGATATGACACCGCTGTTCGGCTTTCACATGCCCAAGTACACGTTCGCCGGCGTCCCCAACGACCAGCTGTTCGATCGTGTCGCCAAGAGCGCGCAGGCGGCGGAGAAGGCCGGTTTCGGCCTGGTGACAGTGATGGACCACTTCTATCAGATCGGCGGCATCGGTCCCGAGACCGACCCGATGATGGAGGCATACACCACGCTTTCGGCGCTCGCGACCCAGACATCGCGAGTGCTGCTTGGGACGCTGGTGACCGGCGTGACCTACAGGAATCCGGCGCTGCTGGTGAAGCAGGTGACCACGCTCGATGTCATCTCGAAGGGCCGTGCGATCCTGGGCATCGGCGCCGCCTGGAATGAATCCGAGCACATTGGGTACGGAATCGAATTTCCGCCGATCGGGCAGCGCATGGACCGCCTGGATGAGGCGCTGACGATTGCCAAGCTGATGTTCACGCAGGACCGACCCTCGTTCGAGGGCAGGTACTACAAGATCGACCGCGCTCTGAACGTGCCGAGGCCCGTGCAGGCGGGAGGACCGAAGATCCTCATCGGCGGGACCGGCGAGCGGCGCACCCTGCGCTTGCTGGCGCAGCACGGCGATATCGGCCACTGGTTCGCAGCGAGCCTCGACGAGCTGAAGCGCAAGAAGCAGATCTTCGAGGAGCACTGTGAGGCGGTCAAGCGAGATCCTGCCGAAGTGCTGCTGACCCTTGGCGTTGGCCTGGTCCTCGCCGAGAGTGAAAAGGACGCCGCGGCCATCCTTGCCACCGTGCCGGCCGAGCGTCGCGCGATGATCACCGCCGTCAACGTGCAGCAGGCTGCGGAGATCATCGGCAAGTACATGGACGCCGGGTTCGGCGGCTTCACGTTCAACAACAACGTCCTGTCGACCGACGCGTCCATCGGGCTGGCCGGCGAGCTGATCAAAGTCGTGCGCGGCAGCGCGGTGACCTCCTAGCCGGCAGCAGTCACCGCGGACCTCAGCTATAGGTGACCTTCACCCCGGTCCAGCTACGACCGCCGTCGGAAGTCGTTAGGAGCCTCGGCCCGAGCCACAGGAACCCGAGCCTGGCGTTCACGAAGGTGAGGCTGTTCTGGCTCGGGTCGGGGTAGCCGTTGATCTTCGTCAAATTCGATTTCGCGGTACTCCACGTCTTCCCGCCGTCCTCGGTGCGCATGACGCTGATCGCGAAGGGACCGCCCGCGCCACTCTCATCATTGGATTCGAGCGCCCAGCCCTGATTCGGGTTGATGAAGCTCACGGCGATGATGCTCTGGTTCGAGCACTGGGTAACCCCACCCTTGCCAAGACAGTAGTGGTAAGTGAGTCGGGGCAATCCGTGCTTCACCCACTCAAGGCCACCGTCAGAGGTCATCACAAACAGCCCCGACGGGTCGAAGGCCATCCCATGGTTCGGGTCGAAGAAGGTGGGAAGAGCACTGGTGGCGCAGCACGATGACCTGGCCATGACCTGGCCGGTCCAGCTGGCGCCGCCGTCGTGGGTGACCAGCAGATTCTGGGCGGAGTTGTTGCACTGGACCTGCATCCACCCGGTCGTCGTGGTTGCGAAGGCCATTGGCCCGGACGAATAGCAGTTCTTGAGCGTGAGCGCCATGTCCGCCACCTGAGTCCAGGTGTGGCCGGCGTCCGAGGACCGGTACAGCACCGTCCCTACGAGGAGCCAACCGTTGCTGGGGTCAAGAAACGCTACGGACGCAGCCCAGCCCGAAGGGAGCGCGTGAAGCAAAGGGGCTCCGTGTTGCCATGTGCCGCCGCCATCCGCCGTGTTGAAGACGACCACGCGGTCGGCGCAGGCTGCAGCGCTCCCTGCCGCCTGCACCACCCATGCATGGTCGGCGTCCAAGAAGAACTCCGCGTAGGCGGAGGAGCGCAGCTTCACCGACGGCGGGCTGACATTGGTCCAGCCGGCGCCGCCGTCGGTCGTCCGGCGCGCGCCGGCCGCCCACCCAGTGGTGGTGGTGAACATCTGGACTCCTCGGGGACTGGCGCCGCCTCCTGGGTCCGAAGGCTGAGTGCAGATTTCATTGCCGACTGATCTGTAAGGGGGTGGCAGGCTCCAGGTCTTGCCTCCATCGTTGGTGACCCAGGCCACAGGTGAGTTGCTTAGGTCCGCATATCCCGTCGTGCCGTCAATGAACTGGAAGTCATTCACGGATCTGCCCGAAAAGAGGCCGCTCTTGACCACTGACCAATCGGCGCCGCCGCTTGTCGTTGCGTAAAGCGTGTACACCTTCTGCTTCTGATCGAACGTGAAATAGAAGCCGCTGGTGCCGTTGACGAAATCGACTGGGGCCACCAGCTGCTGCAGGCCGGCGGTCCACGTCAGCCCTGCGTCGGCGGTCCGATATGCGTATGCGCCAGGCCCGCCACAGCTCACTAGCATCAACCCGGCCTTCGCACTGAAGATCGGTGGGGCTGCGCCACATTCGGCCGGATTGCCAGGAAGGGTTACGGCCGCCCAGGTGCGCCCTCCGTCGCGCGTCACGGCGATGAACGGACCGCCCTTTGAAGGCGGGTTTGGGCCGTTGCCCGATGAGCAATCCCACGTCAGCCACCCGGTCGTGATGCTGGAGAAGGTCATCCCCGTTTGGACGCAATCGATGGCAACGGTACCCAGGGCCGACGCGCCGCGAGCCGAGCCGCTGGCCAGGTGGTTCCAGTGAAGCCCACCGTCCGACGTTGCGTAAATGTCGCGCTGATTGCGATGGGTCGCGTAGTAGCCGGTGTCTGTCAGCAACCATCCATGCATGGCGTCGAAAAAATCGAACTCGGTCGACAGGCTCTGACTACCGTTGCCCGGAATTCTCTCGCTCGTCCGCCAGGTCACCCCGCCGTCGACGGTTGACATGACGTAGATGCCGTCGATCTCGGGTCCTGCACACCCTTTGGCTGCGCAGGCGCTGTTGAAAACGGAGGTGGCCTCGGTCACCCAGGCGTGGTCGCCATCCAGCACGCACACATACCCGCCACCCTTGCCCGAGCGCGGCAGGGCGGGAGGCGAGACATCGCGCCATGTGGTTCCACCGTCGGTGGTGCGCGAAGTCCCCTGCCAGCCAATTTTGGTGGTGATCATGTCGACGGTGCCGGTCGAGCACGAGCGCATGACGGCGCCGGTGTGCGGGTGGATCGGGATCGGCTGCAGCACGAAACGGTGGATGGCCAGGAAGGCGCCGGCGGCGGCCACCAGCAACACCACGATCAACGCGATGGCGAGCAGCCTCGACGCGGCCGGCGACAGGGTCAGCGCGAACGGCCGCCGCTTGCGAACCACGTCGGAGCTGTGGCGCCTCAGCGCAGTGCGGACGTTGACCGCCAGCCATGGCGCCGGCGGGGCGACCACGTCAAGGGCGCGGCGGAATTCGTTGCGCAGGCTAAGGTCGTCCACGCTGAACCTCCATCCGCCTCTTCAGCTCTTGCTTCGCGCGCAACAGCCGGCTTTCGACGCCGTGCACGCTGGAACCTGTGATCACGGCGATCTCCTCAAGGGGGAGGTCGAGGTACCAATGCAGCACCAGCACCAGCCGCTTCGCGGGATCCATCGCTCGCAGCGCCCGGCGCAGCTCGACTCCCTCGAGGATCGTGTCGTCGTGGGGTTCCTGGATCGCCTCTGGTTGGTCCTGCCTCAGGACCGTCCACCACCGCGACCGCCTGGTCGACCGGCACTCATTGGCGACGATGCCGAGGAACCAGGGGCGCATCTCCGACCCTTCGCGCAGCCGGTCCAGCTTTCTCCACGCCTTGATGGCGGCCTCCTGAACGGCGTCTTCAGCCGCCTGGTGGTCGTGCAGGAAACCGCATGCAAGCCGGTAGCCCTGATCGAGCAGCGGCTCGAGCAGAACCTCGAACGCCGCTTCGTCGCCCTCTTTGGCGGCCTGGACGAGCGTCAGTGAGCGGGGCTGGACGGCCATCTATTTCCTAATACGGGCGGAGCAGCCAGATCTCCGTCAGCAATCTAGCCCCGCAACCGACCAAAAAGTCGCTGACGGAAATCAAGTGCGCCGGCGCGTATAGCCAGCAGAGGTCCAAATCTCGCGGGAGGTGCAGTCTGTGGCACGTCGCTTGGTCAGCAGCTTCCAGGTGCTTCTTGTGTTGGTAACCCTCGCCTGCGGGCAGCAATCGGGGGCGTCCCAGTCACCCACGGTGCCTCAGGCGTCCCCGACGCCATCCGCAACCGCGTCGTCCGCCATGAGCCCGGCCGATGCGGCAGAGCTGGCCAAGCTCGAGGCCCGGCCGATGAGAGCGCCCCTGCTTCGCGCCGGCCAGGCCTGCCACAAAGACACCCTGAACCCGCTCACCAACCTCTGGGGAGCCGCGCCCGTTTACCTCATAGGCGGTCCGCACACGCATACGTCGTGGGGGGATTTCTACGACGTGAGCGCAATGACCAAGCCTGGTCTTGTGGGGCCGGTTCTGCTACGCGGCCGTGACCTGAAGGTGCCGAACCATCCCGTCGTCTTCCTCGGCCCATATGCCACGGGCAAAGTGTTCGACACGGAGCCGACTTTCGGGCCCCTCTACACGAACCTTGCATTCGACACCGCACACCCGCCGAGACTGACGTACGACGTCAACGGCACCAACTACATCGAGTGGGGATGGCGGCAAGGGATTGCCAGCGGCTGGACAGGCTGCATAAGCTTCCAGGTCGACGGCCCCTCGTTCACTGAGGTGATCGCAGTCAACGTGCGGACGAACTGATACGGCGCTTCGACGCGTTACGTGGTGAGACGAATAGTTGCGCTCTGTCGATCCGCTGATGCGTGCCTTCGGCGACCTCGACCACGCGACTTGTGAAATTCCTGACGGAAATCTCTTGCTCGCAAACGTATAGCGGGTAAGAGCTCGTCACTTTAGGAGGACAAGGCGATGTCGGCGAAACAGGTACTCGAGCAGGCTGTCGACGCACTCAACGCCAAAGATGAGGAGAGGTTCGTAGCCCAGAGCGCCCCAAACATTGAGCTGCCCGCTCCGGGCGGACTCACCTTTCAAGGGCAGGATGGCTTTCGCCAGTGGTTCCGGCTCTGGACCCAGGCCTTTCCGGATTGCAAGGTCCGGTATCACAACTTCGAAGGCGACGCCGACCAGGTGATCGGAGAAGGAACCTTCAAAGGCACGCATACAGGGGTGCTGCACTTGCCGACCGGCGATGTGCCGCCGACCGGCAAGCAAGCGACCCTCGATTTCGTCGCGGTCGTGCGCGTGTCGAATGGAAAGATCACGTACCTGCGCCATTACCTGGACACCATGGAGCTGATGACCCAGCTCGGACTGGTCGGGGCTGAAGCCACCGCCTGAGGTGGTCCGGCGTCGACTCGGCGACTCGATGACACGACGGCTGTTCCATACCGGGCTGCTTTCGACGCTCGGCGGGCTCGTCGTTGTCTTGTCGGCGGCGTGTGGGACCTCGCCAACACACGCCGCCGCGCCTGCACCGACCCCAACCCAAACCGCTGTCGCCTCGCCGACGCCTGACGCCGCCACCCAAAAGTACGTCGCGCTTATCAAGAGCTACTGGCTCCAGATCCAGGCTGCCGATGAGGCAACCGCGACGACCAACGTCGCAGCGCTGGTGTGTCTTGGCAAGGTCTCTCCCGCGGCGCCCAACGAGGTGCAGTTCGTTGACCCATCGAAGTGCCGGGCCAGGATGCTGAAGAGTCTTGTTGTTCACGAGCGATTTCTGAGATTGCTGCAGAACATCGCGGCTCCACCGCAGTTCTCGTCAGACGACCAGGTCTTTCGAACCCAAATTCCGATGGGAATTGCGCATTTGAAAACCCTGATTTCTGTCACAGCTCACGGCAGCAAGGACGCTGTGCTCGAAGCGGCGATCACTTATGTTGCCGACTTCTTTCCCCTGGTGATCGATGCGTTGAATAACGTCGATCCGTCAGTCGTGCACAACTGAGCCACAGGATCGCTCGCAAGCGAACAGACTGTCAGGCTTTGTCGAGCTTCAGCGCCTGCTTGATGTAGTACCTGAGGGCCGGCTTGTTCACGTCGGCGACGGTTCGCATCTTCACGTGCCTGGTGCCGGCTCTTGCGGTGCCGCGCAGCAGGTTGTACTTATCCTCCAGCTTCGCCCCTCGCGTAAAGCTGAGCGTCACGTCCTTCTTGGGTGGATTGATCCAGGCGAACAGCGACTTGCCCTTGTAAACGGGCATGCCGTAACTGATCACCTCTTCGGCGTTCGGAGCCGTCTCCTTCAT
>DATARC010000177.1:0-22692 GCA_036264335.1 Candidatus Dormiibacterota bacterium
CCGGCGCCTCCTGCGGCGGAGATGATCCGCTCCCGCCAGGGCGGCACCGATCACCACGTATGCAGCGCCCCGCTTCGACGTCGAACGTTCCGACTTGGGCTCCAGGCCTGCGGGTGCGTGCTTCTCTGGCCTTCCGGCTCGCGCCTTCTCCTTCTTGATCTCGTCAACCGGAGGACGGACTTCCTGCATAGATCCAGAGGGGCTGGCGATCAAGCCCATCTTGTGTGGCTCCCCAAGCCGGAAGCGGTTGTAGACCGCGCCCAGAAGCAGCACCTGGCTGAGCAGGTTGAGCCACGTCGCGATCAGGAAGAAAAGCCCGAACTCGGCACCGTAGGTGTTGAAGCCGTGCGAAAGCCGTTGGTAGAACGGAAAGACCAGGGTCAGCACTTCGATCAAGGTCCCTGCGAGCAGCGCTCCAGGTAGCGCATCCCTGAGCTTGAAAGTGCGGTTGGGCACAAACCTGTAAAGGAGGACGAGCATCGCCACCATCACGATCGCGCCAATGACGATGCTTACCAGCCAGGCCAGCGGGAACAGATTCACGATCGAGTTGGCCGCGACCGTGACCACGATCGCCACCACGAGCAGAAGCATCATCACGAGCCCCATCCCTTTCTGCCTCAACATGCTTCGCTGCTTGGTGCCGAAGATCTGGGTGAGCGCAAACTCCATCGCAGAGAAGATCCCGCTTGCCGACCAGATGAGGCCCGCCAGCGACAGCAGGCCCAGCCAGCCTGCAGACTGCTTGACTCCTGTCAGCGCCGCCATCAGCTGCTCCTGGGCGGTGTTGGGAAACATCTGGACCAGCAGGTGAGCGAACCTGGCCTCGGTGGCCGCATCGCGGATCAGGAAGCCCACCACCGAGAGAGCTCCAAGCATCATCGGGAACATCGCAAGGAAGCCCGCAAAGGCGAGCGCTGCCGCGTAGTTGCCGGCCTGGCTGGCCCCGTATGCGCTGAGCACGCGCACCGGCGTCCACGAGCGGACACGCCGGAGGAGCCTACTCAGCCGCGACACCCTCAGCGGGCGCGCCTCGCAGGCGCGCCATCACCGCGCCGGTGGCGGACCCGACCAGGGTCGGTGCCACCTTCGCCGCGAGCGCGCTCCACGGGTTGCCCGCGCTTGCTTCATCTGCTCGCTCGCCGAAGACGACGGTCACAGGCAGGTTCTTCTTCAGCTTGTTCTTCACGCTCTCGGGCAGGTCTCGAAGGGAGTCAAACAGGACGTGGTGGAGCTGCTTGGCGACTTTCTTCTGCTGCCGGCGCCGGTAGACCAGGACGCCGACGACAACCGCGCCGACTCCCACCGCGACGCCCGCTGCGATGAGCCCGTATACGCGAGCACCCCGCGCCGCGCGACGTTCGAGCACCTCGAGGTTCTTGTCGAGCTCGCCGCGCGTGTCCCTTATCTCTTGGTCGATCTCAGCTGATGAAGCGCCCATTCCTTGTTCTCCTTGAGGCTTTCAATGGTCCGGCTCGGCATTCGTAGGCTGAGCCTCGATTTGCCGTAAAGGGCCAGACCGCCGGCGATCAGTGCGTAGGCGACCACCCAGACCAGCGCGGCCTGCCAGTGCCACGGCACGAGCTCGACGATGAGCACTGGAACCGCGACAAGGACCGCCAGGATCGCGAAGAGGCCGCCAATGGCCATGCAGGCAGCCGCAATCAAGTTGCGGATCGCGATCTCCTTCAGCTCCTGTTTCGCGAGGGCGACCTCGAGGCTGACGAGTCGCTGCACGCCTTGCATCACGTCTGCGGCCAGGTCGCGCGATGACGTGCGAGTGGTGGCGCTGTCCGGGTGGCCGTTCACAGTGGATTGCACAGCTTGGTTCCAACAAGACAACGCCCGAACTTCGGCAGGGACCCGACCACCGGCACGATCAGGCGGGGAGGCCCTTGGTCGCAACCTGGTAAATGACCGCCACGTCAGCCAGGATCAACACGAATGCCGCGGCCCATCCGATGACCTTGGTCGGCAGCCCGTTTACGAAGTCGCCCATCAGCTTTCGACTCGACGTGAGGATCAGAAGCAGGATGACCAGCACAGGCGCGATCAGGCCATCCAGAACCTGCGAGTAGAACAGTGCCTTGATGGGGTTCACTGAGGACACCGCGAGCTCCATGGCAATGAGAAACGCCACGCCGATGACCACGTAGAACTGAGGCGCGTTCTTGGCGTGGCGGCCAAGCCCGCGTCTCCATCCGGCGAGGCCGGCAACTCCGAACGAGGCGGATGCGGCCAGGACCGGGATCGCCAGGAGGCCGGCACCGATCACGCCGACCGCGAACAGAACTTTTGCGTAAGGCCCCGCGAAAGGCTCGAGGGCCCGCGCTGCATCGGCCGCAGTTCTGATCGCTGTGTGATGCGAAAACAGAACCGCGCCGGTCGCCACGATGATCGAGAAGGCAGTGAGGTTGGACCACAGCATGCCCGCGGCGATATCGACGTTGCGTCGGCTTATGCCCTGGACTCCGCGCTTCTCTTCAATCTCCCCGCTGGCCTGCCAGAAGAACAGGTAAGGCGTGATCGTGGTGCCAAGGAGGGCTACGGCGCCGAGGAAATAGTCGGCGCTGAAGCTCACCTGTGGAACCAGGGTGCTGCGGAGGACGGCGCCCCAGTTGGGCCGCGAAAGGAACGCGGCGAGAATGTACGTGGCAAAGACCGCCACCAGCCAGAGCAAGTACTTGCTCAGCACTTTGTAGTCGGCGAAGATCGTGACGATCGCCATCACGGCCGCGAGCGGAACGATCCAGTAGATGAACTTGACGCCCGTCAGCAGCTCAAACGCCGCCCCCATCGCCAGCAGGTCGGCGCCCATGGTGATGACGTTCGCGACAACCATCAGGAGCACCGCGGGAGTCGCCACCCGAGCGCCAAACGTTGTGCGGAGCAAAGTCGCCAGGTCGGTCTTGGTGACGTTCGCCACCTTGGCGGACATCTGCTGAATGACGATGAGCATCGGGGTGGAAAGAAGCAGAAGCCAGTTCTGCGCAAAACCGACGGTGGCCCCCACTATCGAATAGGTCGCGATTCCGGCCGGATCGTTGTCGGCGCCGCCGGTGATAAGGCCAGGGCCGGCCGCACGCAACATCTCCCGCAGCGAAAGCCGCTGCTTGGTCAGCTCGCGAGCACCTGCCGGTGGCGCCACGCGACCCAACCTCCTTGACTGAATCTCAGCCATCAGATTTCACCGTTGCTATCGGGGTCGGCGGTGTGATCACTGTCCATCGGCTGCGCGTGTCCTCCGCGAGCATCTCGCGGACCCGAAACGCCTCGGTCTCGTCGACGCGCAGGACCAGGACTGCCTCGCCGGCCTCGATAGCCTTCTCGACGTTCCCGACGAAATCCACGGGCACCAGCCGCCGCTTCTTCTCCTCATTGCTCCGGTCGAGGATCTCGATCTGTGCTGCCTTCAACCGGCGGATGTCGACGAGATGGCGCCGCGCGATCTCGGCCACATCCCGGTTGGCAAAGTCGGCTACGAGTGTCTGCTCGAGGATGCCCGGCTTCTCCTTGCGCTTGAAGACCTTCAGCCGGCGGGCATCGACCTTGTCGATGCCGTGGCCGATGTATTTACGCGCCGTGCCCAACAGCTCCCGTTTGTCGTCCTCCGTCGGCATCGTGCCGACCAGGCGAAGGACGCCATGCCGGATCGAGATCTTCAGATCGTCGCCGTGGACCGGGTGCGCCTCATCGACCCCACCCGCCATGATGGCGTTCCACCAAGCATCGATGGCGACGGCGTCCGGCGGCTGCTCGCCTTTCATCTTGTATTTGGTCCTTGGGCGCGCTGTGATCACAGGTTGGGCAGGTGGTGGAGCGCCCGGCCCTCGCGGGCCAGGCACCCCAAATCAACAACGCCATCCGGTTATCGGCTACCCGAGCTTCGTAGAATCGAAGCTGCGGCCGTTGGGAGAACGGGTAGACCGCCAGATCCCGGCGTTTTGATCCGGATGGGGGCATACGGCATGGACGGCTACACGACCGGTGGAAGAGGGCACGACGACGTTTTCCCTGGTATGGGCAGTCAGGTCTACGCAGACAAGCAGCTCGTGGTCTCGCGCACCACGTCGCCTGACGGACTGAGCTTCGCGGGGGAGATCGACGCTACGAATTCCCACGCCGTCGGCGATGCGATCTCTTCCGCCCAGCTACCCGATAAGGACATCCATGTCGAGGTTGCAAGCCTGATCTTCTGTGACATCAGCGGCATCAGAGCGTTTGTGTCGGCCGCGGAGGCGCTGCCCAAGGGGCGCCGCCTGCTCCTTCACGGGATGCCGGCACAGCTCGAAACCGTGATCAAGGTCGTGGGCTGGAACCGAATGCCCTCCCTGGTGGTATGCAAGTGCGAGGGCGACTGAAATGGGCATGACATTCAAACAACCGGTCGAGGAGTTCCGCCACGAAGCATTGCTGTACGCGGGCATGCAGGACTTCCTAGCCGGAACCATTCCGTTTGTTCGTGGCGGTGTCGAAGCCGGAGAGCCCGTGCTGGTCGTGGAGAGCGCTTCGAAGATCGCCTTGCTTCGCGCCGAGCTGGGTTCGGACGCCGGCTCGGTAGTGTTCGCGGACATGGCGGATGTCGGCGCCAACCCAGCCCGCATTATTCCCGCCTGGCGCGACTTCGTCAGACGGCATCGAGCTGAAGGCCGCCGGCTGCGCGGAATCGGAGAGCCGATCTGGAATGGACGCACCCCGCTCGAGCTGGTGGAGTGCCAGCGCCATGAGTCGCTCCTCAACACCGCTTTTGCGACAGGCGACCCGTGGTGGCTGCTCTGCCCGTACGACACCGAGGCGATGGACCCCTCCGTGATCGACGAGGCCCGGCGCAGCCACCCGTATGTCACCGACGGCACCTCGTTTCGCACCAGCGACGACTATCGCGGTCTCGACGCTTGCAGCGCGCCGTTCGACGTGCCGTTGCCCACTCCAGGATCAGGAATGCAAGAGCTGGTCTTCGGCGCCGGCAGCCTGGGAGACGTGCGCGGACTCGCCGGCCGGTTCGCGGCGGATGCCGGGCTGGGACCGTCGCGCATTGCGAACCTCGTGCTTGCGGTCAACGAGGTCGCCACGAACAGCGTCGTCCACGGTGGAGGCAAAGGCTGGTTTCGGATCTGGCGGGACACCGGGGCGCTCTCGTGCGAGGTCCGCGATACGGGGCGGATCGACAGGCCTCTGGTCGACAGGGAGCTCTCCGAGGACACGGTCGGGCCCCGTGGGCTGTGGCTGGCCAACCAGCTTTGCGACCTGGTTCAGATTCGGAGCCTGCCAGAGGGCAATGCCGTGCGCCTGCACATGTGGCTCAAACCGGCGGCGGGGCGGAGCGCCGCGCATCACCACGGTATCGACTCGATCCTTTAACGGAGGCCACCAGCAGGCAGGCGTCCGGCGCCGGTATGCTCCCGCGATGATCGTCCGGAGCGAGCTGGCCGGCTTCTCTGACGTCGATGCGAGGCGGACCCTCGAGGGCCTCCCCCGCGCTGGCGACTACGAAGTCGTGGTGAAGCCACTTCGCTACCGGACGCGGCCGCACCTGGCCGCTCGATGCGAGTTCGAGGAGCATCGCATCGTGCTGCAGGTGCCAATTCCGTTCAAGCCCTTCAAGGAGCCTGTCATCTTCGCCGCCCGGCGCAAGCGCGGGCCTGGTCTGCGCTTTGCCTGGGCGTCCGAGACCGTGTCATTCCGGCTGAGACGAGAGGTCTTGCGGTTCCTGTACTGCCATGAGTGGATGCACTGGTACCTGTACGAGGCGCTGGGCAGACGAGCCTCAGCGGAGACCGCGTGCGACAGGTTTGCGCTGAGAAACTTCCGCCGGCCCCAGGTGACGACCGCCGATGCCGACCTGGCCCTCAAACGGCGAAGGCCGTCAGCCGCCAACACGCGCAACGGGGTTCGAGCCGGCTGACGAGCGTCGGACCAGGCTAGATCGCGTACTCCACGTCGGTCAGGGTCACGCGCTTGTGGGTCACCAGGCGGCCGGCCACCTTCGAGATATACGTACCAGACGTTGGGGCGACATCCGAGTAGTCGGCCCCCACCGCGATGGTCACGTACTCGAGCCCACCCCGGCTGGCATGGGTGGGATCGAAAGTCCAGGCGATGGCGTCTCCGCTCCCATCGTCAACCGGCAGGATGACCTCCACCCACGCATGCGTCCCGCCCTGGCCGACCAGGTGCCCTGAGACATAGCGCGAGGGGAGCTCGGCCGACCGGCAGACCGCCAGCATGATGTGGGCGTAGTCCTGGCAGACCCCATAGCCCTGGGCGAGCGCCTCGGCAGCGGTGGTGTGGACCCCCGTGATGCCGCCCTTGTATGTCATGGACTGGTAGACCCAGTCGTTGATGCGGTCGGCCAGCGGCAGGCCCCATTCGGCGGATTCCGCGAGCTCATCGGCCGCAGTGTCGATCCTGGCGTCTGCGGCGGTGAGGTGGGATGGCTCCAGCAAGTAGGCGTCAGACTGCCAGCCGGCCGGCAGGCGGTTGGGCTCGTGCGAGCTTCGCTCGACGGTGACCTCAGCCAGGAACTCGATGGCGGAGCTTACGCGTGGCGCGTAGGCGCTGACGATCACGTTGCCAAAGCGATCCTGCCCGTTCTCGAACCGCACGCCATCGATCCCGGCCGACACCCGGTGGCGAAGCCGCCGCTGGTCGCCAAAGCGCTCGGGCGGGATGACGATAAGGCGGTGGCTGAGGTCGCGAATCGGCGCCGGGTACTCGTACCGGAAGCTCTGGGTGATCTGATACGACGCCCTGCGGGCTGAAGACCAGTCGACGGGAGCGCCGGGCAGCGGAATCACGCCGCCTCCGCGGCCACGTCGGCCCAAACCGTCATTGACTTGAAGGCAGCCGGCCCGAATGTGGTCAGCATCGCCACGTCGAGGGCGTCCCGACCGCGTCCGATGAGCACCCGGCCGACGCGACGTGCGTTGTTGCGCGGGTCAAACGTCCACCACCGATCGCCGAGGTAAACCTCCATCCAGGCCGCGAAGTCCATCGGGTTCGGGTCGGGCGGGACGTAGAGGTCCGGGAGGTACCCGAACACGTAGCGCGCCGGGATGTTCATGGCGCGGCAGAAGGAGATGGCCAGGTGCGCAAAGTCGCGGCACACGCCAATGCGGTTGGTGTAGACGTCGAGGGCGGTGGTCAGCGGGTTGCTGGTGCCGTACTTGAACTTGATGTTGTCGTGGCACCAGTCGCAGATCGCCTGCACCCGAGCGCCGCCCGGGGCCGTAGCGCCGAACAGCTCCCAGGCCGTGCTCATCAGCTCGTCCGACAGGCAGTACCGGCTGGGCAGGGTGAAATGCAGCAGCTGGCCGGGCAGCTCCTCCACCGCGAGCTGCTCTGCCCCTGTGGCGTCGGGATCGGGTTCGTCGGGAACCGCGCAGATCGCGTCGTAGCGGAGCTGGAGCGGCCCGGGGGTCATCACAAACCGTTTTACCGGGTTGCCGTAGATGTCTGCGTACTCGTCAACGGGCAAGGGCGGGGTGGTCGACCAGGTCTCGCTGACCAGCTTGTGGCTGGAATCGGAGCGCGGCCGCACCTGGACGGTCACCGGGGTTGGAGCGCTCACGTCGTACGCAAACTCGCAGCCGACCCGCAAGTTGATCGTGTTCCCTGACATCGGTGCGCCGACACTATAACGGTGGCCCCCGCCGAATCCCTTGGTGACAACTACGAGTTCAACGGCTTCTATGACGAAATGCTTGCGCCTTCGCGCAAACCGAGGCCAGGCTACCGCACGCTATACGACCATCTGAACCGGCTCGGAGCCAGGGAGCTTTCCCGCCGCCACGACCTGGCGCTGCAGATGTTTCGCAATCACGGCATCACCTTTGCCGTCTACCCGGATGCCCAGGGGACCGAGAAGGTCTTTCCCTTCGACATCATCCCCAGGGTGATCTCAGCCCAGACCTGGCGCCACCTGGAAGCCGGGCTGAAGCAGCGGCTCGCCGCCCTGAATCACTTCCTGGACGACGTCTACGGTCGCAAGCTGATCCTGCACCAGGGCGCCGTACCGCCCGAGACGGTGCTTTCGAGCCCCCAGTACTTGCGCGAGATCGAGGGCCTCGCCGTTCCGCACGGCATCCACTGCCACATCGCAGGGGTCGACCTCGTGCGGGACGGCCAAGGCGATTTCTACGTCCTCGAGGACAACCTGAGGACACCGTCGGGCGTGTCGTACGTGCTGGCCAACCGGCACGTCATGAAGCGGGTCCTGCCCGACCTGTTTGCGGGGTATCCGGTGCGCCCGGTCGAAGGCTACGTCCACGAGCTTTTGCGCCACCTCCGCTGGCTCGCGCCCAAGGCAGTCGACGACCCGACGGTGGTGCTGCTGACGCCAGGCATCAACAACTCTGCTTACTACGAGCACATGTATCTCGCCAAGCAGATGGGCATCGAGCTGGTCGAGGGCACCGACCTGGTCGTCGACCAGGACTATGTGTTCATGCGCACCACCCGCGGTCTCAAGCCCGTCCACGTCATCTACCGCCGCCTGGATGACGACTGGCTGGACCCGATCTTCGGCAGGCAGGAATCGCTGGTGGGGGTCGCGGGCCTCGTCAACGCCTACAGGGCCGGCAACGTTGCGATCGCCAACGCCCTGGGCAACGGAGTTGCCGACGACAAGGCGGTTTACGCGCTGGTGCCGAAGATCATCAAGTACTACCTGGACGAGGAGCCCATCCTCCCCAACGTGCCCACTTATCTGTGCGCGATCGACGCGGACCGGCGCTTCGTTGTCGAGCATCTCGAAGAGCTCGTTGTCAAGACTGTCGACTCATCCGGCGGTTACGGGATGTTGATCGGCTCAGAATCGACCAAGGAGCAGCGCGAAGAGTTCCGCCGGCGCATCGAGGCGCGTCCTCGAAAGTTCATCGCTCAGCCGATCGTGGCTTTGTCGGTGCAGCCGGTCTTCGATCACGGCCGGTTCCGTCGCGCGCACCAGGACCTGCGCCCCTTCGTGCTCACGGGCCCGGACATACATGTCACCCCTGGCGGTCTGACCCGTGTCGCCCTCAAGGACGGTTCCCTCGTGGTGAACAGCTCGCAGGGCGGTGGCAGCCGGGATACCTGGGTGATCGCCGAAGACGATGGAGACGGCGATGCTTAGCCGCGCCGCGACCTCGCTAACGCTTCTCGGCCGGCACCTGGAGCGCGCCGATCACCTCGCGCGGATTCTCGGTGTGCACGTCGCACTCTCACTCGACCGGACCGACGAGCCTGGGCCAGAGTTCTGGACCCGATTCATGGAGCTGGCCGGCTGGCCCGGCGGCGACACGACGCGCCGGGCGCAGGCGGTCGAGGTGGTCATCACCGGCACCCTGGGACCGTCGGTCCGGGCGAGCATCGCTGCTGCACGGCTGGCGGCGCAGGCCGTTCGACCCTCCCTGCCAAGCGAGCTGTACGAGCAGGTGAACGCGCTGCACTGGCGGGTGCAGAAGGCCACCTGGGAGCCCGACCTCTATCCCTTTCTCACCGACGTGCAGCTCACGATCAGGTTGGTGGACGGCCTGCTCATGGATACGATGCAGCTCGACGAGGCTCGCGATTTCCTGCGCCTCGGAAAGTTCCTCGAGCGCACCGCCAACGTGACGACGATCGTCACGCGAAAGTCCGCGGAGCTCGCCGACGCGCCGGAGGATGCCCTCGAATGGTCCGCGGTATTGAAATCGTGCTTCGCGTTCGAGTCGTATCAGTCGCGCTATTCCGGCGGCGTGACGCCTGACCGCGTCATCGAATGCCTTCTTCTCGATCAGACGCTCCCGAGATCGGCGCGCTTCTCGGCCCAGGTCGCCCTCGACTCTGTATCCAGGATCGACGGTCCTGGCCGCCGGTCGAAACCCAGACGCCTGATATCAAAGCTGCACGCGATGTACATGGAGACGACAGCCGCCGCAGTGGCGGACAAACCGCGCGAGTTCGAGGCCGAGTGCAGGAGCGTGGTGCGCCAGCTCGAGCCCGCGATGCGCGAGGCTTACTTTCATCCCAGCAAAGTTCCGAGCAACGTTGTTGGTGAGGAGGAAAGGGCAATGCCTCAGCAGCAACAGCAACTCATCGGCGCCGCCTCTCAGGCTTCGAAGTTGCGGCTATGAGGCTCGAGATCGTGCACAGCACCCGCTACAAATACTCCGCACCGATCGCCGAAACCGTGATGGAGGTGCGGTTGCAGCCGATGGACGGCAACGGACAGCGCTGCCTCAAGTTCAACCTGGCCGTGAGCTCCGGGATCAAACCGCGCACGTACCGGGATGGGTACGGCAACCACGTCCACTACTTCAACCTGGTCCGGCCGCATACGCGGCTTGTCGTGACCAGCACTTCGGTCGTCGAGACCGGCCTCGGACCTGACAGCGACGCGGGCGAGGAGCTGGTGCAGGACTTCCTTCGTTTCCGCTCTCCTGTCAAGGACGTGGACGGGGTCCGCGAGCTGGCGGCTCGTTTTCCGATCGCCGATCCCCGCTCCGCCGGCGACGTCGAACAGGCTCTTGATGCGCTGACGCTGAGCATCAGCCGCGAGTTCACGTACGACCGCGCGGTGACCGACGTTTACAGCGCGGTGGATGACGTGCTGGCGCTGCGGGCGGGCGTTTGCCAGGACTTCGCCCACCTGTTCATCGCCGCGGCTCGGGCCATGGGCGTGCCCACTCGCTACGTGAGCGGCTACATCCATTCACCCGCGGGGGGCGGCTCGTCGAGCGCGTCTCACGCCTGGGCCGAAGGCTGGGTGCCTGGTCGCGGGTGGGTTGGTTTCGATGCCACGCACCCGGTGCGAACATCGGAAAACCACGTGCGACTTGCCGTGGGCAGGGATTACAGCGACGCCGCGCCCACTCGAGGCATCTACGTTGGCTCAGGCATCGGGTCCATGGAAGTCCGGGTTCGGACGAGAGCGATCGCCTGACCTAGAAACGTTTGCCCCGCACATGCTCGATCGAGAACTTTGCGGTGTCGGCGATGAGCATCACCGCCATCACGCCCGCCTCGACGGGATCGCTCACCACCAGGTCGGCGGCGTCCGGCACGGAGCCCGCCATGCTGGTGCAAAGAACGACGATTCCGGCCTCCCTTATCTCGCGCACCGCGGTGGTGATGTCTCCGCCCATGAGCGCACCGGCCAGGACGAGCGCGCGTGCGCGATGCAGCCGGGCCACGGCACGGACAGCGGCCGCCAGCTGATCCTCGCCCACGAGCGGAATCGTGTCGACCGAGATTCTTTCGCCGCGAATGTTGTGGCGGTCCGCCTCAGAGATCGCGCCTTGCGCCACCATGCCCACCTGGGCACCGCCGCCGATCACGATCACGCGCTTCCCGTAGATCCGCTCGAAGGTCGGGACGGTGCTGACCTTGGTGACGCCCTCCAGGCCTTCGAGGTCGGCGATCAGACGCTTGGTGTCGGGTGCTCCGGCAACCTCGAGCTGCAGCTCGGCGGCGTTATCGCGATGGGCGCCGCCGGCGACGTAGGTGACGTTCGCGCCGTGGCGGAAGATCGTCTCCGACAGCCGGTAGAGCACGCCCGGCTCGTCGCGCGCCGCAACGAGAAGCCCGAGGACCTGGTCAGCCACGCGCAGAACATTACTGGCCTTTAGGCTGGTCCAGCGATTCCTCCGGTACTACGTCGTCGTGGCTGACGGCATCGATGACCGGTTCCTCCACCACCCGCGGGTTGGCGATGAAGTCGTAGAGGAATGCGGCGCCGGCCGCGCCTGCCAGGCCGGGCACGAGGTAGACCGGCAGGTACTGGCTCCAGAACGTGGCGCCCCCGGCGATCGCTTGCACGAGCTCCGGGCCAAATGCCCGTGCGGGATTGAGCGAGGCGCCGGTCACCGGCCCGAAGATCATGATGTTCGCGACGATGGCCGCGCCGATCACAATGCCGGCCAGCATCCCCGGCGAACGCGAGTCGACGATGCCCAGGATCGCAAACATGAGCAGGCCGGTGCCAAGCGCTTCGGCAAGCGCCGCCTGCACGAAGATGCTCGTCGAAGCGTCCGCTGCGAAATGCGTCTGGCCCATGCCAAGCGTCACTGCCCCGGCGCCGAACACCCCCCAGACGCCGAACGCGCCGATCACCGATCCAACGAGCTGGGCGATCAAGTAGAAGGGCACGTCCCGCCACGGCATGCGTTTGGTGACCGCAAGACCGAATGTCACGGCCGGGTTGATGTGGCAGCCGGACACCTTGCCGATCGCGTAGACGAGGACCATGATGATGAACCCGAACGCAAAGGCGATGCCAAGGAGATCGCCTTCGGTGATGGGATGCGCGACGCCTCCGGCAAGGGTCAGGGTCGCGACCACCGATCCCGGCCCCACCAGCACGAGCGCTGCCGTGCCAAAGCACTCGGCCAGCGCCCGCTGTCGCAGTGAATACATCGCCTCTCCTTGAAAGCCGCTCTGTTGGCGCGGCCCAACAATACCCAATTGAATTTGTTTGCAGGAACCAGCCTAGGCGCCGCCCTGATGCTCTACTGTTTGGGCGCAGTGTCCACGTCGCCCGTCACCATCATCGGAATTGCCTGGGGGGGTCCCCCGACTTAAGCGCACTCCGCTGACGTCGCAGGACCTCCCGGCCAAAGGCCCGGAGGTTTTTTTATGCCCAAAGCAACCGCATCCAGCCGCAGTGACGCCGCAAGGCGCGTCGTGGTGTACGACACCACGTTGCGCGACGGCGCCCAGGGTCCTGCCGTGTCCTTCTCGGCGACGGACAAGGTGCGAATCGCGCGGGCACTGGACGGCCTCGGCTTCGACTACGTCGAGGGCGGGTTCCCGGGGTCGAACCCCAAGGACGAGGAGGTTTTCTCGAGCCTGCTCGCGCACCCGCTGAAGCGCGCGAGGCTCGCAGCTTTCGGGGCGACCCGGCGCGCCGGCGGGACCTGCGACGACGATCCCAACCTCAAGGCGCTGACCGAAAGCGGGGCGGACACATGGACCCTGGTCGGCAAGAGCGACACGTGGCAGGTGAGCACCGTGCTGGGAACCACGCCGAATGAGAACCTCGCCATGATCCGGGAGTCGGTCGGCCATGGGGTCGCATTGGGGAAAGAGGTCATCTTCGACGCCGAGCACTTCTTCGACGGATATTCGAGAGACGCCGAGTACGCGATCGAATCATGCCTCGAGGCGGCTCGCGCGGGCGCCACCTGGGTCGTCCTCTGCGACACCAACGGCGGCAGCCTGCCGCGGGAGATTCGCGCTGGGGTCGAGGCGATGCGCCGCGCACTTGACGAGCTCGACCGGCCCGTCGGCGTCGGCATCCACTGCCACAACGACTGTGAGCTCGCTGTCGCCAACACGCTCGAGGGCGTGGCCGCCGGCGCGGACATGGTGCAGGGCACCATCAACGGCTACGGCGAGCGATGCGGCAACGCCAACCTGGTTTCCGTCGTCGCCAACCTCGTGCTGAAGCTCGGGATCGACGCGCTCGAATCCGGATCGCTGGCCCGGTCGACCGACCTGTCGCGAACTGTCGCGGAGATCGCGAACCTTGAACTGCCGCTGCAACAGCCATACGTCGGATACGGCGCTTTCGCCCATAAGGGCGGCCAGCACGTGGCCGCAGTGCTCAAGCACCGCGATTCCTACCAGCACATCGATCCGAGCCTCGTCGGCAACGAGCCGCACGTATTGGTGTCCGAGCTGTCCGGCCGGGGCAACATCCTGGCGAAGGCTCGCGAGTTCGGTTTGGAGCTCGACCGTGACGATCCCCACACGCGATGGCTCGTGCAGCACCTCAAGCAGCTCGAGCACCGCGGGTACTCGTACGAAGCCGCGGACGCATCCTTCGAGATGCTGCTACGGAGGCTGCAGCCAGGTTACGAAGCTCCCTGGAAGGTGGCCGACTTCACAACGATGGTTCGCAAGGACGGCGATGCCGTGCACGCGGAGGCGACCGTCAAGGTCGAGGTCGGAGGCACTGTGTATCACACAGCTGCGTCGGGCAATGGGCCCGTGAACGCACTCGACGCCGCGCTGCGCAAAGCCCTGAGCCCACGTTTTCCGAGCCTCAAGGATGTCGGTCTTCACGACTACAAGGTCCGCATCCTGGACAGCGCCGCGGGCACCGCTGCCACAACGCGAGTGCTGATCGAGTCGGGACGTGGCATGCGGCGCTGGACGACAGTGGGCTGCTCCGAGAACATCATCGAGGCATCCCTGGCGGCACTTGTCGACTCGTTCGAGTACGCGCAGCTGGCTAAACCCAGACGGCAGAAGCTTGACGCGTAGGGAGACCGCACGGCAGGAGATTCCTCTTGAGCTCAGGCGCGACGTCCGCATGCTCGGCGAGATCCTCGGCCAGGTCATCGCCGAGTACGGCGGCGCCGCCCTGCTGCGCGACGTGGAGCGGTTGAGACGCGTCGTGATCCGCGCCAGGGATGACGCGGCGTTCGAGCACCGGGCGGAGACGCTCGTTGCTTCATGGTCGCTGACCAGGGCCACCTCTGTCGCCCGCGCGTTCGCCTGCTACTTCCATCTCGCCAACCTGGCCGAAGAGCATCACCGCACGAGGGTGCTGCGTGCGCGGGACCAGGGGCCGAAGCCTCTGCCCGAATCTCTTGCGGCGACGGTCGCCCAGCTGAGGGCACGGCACGGCGCCCGCCGCGTGAGCGAGATGGTGGCCGAGCTGGAGGTGCATCCGGTCTTCACCGCTCACCCCACCGAAGCCCGGCGACGAGCCGTGGTGACCGCGATCCGCAGGGCCGGCGAGCAGCTCGACCGGCTCGACGATCCGGGCCGCTCGGAAGGTGAGCGAACCGAGGCACGGCGCCGCCTCGTCGAGGAGGTCGACATCCTGTGGCGCACCGGTCAGCTGCGTACGACACAGGTTCAGCCACTCGACGAGGTCCGCTCGGTCATGGCAGTTTTCGATGAGACGCTTTTCCTCGCGGTGCCCGAGATCTACAGAGCGCTTGACCGCGCCCTGTCTCCGGGCGACTCTGGCCGCCGGCCCCCGCTCGCGCCTGCGTTTCTCAAGTTCGGCAGCTGGGTTGGTGGAGACCGTGACGGCAACCCCAACATCACGGCCGATGTGACCGCCGCGACATTGCCGATCCAGGCAGAGCACGCGCTGATCGCGCTGGAGAACGCGACCAATCGGGTGGGTCGCGCGATGACTGCCGACAACGCCACGACGCCGCCGAGCCACCGACTGCGGCGGCGCCTGGCGGCGTTCCGAGCGGCCGATCCCAAGCGCTTCGCCGAGCTCGAGAAGCGGTCGCCATCAGAGCCGCACCGGCAGTTTCTCATCCACGTCGCGGACCGGATCCGCGGCACACGTATGAAGGACGCGAGGGGCAAATTCGACCGGGCGGCCGAACTTCTCGACGACCTGAGAACGGTGCAGGAGTCGCTGGCAGCCGCGGGCGCCCCGCGCCTTGCGTACGGTGAGCTGCAGCACCTGATCTGGCAGACCGAGACGTTCGGTTTCCATCTTGCCGAGCTGGAGGTGCGCCAGCACAGCCTCATCCATGCGCGTGCTCTCCAAGAGGTGCGCGCCGGAGGCCGGCTCGCGGCGACCACCAGGGAGGTGCTCGACACGATGGGGGCGATCGCGACGCTGCAGGCAGAGTTTGGCCTCGCGGCGTGCCGGCGCTACGTGGTGAGCTTCACTCGAGGCGTCGATGACATTGCGGCCGTTTACGAGCTGGCCCACCATGCCACCGGAGGTGAGGCTCCGACCCTCGAGGTGATCCCGCTGTTCGAAACGGTCGCCGACCTACGCGGGTCGCCGGCTGTCATGGAAGCGACGTTGAAGCTCACACCGGTGCGTCGGCTTGCCCGCTCCAGCCGGCGCCTCGAGGTCATGCTCGGGTACTCGGACTCGACGAAGGAGGTCGGCCCGTTGACGGCCACGATGGCGCTTTATCGGGCACAGGAAGAGCTGACCCGGTGGGCGCGGCGGCACGGGTTGCATCTGACCCTTTTCCACGGCCGCGGTGGAGCGCTCGGTCGCGGGGGCGGACCTGCCAACCGGGCGGTTCGAGCCCAGGCCCCAGGCTCGGTCGGTGGCCACTTCAAGGTCACCGAGCAGGGCGAGGTCATCTTTGCCAGGTACGGCAACCGGGCGATTGCGAGGCGGCATCTCGAACAGGTCGCGTCCGCCGTGCTCGAAGCCTCGGCGCCCAGCTCACGAAAACAGGCGCAGCCTCCAGCCGTCCGCTTCAAGCGCCTGGCTGCGCAGCTGGACGGCGCCGCACGCGGGGCCTATCGCGGGCTCGTTGAAGCCGAAGGCTTCGCGACCTGGTTCGGGCAGGTGAGCCCGATCGAGGAGCTCAGCCGTATGCGGATCGCCTCCCGTCCCGCACGACGTCACGCGGGCCATGACCTCGACGATCTCCGCGCGATTCCGTGGGTTTTCGCCTGGTCGCAGATGCGGCTCAACCTCCCGGGCTGGTATGGCTTGGGCAGCGCCCTGGCGACGGCGCCGCTCGCCGAGCTCCGGAAGGCATACGCCTCATGGCCGCTCTTCAACGTGCTGCTCGACAACGCGGAGATGAGCCTGGCCAAGACTGATCGAATGATCGCGATGCGCTACCTCGGCCTGGGCTCGAACCCGGACCTTTGCGCTCGGCTCCTGCGCGAGTACGACCTCACCAAGGAGCGCGTCCTTGCGGTCACCGGCCACAAGCGCTTGCTGGAGGACCGTCGAGTGCTTTCCTGGGCGATCGAGCTGCGCAACCCGTACGTCGATGCCCTCTCCCACCTCCAGCTGAAGGCCTTGCGCGCGTTGCGTGCAAGGGGATCTCGAACGCGAGACACCGCGCTGGCCGAGAGGCTGTTTCTCCTCACCGTCAACGGCGTGGCGGCCGGCCTGCAGAACACAGGCTGAGGGGTCCAGGGGCGACGGGCACACGCTCAATTCGCGGCAAGATGCAGAATTGGTCGCTGACACGCCGCCTGGCGCATGGGATCCGGCCTTTGGGTACTCCGGCATCCCCGCCAGTCAATACCGGAAAGACATATGCAAGCCCGAGGAGGCCAACGGTGCGAATTCGATGAGCGAGGCGGCGCCGCTGGAGACGCATCCAACTGGTGGCGATTCGGTCGTGGTGCTCGACCAGGTGGTCAAGCGCTTTGGTTCGGTCGTGGCAGTCGACAGGCTCACGTTGGAGATCCGCCGCGGTGAGTTCTTCAGCATGTTGGGGCCGTCCGGCTGCGGCAAGACCACGACTCTCCGCTTGATCGGAGGCTTCGAGATGCCCAGCGAGGGGGTCGTTCGGCTCGATGGGCAGGACGTGACCGATCTCCCGGCGTACAAGCGAAATGTCAACACCGTCTTCCAGTCGTACGGGCTGTTCCCCCACCTGAACGTTTACGACAACGTCGCTTTCGGTCTCCGGCGTAAAAAGGTGCCCGCTAGAGAAGTCGAGCGGCGAGTCGTGGAAGCACTGGAGCTGGTCAGCCTTGCCGGCTACGGCAAGCGCCGGCGCTCGCAGCTTTCGGGAGGCCAGCAGCAGCGCGTCGCCCTGGCTCGCGCGTTGGTCAACCGGCCGCAGGTGCTGCTGCTCGACGAACCGCTGGGGGCGCTCGACCTCAAGCTGCGCAAGCAGATGCAGCTGGAGCTCAAGCGCATCCAGAAGGAGGTCGGCATCACCTTCGTGTTCGTGACACACGACCAGGAGGAAGCGATGACGATCTCGGACCGGATCGCGGTGATGAACAACGGGCGCATCGAGCAGCTCGGGCGGCCCGAGGACGTATACGAGCGGCCGACGACGGTATTCGTGGCCGAGTTCCTTGGCGCCTCCAATCTGCTCGACGGAACCTATCGCGGCACCGATGGCGGCTGGGGCGAGGTCGACCTTGCCAATGGCGTCAGGATCCGCATTCCAGTCGAGCAGGACCGCCGAGCCGGCGAATCGGTTCGCGTCGGCGTGCGACCGGAGAAGATCCACGTGATTCCTGTGGGCGCAGAGCCGAATTCGACCCATAACGTGGTTCCCGCTACCCTACTTAGCGCCGTATTCGCAGGGGTGAGCTTTCAGTACTTCTTCCAGACCAGCGAGGGAAAGGAGATGACGGCCTTCGATCGCAACTCAACTGGGGGCGCCGTCGCCAAGCCGGGTGATGCAGTTCGCCTGGCCTGGGCGCCTCAGCACACGTTCGCCATCCCCGTCGACGAGTCAGCTATCCCTGCGGAAACCACCGTTTAGAGGAGAGGAATGAGCACCGAGAAAGAAGTTCCCTATTACATGGACCCGTCCTTCCTGCGCGGGCTCACTCAGAGTCGGATCACGAGGCGCTCTGCTCTCCAGGGCGCAGGCGCCGTCAGCCTGGCCGCATTTCTGGCCGCCTGCGGGATCGGCAGCAAACCAACGGTGGCGGCTCACACCAACTGGGTGTGGGACAAGGCGACCAAGGCGGGCGTCCTCGACTTCGCCAACTGGCCGCTGTACATCGACGTGGTGGAGGCCAAGGGCAAGACCACTTATCCGACCCTCGAGCAGTTCACCAAAGAGACCGGCATCAAGGTCAACTACAGCGAGCCGATCCAGGACAACAACAGCTTCTTCGCCAAGGAGGCGCCGATCCTGCAGCAGGGCCAGTCGATCGGCTACGACATCATCGTCGTCACCAACGGCATCTTCCTCACCGACTACCTGGCCAAGGGCTGGCTGACCGAGCTCGACCCGACCAAGCTGCCCAACTTCACCCAGTACGCGGCGCCCCGGGTGCAGGCCCGCGACTTCGACCCGGGCAACAAGTTCACCATCCCCTGGCAGTCCGGCTTCACCGGCATCGGCTACAACCCGGCCCTGACCAAGCGCGAGATCACCAGCTTCAACGACCTCTTCGACCCCGCCTTCAAGGGCAAGGTCGGCATGTTCAGCGAGAACCAGGACACCGGCAACATGGCTCTGCTCGGGATCGGGGTCAAGCCTGAGAAGTCGACGCCGGCGGACTGGCAGAAAGCCGCCGACAAGCTGAAGACGCAGCGCGACCAGGGCATCGTCCGCAAGTACTACGACCAGAGCTACATCGACGCCCTGAGCAAGGGCGAGACCGCCATCAGCATGGCCTGGTCGGGCGACATCTTCCAGGCCAACCTATCGGCCGGCAACAACAACCTCAAGTTCGTCATCCCCAACGAGGGCGGCGTGATCTGGACCGACAACATGTGCATCCCGCTGGGCGCCTCGCACCCGCTCGACGCCATCACCTACATGAACTGGGTCTACCAGCCCCGCATCGCCGCCACCATGGCCGAGTACATCGAGTACATCACCCCGGTCCCCAGCGCCCAGGACTTCATCAAGCAGGACGCGGCGGCCGCCAAGGCCGCGGCGGACAAAGCCTCCCTGCTCGAGCTGTCCACCGACCCCGCCATCTTCCCGACCCAGGACCTGCTCGCGAAGACCTCCTACTACCGCGTGCTCAACGCGGCGGAGACGACACAGTGGAACGACATCTTCAACGCGGTGATCATCGCCTGACGGACCTGAACCAACCGGAGGACGGATAGAGCCAGAGGTGGCAGTCGCCACAAGGGCATCGAAGCGGCCGGCGCCGCGTTCCCGATGGGGACGCGCGCTGGCGCCCTACCTGCTGATCCTGCCGGGCGGTGGCTGGATGCTGCTCTTCTTCCTCCTGCCGATCGTGACCCTCGCGATCACCTCGCTGGAGTCGGGCGACTTCCTCGGCGGGTTCAACTTCACATGGCAATTCGACAACTACTCGCGCGGGTTCAGCCTCTACTCGACCCAGTTCCTGCATGCGGTTGAATATGGAGGCGCGGCGACAATCGTCGCGCTGGTCGTTTCATATCCCGCCGCCTACTGGATCGCCTTCCACGCCGGTTCCCGCAAATCCGCCTACCTGCTCGCGGTGCTGCTGCCCTTCTTCGTCTCGTTCGTGATCAGGACGCTGTCGTGGGGAGTCCTGCTGAGCGACAACGGGCCGCTGTTCGCGCCGCTGAAATCCGCCCACCTCCTCCCGCTCGACTTTCGGGTTCTCGCCACACCGATTGCGGTGACCGGAGGCCTCGCTTACACCTTCTTTCCCTTCATGCTGCTTCCGGTTTACGCATCGCTCGAGAAGATCGACCGCGGCCTGGTCGAGGCCGCCCAAGACCTCTTTTCCAACCGCTTCGAAGTGTTCCGGCGAGTGATCTTTCCGCTGTCGATCCCTGGTGTGTTCGCCGGTGTCCTCCTGACAGGAATCCCCTCGGTGGCGGACTACGTCAACCAGGACCTGCTGGGTGGTGTCGGCACAACGATGGTCGGGCGGGTGATCGAGACGCAGTTCACCGTCAGCATCAACTATCCGCTGGCCGCATCGCTGGCCTTCGTTTTCATGCTGGGGTTGCTGGCCACGCTGATCATCTACCAGCGGATCTTCGGCACTGAACAGATCATGGGAGGCTAGCGGTGTCCAGCTCCGGAGCTTCAGCGGCCTCAGCTCCGGCACAACGCGACGCTGCGGGTAATGGGCAGCGACGCGTGAAGCGCCGGCTCGGAAGCCTGGTCCTGCCTGCCTACACACACCTGGTCATCCTGTGGCTGTTCGCTCCGATCATCGTCATGGTGATCTTCGGATTCAACGACACGCACGGCAGGCTGAACATCGTCTGGTCCGGGTTCACGCTCAAGTGGTTCTCGGACCCATTCGGCGTGACCGCGTTGACAACGGCTGTGTTCACGTCGCTGGTGACGGCGACTGTGGGCGCCTTCATCTCGACCGTCCTGGGCACGATGATCGCGCTGGCATCGCACCGCTACAGCTTTCGGGGGAAGGCGCTCCTCGATGCGGTCATGGTCATGAACATCGCGGCGTCCGAGGTCGTGATGGGCGCCGCGCTGATCACGCTGTTCATCGCCGCCAACGTTCCACTGGGGCCTGTGACCATCGTGATCGCACAGGTGATGTTCTCAATCCCGTTCGTGGCCATCACAGTGCGGGCGCGCCTGGTGGGTTTCGACAGCTCGCTCGAGGAAGCCGCGCAGGACCTGGGCGCGAGCCCGCTCATCACCTTCATGCTGGTCACACTTCCGATCATCTTTCCCGGCGTCCTCGCAGCCGCCCTGCTCGCGTTCGCCCTGTGCCTCGACGACTACGTGATCACGAGCTTCGTGGCCGGCAACACACAGACTTTTCCTCTTTGGGTGTACGGTGCGACCCGGCTCGGAGTGCCGCCGCAGGTCAACGTCATCGGCACCTTCATCTTCCTCGCCGGCGCTGTCCTCGCCATCGGCTTCGCCGCAATACAGAGCATCAGAAACCGGCGGCTCGCGCGCGACTCTGCTCTTTGACGCCAAAACCGGTGGTTTCCCTGGCGGTGGTGCGAGGCGTCATATGGCCACCCACATCCACGAACGCCACCGCGGTGGCGGCCTCTGGAGAGCGGATCACGGCCGTCGGCACGGACGAGGAGATCCTGGCGATGGTACCGCCGGGCGCGCGGGTGATCGATGCCAGGGGCGGCACCGTCATGCCCGCGCTCAATGACGCACACGTCCATTTCATGATGGGATCGCGGTCACTGGCCGACCTCGACCTTGGCGGCGCCGACACGCAAGCGGCAATCGAGGACCGGATCAAGAATTTCGTCGCGACCCGCGCCGAAAGCGACTGGGTGGTCGGGCGCGGCTGGTTCTACTCGGCCTTCCCGGGCGGGATGCCCGGAATCGAGCTTCTCGACCGGCTCATTCCCGACCGGCCCGCGTACCTCGAGTCATACGACGCCCATACGGCATGGGTGAACAGCAAGGCCCTGGCGATCGCCGGCCTCGAGGCTGCCCCATCCGCCGGCTCACCCACCGGCATCCTCAAGGAGTCGGCCATGCAGAGCGTCCGCCGGCACCTGCCTCAGCCGACTGCGGAGATGATCCGCGAGGCGGTTCGTTCCGGGATGCGGCTCGCGGCGTCGCATGGCATCGCCTCGGTGCAGGAGGCGGGCCACGGCCTCAAACAGATCGAGCTTTACGAGGCGCTTCGCGAGCGTGGCGAGCTGTCGATGCGGATCCGGCTCGCCTTCGACATGGAGCCTGGCCTGGACGTGGCGGAGTGGGAGCGCCGCCTGGATCTCTACCAGGAGGCTGCCGACGCAGTGCCGTCGAACGATTGGATCGGGACCGGCATCCTGAAGGCATTCGCGGACGGGGTTGTGGAGTCGGGCACTGCCGCACAGCTGCAGCCATACGCGGACATGTCGGACACGGATCCTGGAGCATTTGGCACTCCGTTCTGGGAGCGCGGCGAGCTGGCCAATGCCATTCGTATGGCGGACGCACGAGGCTGGCAGGTCCAGGTGCACGCGATTGGCGACGCCGCGATCCGGGATGCGCTCGACGCGTTTGCGGCCTGCAACCCCACGCGGCGCCATCGGATCGAGCACATCGAGGCCCCGGCCGCCGCGGACATCGGACGCTTCGCGGCTCTCGGGGTGATCGCCAGCATGCAGCCACAGCACGCAGAGCCCGGTCAAAACCTGCTCGGTGCATGGGCGCCCAAGCTGGGCGCGGAGCGCGCGTCACGCGGCTGGCCGTGGGCGTCGATCCTGCGCTCGGGCGGCCGGCTGGCGTTCGGCAGCGACTGGCCCGTGGTGCCGATCGACCCTTTTGGCAGCCTTCACGTGGCGGTCAACCGGCAGACACGCACGGGTGAACCGCCCGGCGGCTGGGTGGCATCGGAGCGCCTGAAGATCGACGACGCCGTCGCCGCCTGGACCTCGGGCAGCGCCTACGCGGAACACTC
>DATARC010000197.1:0-4634 GCA_036264335.1 Candidatus Dormiibacterota bacterium
GGTGCGCAGCACGGGGTTGAGCGAGCTCTGCGGGTCCTGAAAGATCATCGCGATGTCGCGACCGCGGATCTCGCGAATCTCCGACTCGGACATCTGGAGCAGGTCCTCGTTGCGGAACAGCACCTTGCCGCCGACGATGCGGCCCGGTTCCGGGACCAGCCTCAGCAGCGAAAGCGCGGTGACCGATTTCCCGCTGCCCGACTCGCCGACGATGCCGAGGCTCTCGCCCGGGTACAGGTCGAAGCTCACGCCGTCGACGGCCTTGACGATTCCATCGGGCATCGCAAATTGCGTGCGTAGGTCTCGCACCTGCAGGATTGGGGTCGGCATCAGTAGCGCACGCGAGGGTCGATGAACGTGTACGCGATGTCGACGGCGACGTTGGCGGTGACGATCAGCAGCGCGCCGAACAGCACGGTGCCCATGACGAGAGGGATGTCGAGGTTGAAGATCGCATCCACCGCCTGCTTGCCGATTCCGGGCCACGCGAACACCGTCTCGATGACGACGACGCCGGCAAGGAAGTAGCCGAGGTCCATGCCCAGCTGTGTGATCAGCACGGTCAGCGCGTTGGGGAGGGCGTGCTGGAACATGACGGTCCGCCCCGTCACTCCCTTGGCCCTCGCCGTGCGGATGTAGTCCTTGGGCAGGATGTCGAGCAGCACCGCCCGCAGCAGCCGGGCATAGTAGCCAGCGCCGCCGAGGCCCAATGTGAGCGCAGGGAGGAACAGGTACTGCGGCGCTCCGTCGCCATAGCCTCCCAGCGGGAAGATGGGGACCAGCGCGCCGAACACATAGAGGAAGATGAGGCCGAGCCAGAACGGCGGCGCGGCCAGCGTCACGAAGGTAAAGATCATCGTGATCCGGTCCCAGATGCTGCCGGGTCGCGTGGCGGCGAGAATGCCGATGGGCAGTCCGACGACGACCTCCACGAACACGCCGGCGATCGCCAGCTCGGCGGTGGCCGGGAACCGCTGGAGGATCGCGGGCAGGACCGGCGCCGAGTACCGGTACGAGAAGCCGAAATCGAGGTGCAGGACCCGCCATATGTAGTCGGCGAACTGCACGTAAACGGGACGGTCGAGTCCCAGCTGGTGGTGGATAATCGCAACTGAGGCCGGAGATGCGTTCGAGCCTGCATAAAGTCGCGCCGGGTCGCCCGGCACGAGGAAGGCGATCACGAACGTGACCGCCGCGACCCCGAACAACACCAGTACCATCCAGCCGAGCCGCCGGATGATGTAACGGGTCAATGCGCCTTCGAGAGGGTCATGGGAGGGGAGCCGAAGCCCCCCTCCCGGTCGAGATCATTTACCGCCGCTGACCCAGATGCTCGTCAGGACGAGCGGCCACACGGGGTGCAGCTGGTAGCCGTGAACGCGCGTCGCTGAGACGCTGGTTTCCAGGGTGGAGTACATCGGCACCCAGGGAAAATCCTGGCTCGCGACAATGTCCTGGATCTGCTGGTAGAGCTTGAGCCGGTCCGCAGAGTTCGTGTCCCCGCGGGCCTGGTTGTCGATGGTGTCGAGCTGCTTGTTGCAGTAGAAGGAGACGTTGCCTCCGTTTGCGGTCACGTTGGCCGCGGTGCAGGTGAGGATGGGGTCGATGAAGTCGGAGGGGTCCGGGAAGTCCTGGATCCAGCCGTCGTAGCTCAGGGCGGTCGTGTTGGGCTTGCCCGTCACATCGAGGAAGGCGGGGAACGAAAGACCTTTGAGATTGATCGTGATTCCAACCGCCTGGAAGTCCTGCTGGATGGCGGCGGCGAGGTTGTCCGAGTCGGCGTTGGTCTTGGGGTAGACGAGATCCTGCGCCGGGAACGGATGACCGGGACCGTAGCCCGCCTGGGTCAGCAGCGATTTCGCCATCGTGATGTTCTGGCCGTTGGCATCAAGACCTAGCGGGTTGTAGTTCGGCACAAAGCCAGGCATCGGCGGGGCCTGGATGCCGTTGTTGATCACGCCGCGCCCATTGAGCACCTTGATCTGGTTCGCCTTGTTGACGACCATGTTGAAGGCCTGCCGGACCAGCTTGTTGTCGAACGGCTTCATGTTGACGTTCATGCCGAGGTACCAGATGTCGACGTTCGGGGTCTTGACGATGCGGCTCTTGAAGGTCGGGTCGGCCGACAGCTGGATGTACTGCGCCGACGGCATGTTCACATCAGGCTGGACGAGGTCCGCCTGCCCCTGCTGCATGCGTAGGAAGCCGACCTGCTCGTCGACGCCGATCTGGAAGTCGACCTCGTTGAGGTACGCGGCCTTGCCGAAGTAGCTCGGGTTCTTCTTGAGCACCAGGAGCTGACCGGGAGTCCATTTGTCGAGCACGAACGGCCCGGTGCCGACCGGGTGGTGGGCGTAGTCGCTGCCCGCCGCGGCCACCGCCTCCTTCGGGATGACGAATCCGAATGGCATGGCCAGCACGTTGAGGAACGACTGGTTCGGGCTGTCGAGATCGATCTCCAGCGTGTAGGGGTCGACGACCTTGATACCGCTGATGCCGGTGGCCTTGCCGCTGTAGAAGTCGGCCGTACCGGAGACGGAGCCCCAGAACGGGCCACCCGTCATCGGTCCCTGGGTCTTCGGGTTCAGCATCCTTTCGAACGAGTACTTGAAGTCGTCGGCGGTGACCTCGCGGCCGTTGCTGAACTTGACGCCGTGCTTGAGCTTGAACGTGTAGGTCTTGCCGTCGGGGCTGATGGTGGGCATGGATTCCGCGATGTCCGGCCCGAGCTGCGTGGTGAAGCCCACGTAGTCGAGGAGCCCGTTGTAGATGGCGCGCTCGACCGACCAGCTGTCAGTGTCGTAAGCGACCGCGGGGTCGAGCGTCTTGAAGTCGTCCTTCATCGCGATGTTCAAGGTGCCGCCGGAGACGGGCTGTCCGCCGGTGTCCGTGGTCGTGTTGCCGCATGCGTACATGAGCATGACCCCGGCGGCCAACGCCGCCACCACTCTGCCGTGATATTTCATGCGTTTCCTCCTCCGAATAATTCGCGTGGTTAAGCGGACTCGGCTTCGGCCGTCGTCCGCGTGCGGCTTCCCAGGGCTTGACCTCCTGCTGAGAATCCACCGACAACTCTCTGGACCAGCGACCGGTGCCGGGGATCGAGGGCGTCGCGCAACCCGTCGCTGATGAGGTTGAACGCCAGGACTGTGAGCAGGATCATCAGGCCGGGGAAGATCACCAGCCAGGGCGCCAGGAACATGTAGCCCTGACCGTCCGAGACCATCTTTCCCCAGTCAGAGGTGGGTGGCTGCACACCGATGCCGATGAAGCTGAGGATGGATTCGGTGCTGATGCTGGTGGCGATGCCGATGGTGCCGTACACGATGATCACCGGCACGAGATGGGGAAGGATGTGTCGAAAGAGGATGTGGCGCGGCGCTCCGCCGGATGACCGAGCCGCCTCGATGAACTCCACCTCTTTAAGCGAGAGCACCTGGCCGCGCACGATGCGGGCGACCGCCGTCCAGTAGAAGAGGGCGATCACGCCGGCGATCACCAGCACGTTGCCGCCGCGCTGCAGGATGGCGATCAGCGCGATCGAGAAGAGCAGAACGGGGAAGGCCATCATCACGTCGGTGAAGCGCATGAGGATCATGTCGACCCACTTGCCGAAGTAGGCGGCGACGGTGCCGACGATCACGCCCACCACCAGGGCCATGCCGTTGGCGATGAAACCGATGAACAGCGAGACGCGGGCGCCCCAGATCAGGCGGCTGAACAGGTCCCGTCCATTGGGATCGCTGCCCAGCCAGAAGACGGGGCCCGGGGCGATGGGCCGGCCGTCAGCCGACAGCAGCTCGTAGTAGCCGTGGTTGGGGTCGCGGAGGGGCAGGATCGGGGCGAAGATCGCAAGGAGGACCAGCAGGACGATGAAGGCGGTGCCAACCAAAGCAAGGCGATCGCGCCGAAAGCGATGCCACACCAGCCAACCGGAGCCTACCCTCTCGGACTCCATCCACTCCCTCGCGAACCTGTCCTGGGTCCGGCACAGTATAGGACCGGACGATCAAACGATTGTCCAATCGTTAAACGCCGGTTAGCCCGGGGTCAATTAAGCGCTCAGCCGGCCGTGCCGGGCGGCGTGGCTAGGCGGCCCCGACGTGGGGCCAGGAGTCGAAGACCGTGAGGTCGACCGACGGCCGGTCACCGATGGTGATCAGGTCGTGCAGGAAGGTTCTCCCCGTCAGCGGCGTCCCGGCAATTCCGCACTGGGTTTGGGCGCAGGATGCTTCCTCGGCATACCAGACCAGGGTTGAGTTCAAGAACGCGGCATCCGTGCGCGGCTCGTGGCTCAGCTCGATGCCCGCGACCGGCTGATCGGCGAGCCGGAGGTAGCCGGCGTGGTGGTTGCCCGTCCCATCGGCGGCCGTGTAGACGATGCGCAGGCCGTCCGCGCTGGGCCACGGGTGGATCCACGCCAACCCCGGCACCACGAGCTGGACGCCGGCTTTCGGGTCCCACGACTCCACGCCCGCGATGGTGCGGAAGTACAGGTGCGCGCCCGAGCCCGACCAGGTCGCCATGCTGCCGTCCCTCCGGCTGTACACGAGCTGGTGGTCCGACAGCCGCACGACCTGGAAAGCGGGCGAGCCGGTGCTCGTTCCACTGAAGGTCTGTTCAAGGACTGCGTA
>DATARC010000047.1:0-5672 GCA_036264335.1 Candidatus Dormiibacterota bacterium
GTCGTACACGTGCCGAAGGTGGTACTCGACGGTCTTCGGGCTGAGGTACAGCCGGGCTGCCGCTTCGCGCGTCGTCGCGCCCTCGGCCAGCGTGAGCGCCACCTGCAGCTCCTGGGGCGTGAGCTGCTGGCGGTAAGGGTCATCGCGAACGCGCGCCGTTTCCCCGCTCGCCTGAAGCTCTGTCATCGCACGTTCGGCCCACGGCGCAGCGCCCAGCTTGTCGAAGGCTTTGAGCGCGGCACGGAGCTCTCTTCTCGCGTCCACCCGCCGGCGCGAGCGGCGCAGCCGCTCGCCGTAATAGAGACGTGTCCGCGCCTCCTCGAAGATGTCGGGTGTTTCCTGGTGGTGGCGGATAGCGTTCTCGTACTCGGCGGCGTACGCATCATCGTCAGCGAGCAGCGCGGCTACTCGAGCCGCTCGCGCCAGCGCGAAGGGCTGACCCTTGGCCGCGGCGGTCGGCAGGTATCGCGCCACCACCTCGCGAGCCTCGGGCAGCCGGCCCAACCGGACCAGCACGTCCGCAATCTCTGGTGCGGGGTCGAGGTCGGGGTCGCTGATCGCAATCTCCTCGAGATACGCCGCGCACCGCATGAAATGCCCCAGCGCCAGCTCCTGGTGGCCCAGTCCCTGCTCGAGCTGTCCGAGGGCGATCATCGACCACGCCTTGTAGATCGCCATGCCATATCTGTCGGACAGGTCACTGGCCTCGGCGGCATGCGCCCGGCATTCTTCCTCTTTGCCCTCGAGCGCATCCAGCCACGCCAGGCCCGCCGCGCAAGCAGCCAGCCACGTGAACTGCGTCGTCTCACGGGCCACACGAAGGCCCTCCTCATATTGCGCGCGCGCAAACGGCCACCGATCGGTGGCCCCTGCGTCACGGCCCGAGAGGAAAAGAACTCCGGGAAGAGCGGCGGTTGGAGCGTGCCCACGGGCTTGCTGCACCGCGCGGTCCAGGAGGTCGCGCTCCGCCTCCGCCTCGCGCAGAAACGTTCCGGCCATACCGGCGCACAGCAAGAGCAGGGGGTCTGTGTTCTCAAATGGCACCAGCTTGAAGAGCGCGACGCTCTCGTGCAGGTGGGCCGGACCGTCAGAGCCATGGCCGGCGAGGACGGCGAGCGCACCGTAGGAGACATGCGCAAACACCTGCACATCAGCTGGATCGGTCGGTCGCAAAAGCTCCAGTGCCCTGATTGCAGCACCGAGGTTGTCGGCTGGACGGCCGGCGCCGAAAGTCGACAGCGCCGCATCGGCGAGCATGCGGACGGCCTTCAACCGGTCGGTTGGTTCGATGGCTTCCGCCGCGGCCACGAGCAGCCGGTAGCCCTCGGCAATCTGGCCGCGTCGCATGTCGATGTGGCCCGTGAGGTTGTCGATGTCCACGCCCGGACCCCGCGCCGGGCCGAGCGCGCGCGCGGCGGCAAGGAGCTCGACCGCTTCCTCCCCCCGGCCGCCGAGCCAGGCGTTTTCAGCGGCTCCGATCAACCGGCCGATGCGCAGCTCCACCGGCTCGGTCAGGCGCGCCGACTCGGTCCACGCTCGCGCCGCACCCGCATAGTCCGTGCTTTCGTGAGCCCGGCGCGCCGCTTCTTCCAGGGCCGTGGCGGCCGCCGGATCCCAGCCGGTCGCGGCCGCGGCGAGATGCCAGGCACGGCGATCCGCGTTCTCCGCCCCGACCATCTCGGACGCGAGCGCCGCATGGGCCGCCCGCCGATCGGCCGGCGATGCCGCGTGATAGATGGCCGCGCGTGCCAGTGGGTGCACGAACGCGACTCGATCTCCGCTCTGCCGTATCAAGCCCGCGGCCGCCTCGGCTTCGTCCACATCCGCCGCGCTCAGCGCCTGCGCGGCCGCCGCCCGCCGGACGACCCTCAGGTCGGCGCTTCCCGATGCTGCCATCACCAGGAGCACGCGCCGAGCGTTCTGCGACAGGCCGTCAGCCCGGCGCAAGTAAGCGCGCTCCACGCTGGTGGCGATGGGAAGGTTGTCATGCGGCTGGGGGGACATGCCCCGGCCCTCGCGCCCGAGCTCGAGCAGCGCCAGCGGGTTCCCACCGGTTGCCTCCAGCATCCAGCGCGCGGCATCTCGCGAAACTGGTTCCGATCCTGACTGCGCCAGAAGGACGCTGGCGGAAGACTGATCGAGCCCGCTCAAAACAAGCTCCGGCAGGCCCGCAGACCTGAGGGGCGATTCCTCACCTTCCCTCACGGCGATGAGAATCGCGACTGGGTCCGCGACCAGCCGGCGCGCGGCGAAGCCGATCGCTTCTGCCGACGCGCGATCGATCCAGGGTGCGTCGTCCACCGTGATGAGCACGGGCTGATCCTCCGCGTAGATCGAGATCAGGCCGAGCACGGCGGCGCCGATGATCAGCCGGTCGGCCTCGATTCGCGGCCCCAACCCGAGGGATGATCGGAGGGCCGAGGCGTGGATTGGAGGGAGCCGGTCGAGCCAGCCCAGGGCCGGGCGCAGCAGCTCGTGAAGGCCGGCGAACGGGAGACCGGCTTCGAACTCGACGCCGCGTGCGGACAGAACTCGCATCGAGCCGGCGCTACCGGCCGCGTATTCGAGCAGCGCCGTCTTTCCGATCCCCGGCTCTCCGCGAATGACCAGGCAGGCGCTCCTGCCGAGCCTCGCCGAGGCCATCGCCTGGTCGATCGCCAGAAGCTCCGGTTCGCGGCCCAGCAGCATCGCGCTAGCTTGTCACGCCAAGAACTAGGTGGGGTCCCTGATGCGATCCCTGCCGTCGGGCACCTACGGTCGGTTCATCTCAACCAGGAGGAGCGTCCAATGGCAGTACAGACAGCGGCGATCAACGAGGACAAGCTCAACGCCTTCATGGGCCAGGTGGTCGGCGAGCTTGGGGCGACAGTCAACGCGGGCCTGATCGTGATCGGCGACAGGCTCGGCCTCTACAAGGCAATGGCAGGGGCCGGCCCGATCACCTCGGCCGAGCTCGCCGAGAAGACAGGCACCGCGGAGCGGTACGTGCGCGAGTGGCTCAACGCGCAGGCGGCGGGCGGTTTCGTCGAGTACAACGCTGAGACCAAGCGCTACCTTTTGCCCCCGGAGCAGGCGCTCGCGCTGGCCAACGAGGACAGCCCGGCGTTTGTCGGCGGCGCATTCGAGCTCGCGACGGCGACGTTGAAGTCCCGCGAGCAGATCGAAAAGGCGTTCCGCACCGGCTCCGGGTTCGGGTGGCACGAGCACGACCTCGGCGTCTCCACCGGATGCGAGCGGTTCTTCCGGCCGGGATACAACGCGAACCTCGTCGCGTCGTGGATTCCCGCGCTCGACGGCGTGGAAGGGAAGCTCGGAGTGGGGGGCAAGGTGGCGGACGTCGGCTGCGGCCTGGGCGCCTCGACCAGGCTCATGGCCCAGGCCTACCCGCGCTCGAAGTTCACGGGCTTCGACTATCACAAGGAGTCGATCGATCTCGCGCGCAACGAGACAAGGGAAGCGGGGCTGCAGGACCGCGCCAACTTCGAGGTCGTTTCGGCGGCCGGATTCCCGGGCACCGGCTACGACCTCGTCACCATGTTCGACTGCCTGCACGACATGGGCGACCCCGTCGGCGCCGCCCGCCATGTGCGCCAGGCGCTCGCTGCTGACGGAACCTGGATGATCGTGGAGCCGGCCGCCGGCGACAGGGTCGAGCAGAACCTCAATCCCGTCGGTCGCGCCTACTACGCGTTCTCAACCTTCCTCTGCACGCCGAGCTCGCTGTCACAGGATGTCGGGCTGGCGCTCGGTGCCCAGGCCGGAGAGGCGCGGATCAAAGATGTTGCCACGGCCGCCGGTTTCACCCGGTTCCGGAGGGTCGCTGAAACGCCGTTCAACATCGTCTACGAAGCCAGGCCGTAGGAAATCCGAAGGCGGGCGGTTCACGCCGCCCGCCTTCACCTAAATTGAGAGGTCCCGATGCCAGTTACGGAAACGGGTACGCGTGCTCGGCAGCCTGACTCCAGCGGTTACGCGACGACCGGCGATGGGCTGAGGCTTTACTACGAGGTCTTCGGAACCGGAGAGAAGACCATCGTCTTTCTACCGGCCACTCCGATCTCGCATTCGCGCTTGTGGAAGGCGCAGGTGCATCACCTCGCGCGGCAATTCCGAGTCGTCGTTTATGACGGTCGCGGCAACGGTCTTTCCGACCATCCTGACCCCTCCGCGAAGTGGTTGGGCAGGTGGTTCGCTGATGATTGCCTCACGGTCATGGATGCCACCGGCACCGATGCTGCGGTGCTCGTGGGTATTTGTCATGACGGCGTGTTCCCCTCAATCCAGCTGGCTGTATCCGATCCGGGTCGCGTCCTCGGCATCGTGGCGATCGCTCCGGGGATACCACTGGTCACCCCGCCGATTGAAGCGCGCCTTGCGTCCGTCGAGGCATTCGACCGGGTGCTTGAAAGCAATGAAGGCTGGTTCAAGTACAACGCGCACTACATGCGGGAGAACTATCGCGGCTTTCTGGAGTTCTTCTTCGGCGAGATGTTCCCCGAGCCCCATTCGACCAAGCAGGTCGAGGACGCCGTCGCGTACGGGCTCGATGGCGGTGCCGAGATGCTCGCGATGGCCGACGAGCCGATCGTCAAAACCAAAGAAGAGGTGGCAGCCCTCTGCCGGCAGGTTCGTTGTCCGATGCTCATCATCCAGGGCGACCAGGACAACTGCCAGCCGTACTCACGCGGCCTGGCGCTGGCCGGGCTGACTGGCGCGCGCCACGTCAAGTTCGAGGGCTCGGGCCATATTCCCCAGGCGCGGCACCCGGTGCGCGTCAACCGCCTCATCAGCGAGTTTGCCGGCGAGGCGACGCCTCCCGCACCTCGGGCTCGCGTCAGCAAGAACCCGCGCGCTCTGCTGGTCAGCTCGCCGATCGGGCTCGGCCACGCGTGGCGCGACGTCGCGATCGCGCGCGAGCTGCGGCGCCAGGTTCCGGGCCTCGAGGTCGAATGGTTGGCCCAACCGCCGCTGGTGACGCTGCTCGAGGCATGTGGCGAGACGGTCCATCCCGCGAGTCGGGAGCTGGCGCCCGAGGCGACTCATGTCGACGCGGAGTCCGGCGAGCACGAGCTGCACGCATTCGAAATGATCCGCCGGATGGACGAGATCCTGTGCGCCAACTTCATGGTCTTCAACGACGTGGTCAGCCAGGAGAAGTTCGACGTGTGGATTGGCGACGAAGCTTGGGAGGTGGACCACTTCCTCCACGAGAATCCCGAGCTCAAGACCTCGCCATACGTGTGGATGAGCGATTTCGTGGGCTTCATGCCGATGCCGATCGGGGGCGAGCGCGAGGCGCGGCTGGTGGCGGACTACAACGCCGAGATGCTCGAGCACGTCGAGCGGCATCCCGAGATACGCGATATCTCGATATTCATCGGCGACCCGGCGGACGTTGTGGCCGAGCGATTCGGCCCAGGATTGCCGCTGATCCAGGAGTGGACTGCGCGTCATTTCCAGTTCTCCGGCTACGTTCTGCCATTCGACTCGGCGGAGCGGGGTGACGACCGCGCGCTGCGGCGTTCGCTTGGCGTCGACGCGGACGAGCGGCTGATCGTCGGGAGCGCCGGCGGATCGGCGGTCGGTATCCATCTGCTGCGGCGCATCGCGGCAGGGTTTCGCATCGTGCGGGTCCAAGACCCGAAGGCGCGCATGCTGCTGGTTTGCGGCCC
>DATARC010000213.1:0-1887 GCA_036264335.1 Candidatus Dormiibacterota bacterium
CGCCGACCAGCTGCCGGCGATCCAGGAGATGCGACGGGTGCTGCGGCCGGGCGGGACGCTCTTGATCGCAGAGTTTCAGGCGCCGGCGGGCCACGGCTGGAAGCTGTTGTTGGGCCCCACCGGACTGTCCTCAATGGGCCACGCGGTTCCGCACGTGCAGGGTTTGGTGGGGACTGCTGGATTTGCCGAGATCCAGCGCGGCGGCGTGCCTCCCGTCCTCCAGTACGTGCGCGCGACGAAGCCGCCGCTCTGATCGACTAGGCCGCCCTGACCTCGGGGCGCTCGCCGCGCTTGCGCTGGCGGGCCGCGCGCTTCAGAAATGCGAGCAAGGCCATCTCGTCCGACCTGAGCCTTCCTCTGCCGACGGCGTGCTCGATGTCGAGCGCGCTTTCAAGCGATCCCTCCAGGTACGTGTCGATCACGGCTGGGTGCACGTAAGCGCGCCTGCAAACGGCTCGTGTGTGCCCCAGCTTGCGTGCGACGCTGTCGATGGCGGTCAGCACGTTGCGCTTGGCTTCGCTCTCCGACTCGAATCGTGCGAGATCGCGCAGAGCGCACGCGGCCAGCAGCGTTCCCGCCCATGTCCGGAAGTCCTTCGCAGTGAAATCTTCACCCGTGGTCTCTCTCAGGTAGCTGTTCACATCATCCGATGTGACAAGCCCGCGAACACCGTCCTCACCGACATATTGAAAGAGCATCTGGCCGGGCAGCTCCTCGCAGCGTTTGATCACCGCGGCCACCCGCCGGTCAGTGATCCCCAGCTCATGGTCGCGACCGCTTTTGCCGCGAAAGAGAAACCGCACGTTGGCGCCTGTCACCTTGACGTGCCGGTCGCGCAATGTCGTGAGTCCAAACGAGCCGTTGTTGCGCGCGTACTCCTCGTTGCCGATGCGAGCAAAAGTCGTCTCCAGCAGCCTCACGATCGTGGCGATCACCTTCTCGCGCGGCAGGCCTGGCCGGCGGAGGTCCCGGGCGACTCGAGACCTGATTCGCGGCAGCGCATGCGCGAAACCGAGCAGTCTTGCGTATTTGTTCGCCGCGCGAGTTTCGCCCCAGCGAGGGTGGTAGCGAGACTGCTTGCGGCCTCGCTCATCCCGACCCGTGGCCTGGAGGTGTCCGTTCGGACGCGCGCAGATCCACACGTCCTTCCACGCCGGCGGCACCGCCAGGGACCTGATGCGCTCGAGCGTGGCAGGGTCCCTCACGGTCCGGCCCTCGGCATCCCGGTAGCCAAAGCCCCGGCCCTGCCGCACGCGGCGGATGCCGGGCGCGGAATCCGAGGTGTAGGTCAGCCCAGCTTCACGCGCCGCCTCGACGGGTCCTGCATCGCTCATTCACTCCGAAAACGTCCTGCGGCTTTGCCATACCGGCATGCCGAGCCTCGGCGAACGTGGGCCGAGGGCGTCAGCGTCGTTCGAGCGCCAGGCGCACTCCGAGACCGACCATGACGGTTCCCATCACCCTCTCGAGACCGTTGCGAACGCGGGCGCCGGCGCTGGTACGCCGCATTCTGGCGACCACGAGCGCGTACGCACAAAGCCAGCAGATGACCATCGCGTAGTAACAGAGGACCATCAGCACGAGGCGACCTGCCGAGTCGCCAGGCTCGATGAACTGGGGCATGACGGTGGCGAAGATCGCACCCGCTTTGGGGTTCAGCAAGTTGTTCAGCACGCCCTGCAGGAACGCGGCTCCAGGACTGACGTTCGGTGCAGCAGCAGCCTGGTCCAGGCCCGCAGCTCTGAGAGGGGCTGCGCGGAAGGTGCCGGCCAGCGTGCGGAGCCCAAGGTAGACGAGATAGGTGGCGCCGGCGACCTTGAAGACGATGAAGGCAGCGTCCGAGCTCTCGAGCAGAGCGGCCACGCCGATGACCGAGGCCGCGGCCCA
>DATARC010000058.1:0-3160 GCA_036264335.1 Candidatus Dormiibacterota bacterium
ATTCCTGCCGACGGACGGATACATCGATCCCAGCCAGCTCACCTTCGCGCTGGTCGAGGGCGCTCGGCGCCGAGGGGCCGAGATCTGTGAGGACCCGAGGGTTACGGCGATCGACGTCACCGGCGGCAAGGTGCGCCGCGTCATCACCGACAAGGGCGACATCGATACCGATCTCGTCGTCAACGCGGGCGGCATGTTCGCGACCGAGATCGGCCGCATGGCCGGCGTCAATGTGCCGATCATCCCGATGGCCCACGAGTACTTGATCACCACTCCCTCCGGCCTGCCAATCGACATGCCGACGATGCGCGACCCATCCCTGCTCGTCTACTACCGGCCGGAGTCGGGCGGCCTGGTCATGGGCGGCTACGAGCGCGACCCTGCTCCGTGGAGCCTCGATGGCATCCCGCCTGATTTCAACGGCAAGCTCCTCGAGCCGGACTGGGATCGCTTCGAGCCGTTGATGACGAACGCGATCGCCAGAACCCCAGACCTCAAGGACGCCGGGGTTGTGCGATTGGTGAACGGACCCGAAGCCTTCACGCCCGATGGCGAGTTCATCCTCGGCCCAAGCGAGGTCCGTGGCTTTTGGGTCGCCGCGGGCTTCTGCGCTCACGGCCTTGCAGGCGCAGGCGGCATGGGCCGCCTCGTCGCGGAATGGATCGTCGACGGGCGGCCAAGCCTGGACACGTGGGAGATGGACTCACGCCGCTTTGGCCGCCACTACACCAGCCGCGAATACACGCTGGTGCGGACGCGCGAGGTCTACTCGACCTATTACGACGTCAAATATCCAGGCCACGAGCGCAGCGCCGGTCGGCCTTTGCGGGTCTCGCCGATTTACACGCGGCTCGCCGAGCGCGGCGCCGCCTTCGGCGAAAAGTCAGGCTGGGAACGCGCCAACTGGTTCGAGCCCAACACGGCCGCGGGCGATGAATCGCTGAGGCCGAGGGGTTGGGCTGGGCGGCTGTGGTCGCCCGCAATCGCCGCGGAGCACAAAGCCTGCCGGGAGAAAGCCGCGTTGTTCGACTTCACCTCTTTCGCAAAGATCGAGATCCGCGGCCGGGGAGCGGCAGCTTATCTTGAGACGCTGTCCGACAACCACGTCGCACGTGGCGTAGGCCACCTCACCTACACACAGATGCTGAACGATGGTGGCGGCATCGAGTGCGATTTCACGATCACTCGGCTGGCCGAGGACAGGTTTCGGGTGGTGACCGGAACGGCTTTCGGACAGCACGACCTCGCATGGATTCGCGACCACGCACCCGAGGACGGCTCGGTGCAGGTCGAGGACGTGACCTCCGCATCTGCTTGCATCGGGCTGTGGGGACCGGCCGCCCGGTAGATCCTCCAGCCGCTCACAACGACCGACATCAGCAACGCCGCATTTCCGTACATGACCGCGCAGTCGCTCGCAGTCGGATCGGTGCCGTGCCTGGCTCTGCGCGTGACCTATGTCGGTGAGCTGGGTTGGGAGCTCTACTGCCCGTCGGAGTTCGGCCGGAGCCTCTGGGACACGCTGTGGGAGGCCGGTCTCGGCCATGGCCTCGTCGCCGGCGGCTACAAGGCAGTGGATTCGCTGCGCCTGGAGAAGGGCTACCGGGCGTGGGGCTCGGACATCGGGCCTGAGGCCAACCCGTACCAGGCGGGACTCGGCTTCTGCGTCAAGCTGGACAAGGGCGAGTTCATAGGGCGCCAGGCGCTTTTGAAGGCGCGCGAGGAACCGGCCGCAACGCGCCTCGCATGCCTGGTGCTTGACGACGCGCACTCGGTTGCTCTGGGTTCGGAACCCGTCAAGATCGGCAGCGCGATTGGCCGCGTCACAAGCGGGGGCTATGGCTACTCCGTCGGCCGCTCGATCGCCTACGCCTACGTGCCCGCCGAGGCCAAGCCAGGCACCCCGGTCGAGGTGGAGATCTTCGGAACTTGGGTCCCCGGGACCGTCGCTGCAGACCCCCTCTATGACCCAAAAGGCACCCGAATCCGCGCATAGGAAGGGCTTGACTTTTCCGAATAGTTCGATCATGATCGAACTCTAAGTTAGATGACTATCGAACCCCGCGCCGAAATTTTCGTCTCCCTGGCCCATGAGATGGCCTGCCACGTCATGGCCGTCGCCGGGCGCGCGAGCAACCTCGAGGTCGGCGACAAATGGCTCAGCCAGGCGCGATCCGCAATGTCTCCCGAGCTCCGCAAGGCGATGACCGGCCAGGAGCTCAACGAACACTCCCACGGTCCCTGGTACGGCGTGGTCCAGATGACCTACGCCCACCGCTGGGTGACGGTGGACGACCTGGTCGAGGGTCTGGGCTCGATGCCCGAGAGGGACTTGATCCTCGAGGCGGCCGGCCTGGGTGAGCTGCCGGGCGCTCGGGAGCAGCTCGACGATCTCGTTCTGCGCACGGCAGCGGGAGACAAGCCGGCGGCTCGCGAGCTGGCGAAGAGGGGCCAGGCGCTAGGCCACCATGCGGCGCCCAAATTGGTCAAATGGCTGCCGCGCATGGCGCCCCGCCTGCGCGAGTCGCTGGTCGAGGTGGCCACGCTGTGGCGCCAAGACCTCTTCGGGCAGCAAGAGGAGCGGCTTGGCGCGATCCTCGAGCGCGACGCTCGCGCCAAGGGTGAGCTGGCCCGGCGCCTCAGCCCGGTTGAGCTGCTCGAGGAGGCGACCAACGGCTTCGTCTGGAGCGACCAACCGGGCCTCGACACGATCGCCCTGGTCCCGACCTGGATCTACCGGCCATGGACCGTCGACGGCCCGAGCGGGTCCACCGCGGTGATCAGCTACCCGGTCGCGGACGAGAGCCTGGGCACGAACGGCGACGCCGTCACCGCCCGCGCCGTCAAGCTCGCTCGGGTTCTCTCTGACGAGAGCCGGGTACGCGCGATCCAGCTGCTGGCTAACGAGCCGCTCAGCCTCATGGAGCTGGCGGGCAAGCTGGAACTCAACAAGTCGACCATCCACCACCACCTGGCGGAGCTCAGGGCAGCCGGCCTCCTGAGAATCCCGATGGGCACGAAGAGATATTCGTTGCGACCCGAGGCGCTGCACCGCTTCGGGACGTTGCTCGGCGACCTGGCGAAGCCCGCCCGTCCTAACCCTCGGAGGAGAAGTGATGACTGACCAGTTCTATCTGCAGTTCGCGAAAGACCGCCAGGC
>DATARC010000019.1:0-24551 GCA_036264335.1 Candidatus Dormiibacterota bacterium
TCGTTCATCTCGACGATCTCGTCGATGACCGCCTCGAATTTCGACTTTTCCGTCTTGTAGATCACGTCGGGGCTGTCGACGCGAATCATGTTCTTGTTGGTGGGGATGATCACGACGTCGAGTCCGTAAATCTTGTGAAACTCTTCGGCCTCGGTGAGCGCAGTGCCCGTCATCCCAGCGAGCTTCTCGTACTGGCGGAAGTAGTTCTGGACGGTGATCGTCGCGATGGTCTTCTGCTCCTGCTGGACCTTCACGCCTTCCTTGGCCTCGACCGCCTGGTGGAGGCCGTCTGACCAGCGCCGTCCGGGCATCGTGCGCCCGGTGAACTCGTCGACGATGATCACCTCGCCATCCTTAACCAGGTACTCCTGGTCGCGGCGGAACAGCGTCTTCGCCTTCAACGCCTGGTTGATCTGATGCGCCTCGACCACGTTCTCGAGGTCGTAGATGTTCTTGATGCCGGTCCAGCGCTCCATCTTCGCGATGCCAGACTCGGTCAGCGATGCGGACTTATGCTTGAAGTCGACCTCGTAGTCCTCGGTCTCGACCAGGCGTCCTGCCCACCGAGCGTACTCGTAGTACTTCTCAGTCGACTCCTCCGACTGGCCGGAGATGATATGAGGCGTGCGCGCCTCATCGATGAGGATCGAGTCGACCTCGTCGACGATCGCGTAGTTGAGCGTGCGCTGGGCGCACTGGGCGAGGTCGCGTGACATGTTGTCGCGCAGGTAGTCGAAGGCGAGCTCGGAGTTGGTCGCATAGGTGATGTCGGCGCGATAGGCCTCCGCCTTGGTGACGGGTCGGAGGTTCTGGAGTCGCTTGTCGCCGTGCGTCTCGTCAACGAACTCGGGATCGTAGAGATACGTGCCCGTCGAGCTGACGTTCACGCCCACGCTCAGCCCAAGGAGGTGGTAGATCGGCGCCATCCAGCCTGCGTCTCGTCGCGCCAGGTAGTCGTTGACGGTGACAAGGTGGACGCCCTTGCCCGAGAGCCCATTCAAGTACAGGGCGAGGCTCGCGACCAGCGTCTTGCCTTCGCCCGTCTTCATCTCGGCGATGCGGCCCTGGTGCAGGACGATGCCGCCGACGAGCTGGACGTCGAAGTGGCGCATGCCGAGGGTGCGGCGGCTTGCCTCGCGGCACAGGGCGAAGGCCTCGATCAGGAGGTCGTCGAGATCCTCGCCGTCCTGGGCGCGCTTGCGCAGCTCGTCCGAGCGCTCGCGCAGGGCGGCGTCGTCGAGGGCCTGGAGCTCGGGCTCGAGGCCGTTGATCGCCGCCGCCACCGCGAGGTGGCGCTTGATCTCGCGCTCGTTGGGGTCAAAAAGCTTGCCAAGGCTGGGCACTGGATCTAGGTTACCGGGAAGCCGGTCCGGCCAAACCGGCCTGACCGTTGCCTCCCCACTCGCTGGGGAGGCCTGCTCGCGCCGCGAGCACAGGCAGGTGGGGCCGCCGTCTAGGGGACTACCGGCTCGATAATCCCCACCGACCCGTCGGATCGCTTGAAAGCGATCTGGACGTTGCCCGAGTCCTCGTCCAGGAAGACATGGAAGCTCTGCCCGTCCGACTGCAGCTCCGCGACGGCGTCCTCGGCCGAAACGGGGCGCAGCTTCATGCGGATCCTTTCCGGCTCCGTGTCTCGTTCCGGCGCATCCTCGACAGGTGGCACGCGAACCGGCGAGGTTGCCTTCTTGCGTGCGGTGCGCTTCTCCTTCAGCCTCACCACCTGGCGGTCGATCTTGTCGAAGGCGAGATCGAACGCGGCCTGGGGATCCGCCCCGCTTTCGTGCGCCGACAGCAGCGGGGTGCGCCGCCCGTCGACGTGGACGTTGATCCGGCACCTGACGGTGGTCAGCCCGTTGCGATTCCGCTCGGGCGAGAACTCCAGCGCCGCCTCGGCAACCTTGCCGAAGTGGTGCTCAAGTCGCGTCAGCTTGCGCTGCGCGTACTCCCGCAGCTCCGGGCCGACGATGTCGGACCGGTCGTGCAGGACGACCTTCACAACCCGAGTATAAGTCCGCCCCGAAAATCCCGGGGCGGGCTGCTCGGCGCCTACTTCGTGGAGGGCTTGTAGCCCGCCGGAGGCGGAAAGAGCGTGAGGATCTCTTTCGGCAGAGGGATGCCCTGGGAGAAGATGCGGTCGAGGATCTTGGGCCGCAGGCCGCTGGGCCTGAAGTCCGCGATGACCTTGCCATCCGCAGTGGCGCCCTTCTGCTCCAGCACGAAGATGTCCTGCATCGTGATGACCTCCTGCTCCATGCCCATGATCTCGGAGATCGCGGTCACCTTGCGGGAGCCGTCGCGCAGCCGGTTGAGCTGGCAGATGATGTTGATGCCGGCCGCCACCTGCTGGCGAATGGCCTTGACCGGAAGGTCGACGCCGGCCATGAGCACCAGCGTCTCGAGCCGGGCGAGCGCATCGCGCGGGCTGTTGGCGTGGATGGTGGTCATCGAGCCGTCGTGGCCTGTGTTCATGGCCTGGAGCATGTCAAGCGCTTCTCCGCCACGGCACTCGCCGACGACGATTCTCTCCGGTCGCATGCGCAGAGCGTTGATGACCAATCGCTGGATGGTCACCTCGCCTTCGCCGTTGATGTCGCGTGGTCGAGTCTCCAGGCGGCAGACGTGCTCCTGGTGGAGCTGCAGCTCAGCCGCGTCTTCGATGGTGACGATGCGGTCCTCGACTGGGATGAAGCTGGAGAGCACGTTCAGGAACGTCGTCTTGCCGGTGCCGGTGCCTCCCGACACGATGATGTTCGCCTTGGCGAGCACAGCTGCCTTCAGGAAGCCGAAGCCGGCCTCGTTGCAGCTGCCAAAGCGAATGAGGTCCTCGACCTGGAAGGGGTCGCGCGAGAACTTTCGAACTGTGAGCAACGGGCCGTTCAAAGCAAGCGGCCGGATCACCGCGTTCACGCGGGAGCCGTCTGCGAGTCGTGCGTCGCAAAGCGGCTGGCGCTCGTCGATACGCCGGCCGACGGTGCGGACGATGAACTGGATGACGTTGAGAAGCTGGTCCTCGTCCGTGAACTTGATGTTCGTCAGCACCACTTTGCCGCCCATCTCGACGTAGACGTGGTCGCTGCCGTTGACCATGATCTCGGTTACGCGGTCGTCGCGAATGAGCGGCTCGATCGGTCCGAGCTGCTGGTAGTACTCATCGATATTGATACCTGGGATCCGAACTGCCATTAATCAGCCTCCGCGCTGTGATACCGGACGGGCGGTGCGCGTCGCGCACCTTCGACAGACGCCGACCCACTATAAGACAGAGTCCCCGGGGAGGCCCCCTCTTACACGATCACTCTGGCCACCGAGATGCCGATCACAGGGCCTGATCCAGATGCCCTGAGCGCCACAGCGCAAGCTTCGAGCGTGGCGCCGGTCGTGGCCACGTCGTCGACCACCAGGACCGGCTTGCCGCCCAGGTTTGCCCCTACCCACAGAAACGCTCCGCGTACGTTCTCCTTGCGCCACAGGCGGTCGTGGCCCACCTGGGGCGGCGTCGCCCGGACGCGCACCAGGACACCCGGCGGCCTCGTCAGGCCCAGGCGAGCCCGCAGCTCGCGGGCCAGGAGCTCCGCCTGGTTGAAGCCTCGCTGCCGGAGGCGGTCGCGGTGGAGCGGTACCGCCACCGTCCAGGAGCCGGCGAGGCCCTCGACCACCAGGCGCTCCGCCAGCAGCAGGCTGAGCGGCGCAGCCAGCCGCCGCCAGCCCTCGTACTTGAAACGCCTGATTGCCGGCTCAATCGGGCCTTCATAGGCGACCGCCGAACGCAGTCTGGAAAGCGCCTTCAGGCGGGACCGGCACCCGCAGCTCCTTTGGGCGGATTCCACCTCCACCCCACATCGCCGGCAGATGGGCTCCTCCAGGCGCCTGATCCTGGCGCGGCAGCGCTCGCACAGCCACGAGCCCACGGCTCGGCACGCGCCGCATCGCGGTGGCAGGATGAGGTCCAAGACGCGCGCAAGCACTCCTGGAAAGTTAGGCGGGGTGTCAAGCTCTTCTTTACAGCAGGATCTGATCGCCCGGCTTGAGATCGATGTCCGCAGTCGACCCCGGCGGGAGCTCGAGCACGCTTTCCGCGCCCCACACGAACCAGACGACGCCATACCAGGCCGGGAGCTTGCGGTAAACCTTCTTGACGCGCTCCTTGCGGTCGAGGAACACCGCGTCGATGGCAGACCTCATGAACATCATGTGAATCCCGTTGCAGGGGTTGATCCACATGCCTTGTCCCGGATCCAGCGGCCGCCTGAACATGAGGCCCGCGGTGCGGCCGAAGAATGAGAGCTCCACCTCGAGGTCATCCGCGAGGACCTTTCCCGTCCGCTCATGCACCGCGCGCCGCCCTGCCATCTGGTTAGCCTAACGGCGGTATGGAGTTCGACAGTGACGGCGTCCGTTTGCACTTCGAGCTTCACGGCCCGGAAACGGGCCCACCCATCGTCCTGGTGCATGGCTTCGCATCCGACTACCAGCTCAACTGGGTGGGCACGCGTTGGCAGGAGACGCTGACGACCGCGGGCTTCCACGTGGTCGGACTCGACTGTCGCGGCCACGGGACGAGCGACAAGCCGCACGACCCGGCCGCCTATGCCCTCGAGATCATGACCGCCGACGTCCGGCGGCTCCTGGACCATCTCGAGATCCACACCGCCAACTATCTCGGCTACTCGATGGGCGGCAAGATCGGTGTGCAGGCCATGATCGACTTCCCCAAGCGCATCGACCGCGTGGTGCTCGGTGGTGCGGGCTGGGGCGGCGCGTTCCGCGCCGCCGCCCAGATCGCGAAAGCCATGCGCGGCGGACCGATAGAAAGCCCCATTGCGCAGACGTTTTACAACTTCGCGAAGGCCAGGCCGTCAAACGACCTCGAAGCGCTGGCGGCGTGCATCCTCGGCCCGCAGCCCGAGCCGGATGTCGCGGCGCTCGCTGCGATCAAGAATCCCGTGCTCATGGTGGTCGGCGACCAGGACGACATCGCCACCCATGTCGACAGGCTCGTAGAGAGCATCCCGACGGCGAAGCTCGTCACCATCAAGGGCAGAAACCACATGTCGGCGGTCCCAGCGGGAGAATTCAAGAAAGCCGCGCTGGAATTCCTGGAGTCGGCCTAGCGAGACCTCTGCGAGAAACGAACCCTTCGTTTCGTTCGTGTTGCACTTCCTGTCGCCACGATGGAGATGCTGCCGTCGGGCTCCAGGACCCCCAGCTGCACCTCCTTCACGTCGCCCACGCCATGCTCTCGCATCGCCGTCTCCACCTCCTCCTGGTCGACGCCCTCCTTCTTCATGACGTCGCGCAGATACTCCCCGTCCTTGATGATCACCGCGGGCGGGGCCGCCAGCAGCCTGTGAAAACGCGGAAACCGGTCCAGCCATCCGACTCCGGCGTTCGTCAGCACAAGCGCCATGATCAGCACCAGCCCGCCGACTACCGAGTTGTCAGGCCCGGTGATGGCCGGCTGCAAAGCATTGGCGACCAGCAGGATGAATACCAGGTCGTACAGGGTGAACTGCCCGACCTCGCGCTTGCCGAAAATACGCAACGCCACCAGCAAGGCGGCATACATCAGCACCGCACGAACGACCAGCTCCCAAGCCGGGATGCTTGGCAGCAGGGACGAAAGCAGTGCTGCCTCCGGTCTTACCTTGGCGCCATCAGGATCAGCGCGGCGGGTCCCAGGAGGACGATCCACAGCGTCGGGAAGATGCAGCCGACCATGGGCAGCATCATCTTCAACGTCGCCTGAGCCGCCTTTTCCTGCGCGCGCTGCCGGCGCTTGCGCCGCATCTCGTCAGCCTGGATGCGCAGGATCTTGCCGATGCCGGTGCCGAACTGCTCGGACTGGATGATGGCCTGGATGAAGTTGTGCAGGTCGTCGACACCGCTGCTCCGGCCCATCTCGTCCATGGCCTCGAGCCGGGGCCGGCCGAGGCTGACCTCGCGCAGGACCTTGGCAAACATGTCCGACAGCGCGTTCTTGTACTTGTCGGTCACCCGGGCGAGCGCGGCGTCGAACCCAAGCCCGGCATCAACGGCGATCACGAGCAGGTCCATGGCGTCTGGCAGGCCCTTTTGAATCGCGGCGCGCCGAGCGTCGACCTTCTGCTTCAGCCACATGACGGGCAGGTAGTAGCCCAGCACCGCGCCGATGGCGAGGCTGATGACGAGGTAGATCGGCGTGCCTAGGAGAAAGCCGATTCCAAGCCCAACCGCCGCCATGACCGCTGCCGCAATCAAGCGGATGGCGCCGAAGTCCGCAGGCGAGAGGTTGCCCGGGCGGCCGGCAAGCTCGAGCCGGTTGTCAAGGTCTTGACGCGCCTTGGCCGGAGTCGAGCGAGACAGCATGCTGCCAAGCCGCTCGACGGCGGGCCTGAGGAACCGCTCGCTGAACGGCCTCTGGAGCTCGACCTCTTCGATCGTGAGCGGCTTGTCGCTGCCACCGGCGCCATACACCTGCAGGCGCTGCTGGACCATCTGCGCGGTGTTCGTGGAGGGCGTCCGGGACAGGCCGTAGAAGATCATTAGGATGCCCAGGCCGACGACTATCGCCAGAAGAAGCGTTGTGTTCATGAGCTCATACCTCGATGGCGACCACGCGCCGGATGATCAGGTTACCGACGAAGATCATGAAGACGCCGATCGCGATCAGTATCCAGCCGATGAAGTTCGAGAACATCGGGCGGAAGTAGGTCGGCGTCACGAAGTACATGAACACTGCCAGCACGATGGGCAGGAACGTGATCAGGGTGCCTGACGCACGCGCCTGAGCGGTGAGCGTCGCGATCTCGCCCTTGATGCGGACACGTTCCCGAATGGTGTAGGCGATGTTGTCCAGGATCTCCGCCAGGTTGCCACCGACTGTGCGGTGGATGGAGTAGGCGGTGGCGACCAGATCGAAGTCAGCGCTCTCCACACGCTTGGTGATGTTCTGGAGGGCCTCGTCGGGCGAGCCACCGAGGTTCATCTCGCGCACCGCGCGTCCGAACTCGTCGGCGATTGGGGGCACCGCGTTCTTGGCGACGGTGTCGATGGCCTGCGCGAACGAATAACCGGCTTTGATCGCGTTTGACAGCAGGGTCAACGTGTCCCCGAGCTGGTTGTTGAAGGCTCGGAGGCGGCGCGCGATGCGGTACCTCACGTAGCGCCCGGGGATCAGGTAGCCGATCGCAGCCGCAAGGACCAACTGGACGATGCTGCCGATCCCGAAGCCGAAGCGCAGGCCGGCAATCAGGACGAACAGCACTGCCGTCCCGACCTGGATCATGAAGAACTCAGACGTGCGGAGCTTGAGGTCGGCGCGCAGCAGCTGCTCGGCGACCGACGGCTTGCCCTTCTTGGCGTCGCCCCGGCCCATCCGGTCTGCAGCCGGCTGGAAGATCCGGTTCAGGCTCTCCCGGATGCCGCTCGAGGGCGGCAGCGTGGTCGCGCCTGCAGTGGTCACGCCATAGGCGGCGAGCCTTGCCTGGAAGTCTTCGGCGCCACCGGCGGATCGGCGCATGCGGCTGATCCCGAAGAACAGCAGAAAGATGCCCGCGAAGGCGAGAAGCGCGAATATCAGCGAAGTCGACAGCTGCGGCATCAGGACCTCCTAGCGGTCAATAGAGCTTATCCGGTGGTGGTTGCGGTGTGGGGCGGAAAAGCGACTCCGGAACGTCCTCGCCCTCTGCCTTGAGATGCTCCATCCGCATCGGGATGACACCGGTCGCCGTGTGGTAGCCGACGGCCTTGCCCTCGGCGCTCACGCCGAGCTGATTGAACTTGAAAATCTCCTGGTACTGGACGTCGCCGTCCTTCATCCCGGTGATCTCCGCCACGCTGACGATGCGCCGGATGCCACCGCGAAGTCGGGACTGCTGGACGATCAGATGGATGGCGGCGCCGATCGTTTCGCGAATGGCTCGCGACGGAAGATCCTGGCCGGCCTGGAGCACCAGCGTTTCGAGACGGACCAATGCCTCGTGAGGGTTGTTGGCGTGCAGCGTGGACATCGAGCCATCGTGGCCGGTGTTCATGGCCTGCAGCATGTCCAGGGCCTCGCCGCCTCGGCACTCACCGACGATGATGCGGTCGGGCCGCATACGCAGACAGCTCTTGACGAGCTCTCGAATCGGCACTGCACCCTTGCCTTCGACGTTGGGCGGCCTTGACTCGAGCTGGATCCAGTGAGGCTGCTGGAGCTGAAGCTCGGCGGCGTCCTCACAGGTGATCAGGCGCTCGGTCTCCGGGATGAAGGACGAGAGGATGTTGAGCAGCGTCGTCTTGCCCGAGCCGGTGCCGCCGGAGACGAGGATGTTGAATCGGGCGCGCACGCACGACCGCAAAAACGTCATCAGCTCCGGGCTCGCCGAGTGGAACCGGTTCACGATGTCGGTCGGGCCCCATTTCTCCTTGGTGAACTTTCGGATGGTCAGACAGGGTCCTTTGAGAGCGATCGGCGGGATGACCACGTTCACACGTGAGCCATCCTTGAGCCGTGCGTCACAGATTGGCGTCGACTCGTCGACCCTGCGGCCAACGAGGCTGACGATGCGGTCGATGACCTGGCGCATCTGCCGCTCGGACTCGAACGTGACGGCCGACAGCGCCGGCTCGCCCGCCTTCTCGACGTAGATCTGCTTCGGGTGGTTGGCCATGATTTCAGTGATCTGCGGGTCGGACAGCAAGGCTTCCAGCGGGCCGAGCCCTAGAACGTCGTCGAGGACCGAGTCGACAAGGCGCTCCTTGTCGGTCTTGGTCATCGTCAGCGCCGTGGTCCGGAAGTATTCGTCGGTGAGCTCGACGATCTTTTCGCGGACCCCGAGCTTGTTGCTGGAGTCGATCTGGTCGGCGAACCGCTCGATCAGCTTGGCGTGGATCTGCACTTTGGCGGCAGTGAACGCGGGCGGCGCTTCGCCGATCTGCGGAGCACGCGCGGCGGTTGCCGCCGGCGGCGGAACGGTGTCGGTTGGACGAGCCTTCGGCACCGCCGACGACGTGCTGTACGAGGTGGCTCCGCCCGGGACAGTCGCTACTGCAGGTCCGTTACTCGCCGGACCCGTTACGGGCGGAGCGCCCGTCTGGTTCTGCTTGACCCTGTCGAGAAGACCCATATTCAGCTGCCGAGGAGAACTCTAAAGGGCTGTGAAATGGTACCTGGCTTCCACCTCTGCCTGGCTGACACCCTTCGCGGAATCGAACCCGTTGGGGCAGTTCTGGGTGTCAGGTCCGGTGGGCGGTGACGACGCGTAGTCGTTGACCGACTCCAGCGTGTACTTGAGCTGGGTGTTGTTCAGGAACCAGGTGAAGAACTCGGCGTCACACTGAGTCACCTCAATCGTGAGGCTGGACGTGATGCCGCCGTTGCTGGGCGTGGTGCCGCCAACCGTGGCGGTGCCGCTGGCCGGCTGAACATTGGACGTCGCCGGGCCCAGCCCGATGACCCTGACGTTGGTGAACACAGTCTTGCTGACGACCTTCGGCGGCCCGGTCTGCTGCAACTTGCCCGTCGAGAAAATGGTGATGCTGGCCGACGCGATGACTGTGATGTAGTCGCCGGTGGTGATGTGGCCGGCCACACCCTGCTGCTCTCCGGTGGGGATCGTCATGGCGATGTAACCCTTGGCGAGGGGCAGGTACGCGGGGCCCGCTCCGGCGGGAACCAGGCCGATGTCCTTGGCAAGCATGTCCTTGGTGATGATCGCGCCCTTGCTGATCTGGATCTCTGCGATCAGACCGACCAGGTCACCGGTGTTCGCGTACGTGCCGGTGACGTTGGTGGATACGCCCTTGAGGATGTCGACGTCGTCCTTGGTGATCTGGTGACGCATTGGAATTGGGTTCTTCGCAATCACCACTGTCTGCGTTGAGCCACCAATGACCCCTCCGCCTCCAATGTTTCCCAGGAGATAGACGCCTCCTGCGGCGAGCAGGGCCAATAACAAGCCGACGATGATGAAAAGACGACCTCCACCCGGTCGGGGTCGTGCTGGTGCTGCGGTGGCCAAGTGTTACGTCACCTCCGAATATGTGTTCTGCAAGAGTGCCGCCATTGTAGCGAGGGGGTCCCGATATCGCTCCCCTTGAAGCGAGAGAGCCCCTTGCGGGGCTCTCTTTTGAAGGTGCTACTACGTTTGGTTCTCGTTAGCCGAGAGCGGCTACGACGTTCGAGAACACGTTCTTGATCTGGTTGCCCATCGTAAGAAGGATCACGATGACCACGATTGAAACGAGGACGAGGATCAGGGCGTACTCAACCATGCCCTGGCCTTCCTGACGGGTCGTAAGACTGCGGAGCTTCCAGTAAAGACTCAACATTGCATTCACCTCCTTTTTTAGAACTACGAACTGTGTACCTAGCTAGACGGCCCCTCGACCGGTTTCTTGCGGTCCCGGCGCCATCCGCGGCGGTGATCCTACAGGGGTGTCCCCGGGGAGGTCAATTCCTTAAGCAAAACGTCGCCCGGGACGTGGTTTCGAGGGGCGGCTGCTAGATTGACGCCGGGAATGGCGGCCGCCGACGTCCAGGAAGATGTGCGATCGGAGGGGCCGATCCCGCCAGGCGCGCCACCCCGGAGACGCACTGGCCGCTACTGGCGGGAGCTGCTCTTCGGGCGACTTCTCCCGGCCGTGTTCTTCAGCTTCTTCCTCGTGCGGTACCTGCTCACGTTCTGGGGGAGCCTCGAGCACGTCCACCGGCCTTTTGACTACCTGTTCGTGCTCCAGCAGGTGCTGGCCCTGGCCTACTTCACCATGCTGGTGGTCCTGTACAGCACCCGGCTGCCCGCGCGAGGCACCGACCACCGGCTCGCCGTGGTCGTCATCGCTTTCACCGGCACCTTCTCCGCGATGGCCGCGAGCTTCCTCCCCGGTGGCGGCCGCCACGATTGGCTGGTCGTCCCCGCTGACATCATCGCGACGGCGGGCCTCGCGTACGCGGTCTGGGGCCTCGCCTATCTGCGCCGGTCGTTCTCGATCGTCCCGGAGGCCCGGCGGTTGGTCACCGGTGGGCCCTACGCCTTCAGCCGGCACCCGGTTTACCTGGGCGAGATCATCACCGCGATCGGGATCAACCTCGCCACCGCGGGATGGGCCAGCGCGCTGGCCGTCCTTTACTTCGTGATCTGCGAGCTGCTGCGCATGCGATGGGAGGAAGGGGTTCTGGCGCGCGCCTTCCCGGACGATTACCCGGCGTACGCAAGTCGAGTTCCCCGGTACGCGCCCAACCCCTTCAAGGCCCTGAGCTGAACAGCCGCTCGCGACTGACGGAGTGGCTCAGCGCCCGGACGCTGCTGATCGGCGGCGTGCTGCTGGCTCTTCTCATGCTTTTCATCTCGGGGATCCAGGATCCGGACTTCTGGTGGCACGTGCGGACCGGGCGCTGGATGGTCGACAACGGACAGCTGCCCTCGCACGACCTGTTCACGTTCACGGTCCCCGACCACGTCTGGACCGACCACGAGTACCTGACCGAGATCCTCATGTGGCTGGTCTACTCCGCAACGGGCACCGTCGGGCTGGCCATCGCCTTCGGCCTCATCACCTGGGCCGGCTTCTGGTTGATCTACCGCCAGGTCCGGCGCCAGCCGTTTGTCATCGTCGGACTCGGACTGGCGCTCGCCGGCCTCGCGGGGTGGCCGATCTGGGGGCCGCGCGCCCAGATGATCACGTTCGCGATCAGCTGCCTGGAGCTGTACTGGTTGCACGGCTACCTCAGCGGCCGGAGCCGGGCGCTCACCTTCTTTCCGCTGGTGATGGCGGTGTGGGCCAACCTTCACGGCGGCTGGGTCATCGGTTTCGCGTGGCTCGGGATCGCGCTGGTCTCGGAGCTCGTGATGTGGGCTTGGGACCGGCCGAACCCCGCGCACAAAGCGCATGTCAGGTTCCTCGCCATCATCACCGTCGCTTCGGTGCTGGCCGTGCTCGCCACGCCGCACGGGTTGAGCCTCTACCTGTATCCCTTCCAGACGCAGGGCAGCGTGGCGCAGCAGAAGCTCATCGTCGAGTGGTTCTCGCCCGACTTCCACCAGATCTACCTTCGGCCGTTCGAGGCGATGGTCTTCATCGTCCTGGCCGGCTTCGCGTTGCGGCGGCCGAGCCTGTATCAGTTCCTGCTGGTCGTCGCCTCCTTGGGCCTGGCGCTGCAATCGGTCCGGCATATCGCCCTGTTCGTCGCCGCTGCGACGCCGGTGATGATCACCACCTACTCCGATTACTGGAGGGAGCTGGCAGCGGGCCGGGGCTGGAAGTTTCAGCTGCCGCCGCGGCCCGCGTTCGCTGTCATCACAGCCGTGGCGCTGGTCCTGGTCATGCTCGTCTCTGCGATCAAGATCGATTCGGACATCAGCCCTTCGGTCCAGGCGAAGCTCGACGAGTCGAGCTATCCGATCGCCGCGGCGGATTGGCTCGCGTCGCATCCACAGGTGGGAACGCACATGTACAACCAGTACGGGTGGGGCGGCTACCTCGCCAACCGGTTCTATCCGGATCCCGACCGCAAGGTCTTCATCTTCGGCGAGGCGGAGCTGATGGGCGACCCGCTGCTCAACGAGTACAACGATGTGCAGAACCTGCGGCCGGACTGGGCCGCGATCCTGGACAAGTACAAGGTCGATTACATCGTGTTCAACACGGGCGAGGCGCTCAGCAACGTGCTGGCCACGCAGCCGGCGTGGAAGATCGTGTACCAGGACAAGGTGGCGACGATCTTCGTCAGGACGGCTTGACGGCCAGACCGGCCCCGCGATACGGCCATTCGTGCCCTTTTGGCCGCGCTTTTTTCGAGAACAGCGACCGTTCGTGCCCTTTTGGCTGAATCCTCCGGCGGCGGAGCGGTCAGTAGACCCGGTAGATCTTGAAGTTGGGGGAGTCGTATGCCGGCGCTCCCAGGACGGTGGGCGGTGGCGTGGGGAGGTCGGCGGTCCAGATCACGTACCGGATGTGGTTGGCGGTGTCGAACTGGGCGATGTCCTTCTTGCCGGTCAGCAGATCAAGCGCCGTCTGGGTCTTGTTCACGTAATCGAACGTCTCGTCGTAGTGGCCGACGAACACGGTGTCCGGGCTGTACGCAGGGACGAAGAGCCCGACGCCAGGCATCGATAGAACCACCCCCGAGGGCTGCGTGCCAAGCCAGTTCAGGCCGTCGAACCACGTTCGCGACACGGAGTACTGGGGCTGCGTCGCAATCAGCATCGGGGCGATGACGAGAAACGCGCTGCCGATCGCTGTGAAAGCGACATAAGAGAAAGGAATGAGGGCGTGGGCCCTGGCGCTCCGCAGCCGCGGAAGGATCGTCTCGAACAGGCCGATGGCCCCGAGCACGGTCAGCGGCAGATAGATGCCGTCGAGGAACCGGCGGCGCAGGTCGCCGGCCGGGTTGGGCAGGTACAGGATGGCCGCGAGGAGGACCAGCCATGCAATCAAAAAGAGGTCCTCGCGGCTCCGCCGTCTCAGCACCACGGGCAGGCCGGTCAGGGCCAGCAGCAATTGCGGCGCGATGGCGAAGAAAAGGCTAAAGGCCTCAGGTGGCAAGGCGTTCTTCGAGTGGAAGGTCCAGCGCTCGACCTGGGGGTTGCCGACGAAAGCCAGGTAGGAGTAAAGGATGTAGGGCGCCGGGATCGCGAACGCGATGATGGCCGCTAGCCAGCCCCTCGGCGAAGCGGGGCGCATGAGCAACGCCACCGCGGTCGCTCCGCCCATGAGGATGGGCATCTGCGGGTGGATCGACGCCTGCCCCAGCCAGCACAGCCCGGCAAGGACGGCCAACGTGAGGCTCCCCTTCCGGATGGCTTTGAGCGTCAGCACCGCGCCGGCGGCGGCGAACACGCCCGACCACGCGAAGTGCGGCAGCGCCAGCACCGAGTAGAACGCGGTGAGCTCCGGCATGCGCCAGTCGAGCGTGTCGGTTGTGTTGCCCAGGATCACCGGGTGGCCCAGCGCCTGGATCACATAACCCATGCCCAGCCCGATCGAGCAGAAGAAAAATGCAAATAGCCGTGCCGGGCGGTCCGCGATGAAGTGATTGACGAACGCCCAGATCGCAGCCGTCAGCGCGAATGCGGCGGCTACCATCGCCAGGTGGAAGACGACGATCAGCGGCAGGTTGAAAAGGGCAGCCACGTGGCCGAGGAAGATCCAGAACAGGAAGAGGTACACGGTCGGGCTGGACTCCGTGGTGTAGCGGTTGGACCATGACCACGCGCCCTCCCAGCCCTGCCGCATCTTCGCGAGGTAGGTGTTCGCATCATCGCCCAGGTAGAAAAAGCCCATGAACACCTGGTTGTGAGGCTGCACCGCGTATGCGTAGAGGTACGGGATGGTGGTGACGACGGCAATGGCCAGGCCGGTGAGCAGCGGCACTCTCCAGTCGCGTAGCGACCAGGGCGCGCTGTACCCGGCTCTCTCTACCCGCTTCGCGTCCATCGCCTCAAGCTCAGACGAAGCACCGTCAGAAGCGCCCTGCGCACCTCGCCTTGCGACACCTTCGATGCGCCCGCGACGCGGTCCTCGAAACGGATCGGCGTCTCGACCACGCGATAGCCAAGCTTGCGGGCACGGTAGACCATCTCGATTTGAAAGGAGTATCCCTGCGACACCACCTCATCGAGCTTGATGTGATTCAGCAGGTCGCGCGTGTAGCAGCGGTAGCCCGAGGTGCAGTCGTGCGTGGGGAGCCACAGCAGCAGCCGGCAGTAGACGTTGGCCGCCCACGACAGGAGATAGCGGTGGAAGGGCCAGCCGACAACCTCGCCGCCACGGATGTACCGAGAGCCGATGCCCAGGCCGCCACTGGCACGCGCCGCGGAAACGATCGCGTCGAGGTTGCCCGGAAGGTGGGATCCATCGGCATCCATCTCCACGAAGAGATTCGAACCTCCGGCAAGACCGATCCTGAACGCGTCTTCGTATGCGCTGCCCAGACCGAGCTTGCGAGGCCGGTGCAGGACGCGGATGCCGGGATCGGCTGCGGCCAGGCCGTCGGCGAGCTCCCCCGTCCCGTCCGGCGAGGCATCGTCGACGATCAGGACGTCGTGGCCCAGCCGTCTCACTCCGGCCACCACCTTCTCGAGGTTGAGGCGCTCATTGAACGTGGGCAGGACGACGAGCACCTCGGTCGGCTGGGCGTGGCTCTCCCCCACGCTCACCGGTTGAACCTGACCCTCACCACGTGCTTGAACATGTCGATCGAGCTCCGGATCGGCAGCACCTTGGTGGGCGCTGAGTGCCGCCACACCACAGGCACCTCAACGATCTTCACGCCTCTGCGTTTGGCGAGGTAGAGAACCTCCGGGTCGTAGCCGAATCCGTCGGTGGTGAGGCCGGCGAACACCGGCTTCGCCACATCGGCCCGGAAGAGCTTGAAACCGCATTGCGTGTCCCAGATGCCGGGGAGCAGGACTGCCTGGACGATCAGGTTGAACACCTTGCCCATGAGCACCCGGTAGACCGGCTGCGGCACCTCGATCTGCGATCCGCGCACCGCACGAGATGCGATGGCCACGCCCGCGCCCGCTTTGATCGCGGCGTCCAGCTTGTCCAGCTCGTCGATCGGGGTCGACAGGTCGGCGTCCGTCACCAAGACCTCGTCGCCAAGCGCGACGGCCACCCCCGCCTTCAGCGCTCCACCCTTACCTCGATTCGCCGGCAAGCCTTCGAGGCGGATCCTGCTGTTCCGAGCGGCGGCGGCGTCCATCACCTCCCGCGTGCCATCGGTGCTGCCGTCGTCCACGATGATCAGCTCGTAGTCCAGCGGCCGGGCATTGAGATAGCGCTCGATCTGCTCGATGGTGCGCGGCAGCCGCTGCTCCTCGTTGTAGGCGGGAATGACGATGCTGAGCTCGGGAGCCATGGGTGCGAATCGTAGCTAGGACGTGTCCCCCTAGGAGGTCCCAAACCAAGTCGTCAGCGCCTCGCGCAATCCCGAATCTGTCCCGTCCCCCACCCAGGCGACGTACCCATCGGGCCTGATGAGCACTGCAGCGGGGGCTGCCACTTCGCCCATGACCGGAAGCTCCCAAACACCGGCATATTCAGCATCGACCAGTTGAACGCGGTCCGCCCATGGAGTGATGGCAAAGCTACGGGGTGCGCCCAGGTTGAGCAGCACCGGCCGGGCCTGGTGGAGGAGGGTGAAGACCCGGATCGGACCGTTGGCGGTGACGAGATCGAGGTCGGGCATGCGGCGCCCGAGCAGCGGGTGTCCCTCGCCGAGGTCGTAGGCGACGTCGAGGCCGGAGAGCATTCCGGCAATGTGCTTGCGCGGTTGATCCATCGTCAGCAGCTCGGCCAGGATGCCGCGCAGAGCAACCGTCCGCTCATCGTTGGCGCCGATAGCTCTCTGCGCCATCGTGTTCTGCAGCACGCGAGCACCCACCGGATGCCGTTCAGCGTGGTAGGTGTCGAGAAGGTTCACTGGTGACGTTCCTTTGACAACCTGGGCCAGCTTCCACCCCAGGTTGACAGCGTCCTGCACGCCGATGTTCAAACCCTGTCCGCCGACCGGGGCGTGCACATGCGCGGCGTCACCCGCGAGCAGCACGCGCCCGCTGCGATACGCCACCGCCTGGCGCGTCATGTCGGTAAAGGTGGAGATCCAGTGCGGGCTGTGCACGCCGTGGTCCGTGCCGTCAACTCGGACGAGCGCGTCGCGGAGGTCCTGCAGGGTGGGTTCATCCGTGCGGTCCAGATCGGGCACGATGAGCGTCACGCCCACCCGTCCATCTTCGGCCGGGCCGATGCCGCCACCGCCGCGCAATCCGAATTCGGGCTTCTCCTCCATCTCGACCTCGGCGATGATCCAGCGCGTGGTTGGATTCCAGCCCGCGAAATCGATGCCGGCCGCCTTGCGCACAACGCTGCGGCCGCCGTCGCAACCCACCAGATATTGCGCGCGCAGGGATGTGCCTCCGGAGAGCGCCACCTCGACGCCGCCGTCAGCCTGCGTGAACCCGGTCACCTCGCGCTCGCGCAGGATGGGCACCCCCAACTCGTCGATCCAGCCGGCGAGGATGCGCTCGAAGTGGCTCTGCAAAAGCGCCATCCCGTAGTTGTGGCGGGTCGGGAAATCGCTGATATCCAATGGCACCCCGGCGAACGCCTGCACCTGCGCCGTCCTCCCCTCGGCGAGGAAGCGATCAACGACGCCGCGCTGATCCAGCACTTCGATGGTCCGGGAGTGCAGACCTCTTGAGCGCGAGCTCTCGAGCTTGAAGCTGGCGCGCCGCTCGACGACGAGAACGTCGCTCCCAGCCAGTCTCAGCTCCGCCGCCAGCATCATCCCTGTCGGGCCGCCGCCGGCGATCACCACCTCGTGTTCGGTCATGCGCCACCCCACTTCAATCGGTTCGGGTTGAGGCTGGAGATTGTGCGCCACGACCCGGGTCTTGCCGCAAGCCCCCGGGTGGGCTGTATGCTGAGAATGGAAAGGAGCTCGTACTCTCCTTTCGTTGTGCGGCGCTAGCTGCTGCGCAGCACCCGTAACGCATAAATCGGAAGGACCGCCATGCGCCGGGCTCGCCACGGTTGGCGCACCAGCCTGAAAAGCCACTCGAGCCCCGCGCGCCGCATCCACGCAGGAGCGCGCGGAACTCGCCCTGTCAAGTAGTCGAAGGAGCCCCCCACCCCCATCGCGACCGCGACCCCCAGCGAATCACGCATCCGGTCGATCCACATTTCCTGTTTGGGGTGGCCGTAAGCCACCAGGAGCACTTGCGGCTTGTGCGCGCGGATGAGTGCCAGGTTCTCGGCGTCAGCCGATGGATCGGGCGAGCCCGCGTGGGCTGCCACCTCGAGATCGGGATGTTCCGCGCGCAGCCGCGCGGCGAGGTCGTCCGCCACGCCAGGCGCCGCGCCCAGCAGAAACAGCTTCAGGTGTTGGCGAGCGCACAACGCAGCGAGCGGCGGAATGATGTCCACACCCGTCACGGGCTCACGCATCGCGCAGCCCTGGCGGCGGGCGGCCCACACGACTCCGCTGCCGTCGGCCAGGCATAGAGCCGCGGATTCCAGCACGCGCGCGAACTCCGGATCTGCCTTCGCCCGCATGACGAACTCGGGGTTGACGGTGGCGACGAGGTGGTGACCACCATCGCCCGCGAGCTCCTCGATGCGGGTCAGCGCAGCTGCCATGTCCAGGCAATCGACCCGGACTCCGAGAACACGGACCTGGCTCATTGGCGTGATTATCATTCGCAGGTTGCTGACCAAGACGGTTGCCGTAGACCTGAACCCCGCGACACGCGAAGTGGTTACTGGCACCGAGGTATACGCTCGCGAGGTCGGCTCGCGCCTGCAGGCGGCTGCGCCGGACCTGCAGTGGCGCTTCTTCGCATCAAGGCCACGCGCGGGTCTCGGCGTCGATGTGACGGTCACGCCATTCCCGCGACTCTGGTCACAGGTGCGCCTTCCATTCGCGCTGGCACGCAAGCACGTCGACCTGCTTTTCGTGCCCTCCCACGTGATCCCGTTTGCGTGGCCGGGAAAGGCGCTGACGGTTGTGCACGACCTGGCCTTCGAGCGCTATCCGCAGGCTTACTCGGCAGCCGAGCGCGCCTACCTGCAGCTGACTACGCGGTGGGCCACCAAGCGCTGCCCGCTGCTGATCGCCGACTCTGAATCGACAAAGTCGGACCTCGTCTCCATTTATGGAGTGAGACCCGAACGTATTCGCGTCGTTCCGCTTGGCGGCGGGGAGGCTGTCCATGGACCAAGCGCACCCGCGTCGCGGCTTCGCGAGCTGGGCCTCGACGGCACCTTCGTGCTCCAGGTAGGACGCATCGAAACGCGAAAGAACCAGCTCGCCGCGCTCGCCGCAGTCGAAAAGCTGGAGGGCGTCACACTCGCCGTCGCCGGCCCGGAGCGCGACCAATCCCTCGCCACACGCTTGCGCGCCTCGCCCAGGGCTCGGGTGCTCGGCCGAGTCGACCAACCGACTCTCGAGCTTCTTTACAAACAAGCGGCCGCCGTGGTCGTGCCGAGCCTTTACGAGGGTTTCGGCCTGCCAGTTCTCGAGGCGATGTCGCGAGGCAAGGTCGTGGTGGCGGCGAACCGATCGTCGCTGCCAGAGGTGGGCGGAGACGCCGTCATCTACTCCGATCCGACAGATCCCGACGCTATTGCCAGGGCCCTGGGGAGCGCGATAGGCGACAAGGCGCTGCGCACGAAGCTGGCGCGCGCCGCACGGGCACGAGCCACGCAGTTCACGTGGGACCGGTGCGCCAAAGGGGTGGTGGAGGTGATCCGCGAGCTGCTCGCGTGAGGACGATCTTTAGGCAGGCCTGATCGCTCGATCGATGCAGCGCCACGTGAGGTCGGCCGACCGCGACCAGCTGAACTGCGCGGCCCGCAGGATGCCGCGGCGCTTGAGGTCGGCCGCCAGGTCCGAGTCGCCGACCACCCTCTCGAGCGCCTTCCGCCACGCATCAGGGTCGTCGGCCGCGGCGATAAGGCCTGCGTCACCGACCACCTCAGGCAGGCTCGCGCGATCCGACACCACCACCGGCGTGCCGCAGGCCATCGCTTCCAGCGGCGGAAAACCGAACCCCTCGTACCAGGCCGGATGCGCCAGGACGCGCGCCAGGTTGTAGACCGCGGGCAGCTCCGTGGGATCGATTCCTTGTATGTGGTGCACATGTGGTCCCAGCCGCTCGAGCCGTTCCTTGATCGGTTCGTACAGCCAGCCCCATGCGCCGACGATGACGAGGTCGGGCCGATCGCGCATCATCGCCCACGCCTCCAGCAGCGTGGACAGGTTCTTGCGCGGCTCGATCGTGCCGACGAAAAGGATGAATCGTTCAGGGAGCTGGAGACGGGCTCGAGCGATGTCGAGGTCCTCGCGGCTCATCGGCCTGAACAGATGGGAGATGCCGTGTGGCACCACGCTGATGCGCGAGGGCGGCACGTCAAACAGGTCCTTGATGTCGTCAGCCGTGTTGTTCGAGACGGCGATGACCACGTCGGCGCGCGCGAGCGAGCGTGGAACCACGAGGCGTGTGCTCAGCGGCTGGCGGCCAGGAAACCAGCCGGGGTTGAGGTAGATCGCGAGGTCGTGGATGGTGATGACGGATGGGCAGCCAACGTTCCCGAGCGGCAAGACGCCCGCGGGGCCGAAGTAAGCATCAGGCCTGAGCCGCCGGATGCGAGCGGGCCACTGGAGGTGACGCCCGACCAGCGGCAGGTTGGGGAGCGCCCGGTAGCGGACCGCCGCTTGCGGCGGCGCCGACGGCGCCTCGGGTGGCAGATACACGGTGAAGCGGCAATCGGGGCGGTCGACGCCCATCGCGTGCAGGATCTCCCGCGTGTACACGCCGACGCCTGCGCGGGGCCGGGCGAGCCCGGACCCGTCGACTGCCACGTGCAGGCCCGAGAGCACTTACAGGTTCGCTTGGCTTACTCGTCGGTGCGGTCGTGCCCGCCCGCGTCGGGATAGACCTTCTCGCTCGCGATCTTCGCTCCGACCGAGGCCAGCTTGCCGGGCATGTTCTCGTAGCCCCGATCGACGTGCCAGGCGTTGTGGAGGACGCTGTCGCCCTCGGCGCAAAGCGCGGCGATCACCAGCGCGGCGCCCGACCTGATGTCGGGAATGGCGACCTCCGTGCCTCGCAGGCGTGCCGGCCCGTGGACGACGGCGTGCAGGCGACCTTCGACGTTGATTCCCGCTCCCATCTTCGCGAGCTGGTTCACGTGCTGGAACCGATTCTCATGGACGTACTCCGAGATCACCGTCTCGCCATCGGCCTGGGTCATCATCGCCATGTACTGCGCCTGCAGGTCGGTCGGAAATCCTGGATAGGTCCAGGTCGACATATCGACAGGTTTCAGCCGCGTCTTGGCGTTGCGGCCAACCCGAAACCACCCATCCCCCACCTCGACATGCGCGCCTGCCAGCTCGAGCTTGAGCAGGACGACGTTGAGGTCTTCGGGCCGGCTGCAGTCGAGCCGCAGCTCGCCGCCCGTGGCCGCGACGGCGATTGCATAGGTCCCTGCCTCGAGGTAGTCCGGTATCACAGTGTGCTCGGCGCCGCCAAGGTCTTTGACACCGTCAACCACCAGGCGCTCGGTGCCGATGCCCTCGATGCGCGCGCCCATCTTGCCGAGCAGAAGGCACAGGTCCTGGACGTGTGGCTCACGCGCCGCGTTGAAGATCTCGGTTCTACCTTCGGCGAGGACGGCGGCGAGGAGGATGTTCTCGGTGCCGGTGACCGTTGGCAGGTCGAAGACGATGCGCTTGCCGCGCAGGCGATCGACCTCGGCCACGATCTCGGTCTGCGTCTCCTCGATCTTCGCGCCCATCTGGCGGAGCCCGCGCAGGTGCTGCTCGAAACGCCGGGCTCCGATGTCGTCGCCCCCGGGACGCGGCACGCGCGCTTTGCCGAACCGCCCGAGTAGGGCGCCCAGCAGGACGATCGTTGCCCGCATCCGGCGTCCAAGGTCGTCGGGCACGTGGCTGTCCTGCGCGAGGCCAGTCTTGAGGATGAGCGAGCTGTCGCCCTCGACGCGTCCGCCAAGGACGGTGAGGATTTCGCCCATGAGCGCCGTATCGGTCACGCGGGGGACGTTGTTGAGGCGGACGGGCTCGGTCGTCAGGAGGGCGGCGGCCATCTCCGGCAGGGCGGCATTCTTGGAGCCGGCGACGCAGATGTCGCCGGCGAGCTGAGCGCCGCCGGTGATGCGAAGGACGTGGTCGTGTCGTGGCGCCGGCGCGATCATCGATGCCTACGGTAACGGTTAAAGGTTGCTATCCGCGGCGCGCCCGGGCCAACCGCAAGCGCGCTTCGGCCATCGCGAGCGCATTCTGGAACTCCGTCTCTTCCGCCGTGGTAAGAGTGCCGGCCAGCCGTTCCTGAGCCCGCCGGCGCGCTTCTTCTGCGCGCTCGACCGAGATCTCGTCGGCATGCTCGGCGACGTCGGCGAGGACGGTGACCCGGTCCGGGAGGACCTCCAGAAAGCCGCCACCGACGAAGAGCACCGTCTCCTCTCCGCCGTACGTCTCCTGGATTCTCAGCGGTCCCGGCTTGAGGATGGTCATGAGCGGCGCATGGCGTGCCAGGACGCCAAGCTCACCGTCCGCTCCCCGCGCGATGATGAACTCGACGTCGCCTTCGAACAGGCTGCGCTCGACGCTCACCACCCGAAGCGAATATTTCATCAGGAGGCGGACTTCTTCTTCATCTCTTCGCCCTGCGCTCGCGCCTCGTCGATCGTGCCCACCATGTAGAACGCCTGCTCAGGCAGGTCGTCGTGCTTGCCCTCGAGGATTTCCTTGAACCCGCGCACCGTCTCGCGAATCGGGACCGACTTGCCCTCCCGTCCGGTGAATCGCTGCGCGACGTTGAACGGCTGCGACAGGAAGCGCTGGATCTTGCGCGCTCGCGACACCGCCTGCTTGTCGTCTTCCGACAGCTCCTCCATGCCGAGGATGGCGATGATGTCCTGGAGGTCCTTGTAGCGCTGCATGGTCTTCTTGACGCCCTGCGCGGCGTCGTAATGCTCCTGCCCGACGATCGAAGGCTCGACGAAGCGGCTCGAAGAGCCGAGTGGATCGATGGCGGGGTAGATGCCGATCTCCACCAACGCTCGCTCCAGCCGCACGGTGGCGCCCAGGTGGGCGAACACGGTCTGGATGGCGGGGTCGGTGTAGTCGTCGGCCGGCACGTAGACAGCCTGCACCGAGGTGATCGAGCCTTTGCTGGTCGAGGTGATGCGCTCCTGCAGCTCGCCCATCTCTGTCGCCAGCGTCGGCTGGTAACCGACTGCGGAGGGCATTCGCCCGAGCAGCGCTGAGACCTCGGAGCCGGCGAGCAGGTAACGAAAGATGTTGTCGATGAACAGCAGCGTGTCGGCGCCCTCCGCGTCGCGGAAGTACTCGGCCATCGTCAGCCCGGTCAGGCCGACGCGTGCGCGAGCGCCCGGCGGCTCGTTCATCTGGCCGAACACCAGCGCGGTTTGCGGTAGCACGCCTGCGTCCTGCATCTCGTGGTACATGTCGTTGCCTTCGCGGGTGCGCTCACCCACGCCGGCGAACACCGAGCGGCCTTTGTGCTGGTAGGCGATGTTGCGAATCAGCTCCTGCACGATGACCGTCTTGCCCGTGCCGGCGCCCCCGAACAGCCCGATCTTCGAGCCCTTCGCGAACGTGCAGATCAGGTCGATGACCTTGATGCCGGTCTCGAGGATCTCCACCTTGGCCTGCTGCTCCGACACCGGCGGCGCGGGCCGGTGAATGGGCCAGCGCGTGACGCCTTCTGGCGCGGGCTCATCGTCGATGGGCGCGCCGATCACGTTGAACATGCGTCCCAGCGTCTCAACGCCGACGGGGACGGAGATTGGTCCGCCTGTCGCCTTCGCCGGGTCGCCGCGGCGGAAACCGTCGGTCGCGTCCATGGCGATGGTACGCACGACGTTGTCACCGATCGCGCCCTCGACCTCGAGCACGACCACGCGGCCATCGCCGGTCGTCACCTCGAGAGCTTCGAACAGCTCCGGCTGCTGTCCCGGCGGAAACTCGACGTCGACCACGGCCCCGATGACCTGGCTGACGTGCCCAACCTTGGAATCCTTCTTCTCTTCTTTCTTCTCACGCGCCGGGTGCTTGGTCTTGGCCATGTCCTATTTCTCCCTCAGCTCGAAGCCCGCATCGCTTCGGCGCCGCTAACTATCTCCATCAGCTCAGTGGTGATGCCGGCCTGGCGGACCTTGTTGGCAAACAGAGTCAGCGCATCGATCAGGTCGCCGGCGGCGTTGGTGGCGTTCTGCATCGCAATCATCTTGGCCGAGTATTCGCTGGCCTTGTTCTCCAGCACGGCCTGGAACACCTGCGTCTCGACATAGCGCGGCAGCAGGCCGTCAAGCACGGACTCCGGGTCCGGTTCGTAGATGTAGTCGGCGCGTGGGCCCTTACTTTCGTCGCCTCGTCCGGGAATCTCGGCGGGGATGAGAACGGTCACCACCGGATCCTGCTTCATGGTCGAGATCCATTTCGAATAACAGAGAAGCACCGCATCCGTCCTGCCCTGTGAGTACTCCTCCAGCGCGACCGTGATCGCAGGCATGATCTCGGCGACCGTGGGACGGTCGGAGACACCGCTGACCTCGGCGATGACCTCGCGCCGGTAGCGCAGGAGGAAGTCGCGGCCCTTGCGCCCGATCGTGACGTAGCGCTGGCCCTCGGTGTGGTGCTCGTTCATGTACCGCGTGGCGGCGCGGATGTTGTTCACGTTGATCGCACCGCACAGGCCTTTATCGGTCGTCACCAGGATCATCACTGCGCGCTTGCCTTCGCGCCGGACCAGGAAGGGGTGCTTGTACTCCGTGGCGCGCTCGCCCGTGGTTTGGAGCACCTCCACCATCTTCTCGGCATACGGTCTCGTCGCCTGAACAGCGGCCTGCGCACGGCGAAGGCGCGTCGCAGCGACCACCTGCATCGCCTTGGTGATCTTCTGCGTGTTCTTGATCGAGTCGATCCGCCTGACGATGTCCCTGAACGCTGGCAATCGTTAGCTCGCTTTCGGCTTTCGAGGCCGCTTGGGTTTGGGTTCGGCGTCGGCCGGCGTGTCGGCCAGCGCCGCCCGGATCTG
>DATARC010000006.1:0-6769 GCA_036264335.1 Candidatus Dormiibacterota bacterium
TCGAAGCCATCCATCTCCACCAGCAGCTGGTTGAGGGTCTGCTCGCGCTCGTCGTGACCGCCACCGAGACCGGCGCCACGCTGGCGCCCGACGGCGTCGATCTCGTCCACGAAGACGATGCAGGGCGAGTTCTTCTTGGCCTGGTCGAACAGGTCGCGGACGCGGCTGGCGCCGACACCGACGAACATCTCGACGAACTCGGAGCCAGAGATCGAGAAGAAGGGCACCCCGGCCTCGCCGGCCACCGCCTTGCTGAGCAGGGTCTTGCCTGTGCCGGGAGGACCGACCAGCAGCACGCCCTTCGGGATGCGCGCGCCCAGGGCCACGAATTTCTCTGGATATTTGAGGAACTCCACGATCTCGGTGAGCTCCTGCTTCGCTTCCTCGACACCCGCGACGTCGGCAAACGTGATCGCCGGCTTGTCGCCCGCAATCAGCCGGGCGCGTGAGCGCCCGAACGAGATCGCCTGGTTGTTGCCGCTCTGCGTCTGGCGGAGCACCCACCACATGAACGCGGCGATGAGGATGACCAGGATGATGTTCGGGAGCAGAACGCTCAGCAGGTAGTTGCCGCCATTGTTCTTGTCGAACTTGACCTGGACGTTGTGGGCGATGAGGCTGTCCACGAACGCGCACCCGCCGGTGCTGCAGTCGGGAAGGACCACGTTGTGCTTCTTGCCTTCAGCATCGACAGCGATACCGTCGGTGCCGTTTATCTCCAGCGACTTGACGTTGCTGGTCTGGGAGTTCGACACCAGGTCGGTGTAGGTCCAGTCAGTGGAGCTCCCGTTGCCTTGCAGCGATTGCCACGTGAACCAGAACACAAGGCCGAGCAATACGACCAGTGCGAAGTAGAACAGGCTGGAGCGGGGGAAGCGGCTCAAGTGGGCTCTCCTGAGTGGCTGTGCGCCGATCTTAGCACAGCAATTTTTGACATCTGCCTAAGGGGATACGGCACCACGGATACATGCTGACCGATGGCACCACCAGATGTGGTCAGCTCACTGTCGATTGCGACCCCGGGGACCCAGGCGAGCTTGCCGCCCGCGAACACCAATGGCCACGTGTCGCGCTCCTCGCGCGGCACGCGGGCGTCGACAAAGATGTCCTGCAGCTTGCGGGTCCCCCGCCCACCGAGCGGCCGCATCGTCAGGCCCGGGCGGCGAAAGCCGATGTGCAGGTCGGTGCCGGCCTTGAAATGAGCGGCGTGCACATCCGCGCAACCTGGACAGCCCATGACCTCGAGGCGCGCACCCTGTCCGTCTCGACGCTCCGACACAGTCTGATTGGCCACGATCTCCATGGTTTCCCCCACGATACGCAACCTCAAGCCTCGGGGTAAGTCCACCCCCCGACCCCCTGGGCCAGGCTGCGCCAGTCGCAGCATCGACTTCAGGTGGAGACGGGACAGCGCGGGCAGTGGTCCACCCGCCCGCGCGTACAGAAGCTTCATCAGCTCCGCCGCCACGGGTTCCGGCGCCGCAGCCACGACGGCGCGCATGACCGCGCCGCTTTCGAGGGCGGCGGCGGCCTCCATCGCGATCGATTCCTGGATCGCGGCAGCACGCTGCGCCACCGCGTACAAGCGGCGGCGGAGGCCTGGCCGGTCGCGCTCCAGCGCCGGCAAGATCTCGCGCCGGACGCGGACCCGCGCATAAGCGGGGTTCGCATTGGCGGGGTCTTCGAGCGCGTCGAGCCCCCGCCGGCTGAGAAAATCGACCACCTCGCTCCGCCAAACGCCGAGCATCGGGCGGACAAAGGTGCCGCGTTTCGCGGGCATGCCGCGAAGCCCGGCGAGCCCGCAGCCCCGCATGAGGTTCAGCAGGACGCCTTCGACCACGTCGTCGGCCGTGTGCGCGAGGGCGACGACATCGGCACCCATCTCGGCGCTAGCCCGCTCCAAAAACTCGTATCGGAGCGTCCGGGCGGCGGCCTGGACGGAGCCCTTCGCCAGGGGCGAGGTCCGTCGCTCGGTGACGAGCGCGACGCCCAGCGCGCGGCAAAGCGTTGCGACATGCTCGGCCGAGGCTTGAGACCCCGCTTGCAGCGCGTGGTCGAAATGCGCAGCCACGACATCGAGGCCGATCTCCTGGGCAGCGACAAGCAGGGCGGTGGAGTCGGGACCTCCGGACACCGCGACCAGCACTCGGTCGCCGGATCGGAGCAAATCCGAGGAGCGAAGAGCGTGGTGCAGCGGTTCGTCAGTGTTGATGTGGTGCATGGTGGTGCCGGCTGGACTCGAACCAGCGACAACGCGATTATGAGTCGCGCGCTCTACCACCTGAGCTACGGCACCGCGGGACGCCGGCGCGCGCAGGGCGCGCACTCCAGCACGAAATCCTATCGCGCGGCTTGTGCTCGAGCCTTCAGCTTCCGCTTCTTGGTGCGGCGCTTTGCGAGCGCCACCCGCTTCCTCTTGTTCACGGCTCTCCAAATAACGAAAAGAGCCGGGCGGCCCGGCTCGGGGTGGTTTCGAGTCAAGTTGCGGAGGTCGGATTCGAACCGACGACCTTCGGGTTATGAGCCCGACGAGCTGCCGCTGCTCCACTCCGCGCCGTGAATTATACCGCCGGCCCTGTTGACCTCCGGATCGGGTCGGTCAGGGTGCCGGAGTCGCGACGGGCGCGGCCGGCGTGGGCGACGGCGGGTCGGTGATCAGGTAGACCTTCTCGCCGTGGCGGGCAAATCCGTTCTGCCTGGCCTCCTCCTCGTTGGCGGCGCCTGAGGTCAGCGACTGGACGTCCTTGTGATAGCCCTTGTTCTCCGCCGCGAGACGCGCGTTCTGGCTGTGCAGATCGGCCACCTGCTGGCTCAGCTTGTGGCCGATATAGGCCTCCTGCGCAAATGCGTAGGCGGTCCATAGTGCGACCACTGCAACCACCGCAACGATGATGGTGCGACGCACTCCATGCCCGCTTGTGCGGACGCTGCCCGCGGCAACTGTTGCTTTGCTGTGTCTCATGCTGCGTCGTTGGTGTAAATCCGCGTAGACGAGTGCCGACTATAACAAACGCCCCCCGGTTTGGCGGCCGTCCTAGCGCGTTTCGTCCCAGCGCCTTGACTGCTCGTCGCTGTCCAGGTCGCTGAACTTCACTCCATCCCGGCGAAGGCCGGCCTCGGTCTGCGCGAAGCGGTCGCGGAATCGCTGACCTGCGACCCGCAAAGCGTCTTCGGGGTTGACCTTGAGGCGGCGGGCAAGCGAAACGACGGCAAACAACAGGTCGCCCATCTCGTCGAACGTCTGGCGCGTGTCGGCGGCGCTTGACAGCTCGCGAGCCTCTTCCGCGACCGCCTCCGCGGTGTCGATCGGAGAAGCGAAATCGAACCCCACGCGCGCCGCGCGTTTCTGCAGACCCAGGGTCCAGGCCAATGCCGGCAGCGTGGTCGGCACCCGATCGACCACCGATTCGTCTTCGCGCCCAGCCTTGCGAGCTTCGTCCACCTTCTGGTGCTCCCAGTTGCGAAGCACGTCGTCCGCGCTCGCGACCCTGGTCGACCCGAAGACGTGAGGGTGGCGAGCCACCATCTTGGCGGCGACCGCCTCCGACACCTCGGCGGCATCGAAGCGCGATTCGCTCGCGGCGATCTCCGCATGCATCGCCACCTGCAGGAGAAGGTCGCCGAGCTCCTCCTTTATCTTGGCGTCGTCTCCCGAGTCGATGGCCTCGAGAAGCTCGTAGGTCTCCTCCAGCAGGTACGGCCGGAGCGATTCATGAGTTTGCTCGCGGTCCCAGGGGCAGCCATCCGGCGCTCGTAGCCGTGCTACGACCTCGAAGATCGCATTGACTCCAGGCGAGAACTCGCGCTCCTCTGCGTCGGGCATCGGTCGTGATTCTGGCATGGAACCTCAGCGCCCCGGCACAGTGACGGCGGCCCTTCCCGACTCATAAAGAGCCGCCATCTCGTCGAGCAAGGCGACGAGGTCACGCTGCCACCCCTCGCCCTGGCGGCGCAGCTTCAACCGGTTCGGCGCGACGGCAATGCGGCCGGCCATTCGGCGCGTCAGCTCATCGATGTCCAGGTAACGCTGGGGATCGACTCGAATGACGATGTCATGGCCTTCCGCAACGACTCCCCGGAGTCCAAGGCGCTGCCCTTTCAATTTGATTCTTAGCGAATAGGCCAGGTTGCTGAGCTGCGCCGGCCCAGCGCCATAGCGATCTTCGAGCGACCGAAGCACCGCTTCCAGCTCTTCTTCGTCTTCAGTGCCTGCGAGCTGGCGGTAGGCGCCCAGCCGGAGCTTCTCGTCACGAATGTAAGAACGTGGGATGAAGTGGTCGAGCGGCAGATCAAGGTTCATCTCCATCGTCGACAGCACGTCGCCCACAGCAGTCTCCTCCGATCCCGATCGCATCTTCGTCACGGCGCTCTGCAGCATCTGGAGATACATCTCGAAGCCGACCGCGGCGATCGCACCGTGCTGCTCGGTGCCCAGCAGGTTCCCTGCCCCTCTGATCTCGAGGTCGCGGAGCGCGATCTTGAAACCCTGCCCCAGCTCATGCAGGCCGGACATGACATCGAGGCGCTTGTCAGCTCGTTCGGTCAGCGAGCGCCGGGGGTCGTACAGGAAATATGCGTACGCGCGCCGGCCCGAACGCCCGACCCGTCCGCGCAGCTGATACAGCTGGGCGAGCCCGAATCTGTCCGACCGCTCGATGATGATCGTGTTGACGTTCGGAATGTCCAGGCCGGATTCGATGATCGTGGTGCAGACCAGCACGTCGAACTTGGCCGACTCGAAAGCGACCATCACCTCCGCCAGCTGATCCTCCTGCATCTGTCCGTGGCCGACGGTCACCCGCGCATTGGGCACCAGCTCGCGCACGCGGTCCGCTGCCTTCTCGATCGTGCGAACGCGGTTGTGGACGAAGTACACCTGGCCCCCTCGTTGGAGCTCGCGGGTGATCGCCTCCTTGATGAGACCGTCTTCATCGGCGGTGACGTACGTCTTGATCGGCTGACGCTCCTCGGGCGGCGTCTGGATCACGCTCATGTCGCGGATCCCTCCGACGGCCATGTGCAGCGTTCGCGGGATCGGGGTCGCGGAAAGGGACAGCACGTCAAGCTGCGTGCGCAGCTTCTTCAAGCGCTCCTTCTGCATCACGCCAAACCGGTGCTCCTCGTCGACGATCAGCAGGCCGAGTCGCTTGAAACGCACGTCGCGCTGGAGCAATCGATGGGTGCCCACGACGATGTCGACCTGCCCCGCCTTCAAGCCTTCGATGGTTTGCGCCTGCGTCTCGTCGTCGACAAACCGCGACAGCATCTCGACCGAGACAGGGAACTTGCTGAGCCGCTCCCGAAATACGTGGAAGTGCTGCTGCGCCAGGACGGTGGTCGGTGCCAGCAGGGCCACCTGCTTGCCGCTCATCGCAGCCTTGAAGGCTGCGCGGAGGGCGAGCTCGGTCTTGCCGAAGCCGACATCGCCGCACAGCAGCCGGTCCATCGGCTTGTCCGACTCCATGTCGGCCTTGATCTCCGCCAGCGCCGCGACCTGGTCCGGGGTCTCCTCATAAGGAAAGGAGGCCTCGAGCTCCTGTTGCCACGCGGTGTCCGGCGCGAATGCGATGCCGGGCCTGGCCTCGCGCAGCGAATAGATCCGGAGCAGGTCCTCGGCCACGTCCTGGACGACCTTCTTCGCGCGACCCCTGGCCCGCGTCCAGTCGCCCGTCCCCAGGCGGTGGAGCGTGGGCTGGCCCTCCCCACCGAGATATTTCTGCACGCGGTCGAGGTTCTCGACGGGCACGAAGAGCCGGTCGCCCTCCGCGTATTCGAGCTCGAGGTACTCGCGATGCGCGCCGTCGGTTTCTATGAGGCGCATGCCCTTGAAGCGGGCGATGCCGTGGTCGACGTGCACCACCAGCTCTTCGGGAGAGAAGTCGAGCGTGAACTCCCGCGTCAGGTCCTGGGCTCGGGTGGCGGCTTGCCGGTGCGCGCGCCCGCCCGGCCGCCTCAGCCGCCCGAACAGCTCGGCATCGGTGGAGAGATGGAACCCGATCGCCGGTTGAGCGCTTCCAGCCGTGATGTCGACGTCTGCCCGCAAGAACGACGGCTTCAGCTCGACGTCGACGTCGAGGTCGATGTCGGCCGGTCGCGCCTTCACCTTGCTTTCGTCAAGCAGCGCCGTCAGGCGCTCGGCCTGCTCGCTCGCCATGACCACCGTGGCGGATTCGGCAAGGGCGACTGCTTCCGCCAGCGCGCGCGGCCGTCCGACGAACGGCTCGCCCGCCACCCATCCGAGGTCGATCGCACCGTCTGCCTCGCCCGCGGTCACCTGGAGCCGACGCCAGCTGGGCCTCGGTTCGAGATCCTCGGCGGGCACCATCGGCAGCGTGAATCCGCGAGGCAGCTCGCCCCCGCCGGCCTCAGCCGCCGCCAGCATCTCGGTCTCATCGGTCAACGACCGCGCGTCGGCGCGCTGCCGGTCGGCCTCGAAGTCGAGCACCACCATGCCGGCCGGCAGGTGATCGAACAGCGAGGCGCGTGTCGGATCGATGTACGCGGCGTAAAACTCGATTCCCGGGAACGCAGCGCCCGACCCCAGGCGCACCAGCTCGTCCTCCCACTCGCCACGCACGTCCTCGCGCAGGTTGTCGAGCGAGACCGCGCCAAGCAGGCGGGTGACCGCAGCCGAACCGCGCCGCGCACCCAGCAGCAGTTCGCGGCCGGCGCGTATCGAGGCGCTCGGGACCGCCATCACGGAACGCTGGTTCTCGGGGTCGAACAGCCGCAGGGTCTCGATCACGTCCCCCGACCATTCGGCCCGCAC
>DATARC010000029.1:0-3066 GCA_036264335.1 Candidatus Dormiibacterota bacterium
CACGCTCGGCCAGCCTGGCCTGGTCGTCCACCCCGAGGTGGCGTACGAGATGATCCTGACGCTGGTGCTGCTCGGATTGCTGCTGCCTTTCCACCAGCGCTTGAAAGCCTGGCTGCCGGCCGGCGTCCTGGGCTTGATCTATCTCGGGTTGTACGGCCTTGGCCGGTTCTTCCTCAGCTACCTGCGCACTGATCCCGCGGTGTTCGCCGGCCTTCGCCAGGCTCAGCTTGCGTCGGCGCTGATGTTCGCCATCGCTGTGGTCGGGATCCCGATTCTCATGCGGCGGCAGACGGGCACGGTTAGGGACGAGCTGGTTCCCGAGCCAGTCGTGGAGCCGCCGCCTGCTGCCGTCCCTGAACCCGAGGCCGCCCCAGCGATCATTCCGGAGTCCAGACCGGCGGCGTCGAGTGATCTGGGTGCCGTGGTCGCACCTCGACGTCCGCGCGCGCCGAGGAAGCCGGGCACCGATGGCCCTCCACGCGCCCCACGACGAAGGCACCCACCAGAGCCACCCGTGCCGCCTGAGGATCTACCCGGCTGAATGCAGCAGCTGCTCGGCGAGGGCAGGCGCCTCAGGGTCGTGCTTGAAGTAAACGTGCACCTGCTCGTGCGACGCGATGGCTGCCTTGACATCGCCAAGCCAGGGCCTCAACGAGGCAGAGTCGTAGCCGCGGCGAAGCCGGAAGTACGCAACCGGCCCTAGCGTAGCGATCGGCGCGCGCGGCCATTTCTCTTCATCGGTGACGACCAGTGCCGCCCCATGTTTGCGAAGCACCACGTAGGTCTCTTCGTCGAACCACGAGTCGTGGCGAAACTCCGCCGCCGTGCTGCGGCCGATTGCGGACAGAAGACCGTCAAGGAGCGAAACGTTGCGCTGTCGCGCGGGCGGAAACTGCAGCAGCACAGGGCCCAGGCGGTCGCCAAGGGGCGCGAGCCGTTCTCCGATGATCGCTGCGAGCCCGACTCGATCGAACGTGTCCGCCGAGTAGGTGAGGCCTCGATGGGCCTTCATGCAGAAGCGGAACTCAGGGCGTGTGCCGGCCGCCCAGGCGGACAGCGTCGACTCGGGCGGCGTGCGATAGAAGCTTCCGTTCAGCTCAACACCGTTCAGCCGCTCCGAGTAGTACTCGAGCATGCGGCTGCCCGGGAGGTTCGCGGGGTAGAACACGCCCTTCCAGCTCGCGTAGCTGAAACCGGACGTGCCGGCGTAGAGAGAGCCGCTTATGACCCGACCACCGACGGTTCCCGAGCCACGACTTTGGGCGCGGTCGCGCGCTCGCGCATCACCCGCTCGTGCAGCTGCCCGCACGCCGCGTCCGCTTCGCGTCCGCGAGTGTCGCGGACTGTCACGTTGAGGCCTTGGCCCTCGACCCATTCCTTGAAACGTTTGATGGAAGCGCGATCGGGAGCTCGGTAAGGGGTGTCCTCGACCGGATTGAAGGGGATCAGGTTCACGTGCGCGAGCTTGCGCCGCAGCAGCCGGCCCAGCTCTTTGGCGTCGCGCTCCGTGTCGTTGACGCCCGCAAGCATCACCCACTCATAGCTCACACGGCGGCCGGTGGTCGCTGCGTAGCCGTCTGCTGCTTTGATCAGAAGGTCCAGCGGATATTTGCGATTGATGGGCACGAGGACGTCACGCAGCTCGTTGCGCGCAGCGTGCAGGGAGATGGCCAGCGTCACGGGCAGCTTTTCGGTCGCCAGCTGCTCAATGCGCGGTATGAGGCCGCTGGTCGATACCACGATCCTCCGCGGGCTGATGCCGAGGAGGTCGGGGTCCACTATCCGCCGCACCGACTCCACCACTGATTGATAGTTGGCCATCGGCTCGCCCATGCCCATGAAAACCACGTGAGAGAGGCGTCTGCCTTCAGCTGCCAGCAGCCTCGCAGCGTCGGTCGCCTGCTCGACGATCTCGTAGGCCTTGAGGTTGCGGCCGAATGGAAACTTGCCCGTCGCGCAGAACGGACAGCCGATGGGGCAGCCGGCCTGCGACGAGATGCACAGCGTCGAGCGGTCCGAATACCGCATGACAACAGCCTCGACCGAGTGCCCACCGTCCAGCTCGTAGAGCGTCTTCGAGGTGAGAGCACCATCGGCCTTGCTGCTCGTGACGGTGCGCAGCGAAGTGCTTCGGAAATCGCGATCCATGTCGGCGCGCAGGGCTTTTGGAATGTCGCGCATCTCGTCGAACGAGGCGCCGCGAGCGAGCCAACCCCAGATCTGCTTACGGCGATAAGCAGGAGCGTGGTTCGCCGCCAGCCATGCCTCGAGCTCGGAAGCAGACAGCGAAAGAATCGCGGGCTTGAGATCACTCACGGCGCTCACGATACCGAGGCGGCATAGGACTCCTCGCCACCGACCACGTTGCTCCTCACTTTCCCCTCGTCCACCAGCTTCTGGAGATGGGCGCGCATCGTCATCTCGGCGGCAGCGAGCAGCTCGCCCCCCACCTCCGGCCCGTAAACACGTCGGGTCAGGTCACGAGCGGTGCCCGGGCCTCGGCCCACCTCGGCGAGCACCTGCGCCTCACGCTCCAAGCGATGAGCCCGGTACTCCCTGAGCTTTCCCATCGCGTCCGTCACGGGGTCCAAATGACCGGGGAACAGGATCCGTGGCTCGAGCGCGATGAGCCTGTCGAGCGAGCGTATGTAGGCCGCCACGTCTCCCTCCGGGTAGGTGACCATCGAGCTTCCCTTGCCCAGCACCAGGTCGCCGGTGAACACGACGCGGTCCTCGGCCAGCCAGAACGAGAGGTGGTCGCTGCTGTGTCCAGGCGTGTGGAGCGCGATGAGGTTGAGCGTCCCCACCCTCACGACGTCGCCGTCCCCAAGCTCGGGATACCTTCGAACCGATGCTGAATGCGCCGCGGCCAATCGCTCGGCCAGCGGGAGATGGTCCGGATGGGAATGCGTGACCAGCACCACCCCGACAGTTGCGCCCGCCAACCTGTTGTCGATCGCCGACAGATGCTTTTCGTCGTCCGGGCCGGGGTCGATGACGACCACGACGGGCCCTGCGCCCACGATCCAGGTGTTGGTGCCCGGCCCTGTGTACGGCCCGGGATTG
>DATARC010000080.1:0-29560 GCA_036264335.1 Candidatus Dormiibacterota bacterium
GCTCGCCGTGGCCACCCTGAGCTACCAGACGCCCTTCATCTTTTTCCACGACGCGGGCTGACGGCGACTTCTTCAAGCCCACGCTTTTGCGGGTAGATGGTCTCACCGCGCTCGAGCATCTCGACAAATTGCCTGGTCCTCCTGGTCTGGGTTTCGGCCCTCTTGGCGGTCGCAATCCGGTACAGGATTGCGTAGCGGTTCTGGCTGTTCAACGCGTCGAACATCGATTTCGCCTTCGGGCTGGCGGCAAGCGCAGCGGCCAGCTCGGCCGGCACCTCGATGGTGGCCGGACCCGCATATGCCGCTTCCCACCTGCCATCCGCCCTGGCCCGCTCCATCTCGGCGATCCCCGATGCGTGCATCCGGCCCTCGACCACCAACCGCTCGGCGATGCCGGTGTTACGCCTGGACCACGGGCTTCTGTTGCGGCGGGGAGTGAAGCCCTGCATGAAGGTTCCCTCGTCGCGGCTGCGAGCCTGGCCGTCGATCCAGCCAAAGCAGAGCGCCTCCTCCAGCGCCTCGGCGTAAGTCAGGCTTGTCGGTTTGGTGGTGCCCTTCTTGGCCAGCACCAGGAATATCCCATTCGAGCCGGCGTGATTCTTCTCGAGCCACGCCCGCCACTCACGGCTCCCCGCCACGACGAGCTGCTTTTTGTCGATGGTCAGGATTCTCGCTCACGTTGGGCAGCGCCGAGCGTCGTAGGCTGATGTGGACGGTGCCTGACTGCATGCATGTGGCCGAGATCAACGAGGTCACCCCCAGCGCTGACGGGTGCGAAGACTGCATGCGAATCGGCGATTCCTGGATCCACCTGCGGCTCTGCATGACATGTGGGCACGTCGGCTGCTGCGACAGCTCGAAGAACAAGCACGCCACCGCCCACTTCCGGCGTCAGGCGCATCCGATCATCCGGTCGTTCGAGCCAGGCGAGGACTGGGGCTGGTGCTACATCGACGAGGAAGCGCTGGACGCAGGAGCCTGGCCGGTCAACGGACCCGTCGCCCACACCCCGTATTAGGGCACGTCCACCGACCACACCGCGGCGACGGCGGCGGCCACGTCTGACGCCTGGGCGTGGCCGGTTATGGCGCGACCCGAGCCGCCCATGCGTGCGACCGCTCGAGCTGGCCCGCCAGCCGGAACAGGGCGGATTCGTCTGCGTAACGGCCGGTGAAGAGAAGCCCAATCGGGAGGCCGGTGCCACTTGACGCAAGGGGCACTGACATCGCCGGGTTACCCGTGAGGTTGGCGACCGAGTTCCATGGATTGAACGAGAGATCGAACCTCCACCATTCGTCCGCGCCGCCGTAGGACTGGTTCAGCACGCCAAGCGGCAGAGGCGGCTGGGCCAGCGTCGGCGTCAGCCACATGTCGTACGTGGCAAAGAACGGAGCCATTGCGCGCGTTGCGGCGTGGATGAGGTCGACTGCCCTGACGAGCTGGACCGCGGTGACCTTGCGGCCCCGCTCGACGAGCTCCCACGTGGTGATCTCCAGCTCGTCGCGGTGTGGCGGGCGGCCGATCCGCGCCTGGACTATGTCGTGGTCGGTGGCATTGCCGACGGACCAGATGGTGACCATCGGGTCCAGGAGGACCTCCTCGTCGTAGCGCGGATCGTCCTCGACGACGTGATGCCCCAGCTCCTCGAGGTGTTTGGCGGCCGCCTCGACTGCGCGGCGGCAATCGTCGTGGACCGGCATGCCCAGCGGGGCTCGTGCGCTCCACGCGATGCGCATCGGGTCCGGGTCGCGCGCCACCTGTGTCAGGAACGATTCGACCGGCGGTGCCGGCCAGTACGGATCTCCCGCGACCGGCCCCGAGGTGGCATCGAGAAGGGCCGCGCTGTCACGCACGCTTCGGGTGACCGCATGCTCCACCGCAAGGCCCGATAGGACCTCGCCCGCATCCGGCCCGAACGAGATGCGGCCACGCGTGGGTTTGAGACCGAACAGGCCGCAGCACGACGCCGGTATCCGGATCGAGCCCGCTCCGTCGCTTGCGCTGGCCGCCGGCACCATCCGCGCCGCGACCGCTGACGCGGAGCCGCCGCTCGAGCCCCCGGCCGTCCGCTCGATGTCCCAGGGATTGCGCGTAGGACCGAACACCTCCGCTTCCGTCGTCGAGTGGTTCCCAAACTCCGGGGCGGTGGCCCGCCCGACGATCACCAGGCCGGCGTTGCGCAGCTGCGTCACCAGCCCTCCGTCGTGGTCGGCGATGTAGCCGGCCAGCGCCTTCGAGCCATCGGTCTGCCGGACGCCGGCGCATGGCTGGCCGAGGTCTTTGATCATGTACGGCGCGCCGGAAAGGGGTCCTTGCGGTAGCTTTCCGGCCGCCACCTTGCGTGCCTCGTCGAACATCGGGGTGGCGAGGCAGTTCAGTCGCGGGTTCTGCGATTCGATGCGCGCAATCGCGGCCTCAGCCAGCTCCAGCGCCGTTGCCTCTTTGCGATGGACCAGCTCGGCCTGGCCCATCGCGTCGAGCTCCCAGAGCTCAGTCACTGGTGAGAGCGTGCGATCGCAGGTCCGGGCGCCGCTGAGCGGCGTCGTACGAAGGGAATCGCTGCTCGTGCGCGAATGCCACCCTGAAAGCAGTGACATCGTCGTACGTCTTGCCGACGACCGACAGGCCTGTTGGCACTCCATCTCGAGATCGCCCAGACGGAACGCTGATCACCGGGCAGCGGCTCGCGATGTTGAACGGTACTGTCATCAGCGTATCGAGCACGTCGGGCGAGTCCCACTCGGCGGGTAGGGCAGGCACGGCGAACGTCGGGCAGATCAGCGCATCGAACCGGTCAAGGATCTCGCCCAGCGGCTGGTAGATTCGCCCCTCGAGCTCAAGGCCCTTCACGAAATCGTCTTTTGATATCTCGTTGGCCTCCTCGACGAAGCGCTGCGCGTATGACGTGAACTGGTCCCCGTGCTTTTCGTAGAGCTCCTTGATCGAAGGCCCGAAGATCATCCCGAAATGGATGCGAGCCGCCCGGTTGATCGAGGCCAGGTCCCAAGGGAGCGATACCTCCTCAACGATGGCGCCCGCCTCCCGCAATCGGTCGGCCGCAGCGTGCGTGTTGGCGATCACGTCCTGGTCCACGTCGTAACAGTTCAAGTTCAACGACAGTGCCAGCCGCAGCCCTTTGATCGATTCGAGGTGGTCGGGGATGACGAGCTTGGGCCGCAACGACACCACATCGCTGGGATCCGGCCCGGCAATGACGTTCTCCAGAAGCGCGACATCGGAAACCGTGCGCGCGAGAGGACCCTCGTGGCAGTAGTGGTCGAGATTGAAGATCTCGGTCTCAGGCACACGGCCATAGGGCGGCTTGAAACCGACGACGCCGCAGAAAGAGGCTGGGATCCTGATCGAGCCGCCGATATCCGACCCGGTGGCGAGGGTGGTCGAGCCTGCGGCGAGAGAAGCGCCCGAGCCACCGCTCGAACCGCCCGGCGAAAACGCGAGGTTCCATGGGTTGCGCGTGACGCCCCAGAGCTTCGACCACGTGACCGGCGCGCATGCGAACTCGGGCGTCGTCGTCCGCGCATGCACGATCGCGCCGGCGTCGAGGATCCGCTGGACGAAGACGGCAGTGTGGTCCGCCACCATGTCACGCAAGGCGAGTGAGCCAAGCGTGTTCTTGTGCCCTGTGATCGGCGCCTCCTCCTTGACGGCGATGAGGAGGCCTTCCAGCGCGCGCGCCGGCTTCCCGTTTCCGGCGTACCGTGCCTCAGCCGCTCTGGCCTGGGCCAGCGCTTCGTCGAAGAAGGTCTGCGCGAACGCATTGATGGAGGGTTCCACCTTGGTCGCGCGATCGATTACCGCCTTGGCCAGCTCGACCGGCGAAAGCTTGCGGGCCTTGAACTGCTTCACTGCTTCGGTCGCCGACATGTAATGCAGGTCGCTCATTTCACTTCCCCTTTCATCCGGCTGCCAGAGTTATTCGCTGCTTTGGCTTCCACCCGGGCCTGGGCACACTGGACCGGAGGAGCTTCGTGTAGTCGTCCTGCGGGTGGTCCAGGACGTCTGCCGTCTCGCCGCGCTCGACGACGTGGCCGCGCCACATGACGACTATCTGCTCGGTCAGCTGGCGCACCACGGCCAAGTCGTGGCTGATCAGGACGAACGAGATCGAGGTCTCGTCTCGAATGTCAGCCAGAAGATTGAGCACCTGGGCCTGGATCGAGACATCCAGCGCGGCTACAGACTCATCGAGGATCAGGACCCGCGGTTCGGCAGCCAGCGCGCGTGCGATCGCTACCCGCTGGCGCTGGCCGCCCGAAAGCGCCCGCGGCAGCGCCTTGGTCTGCCGGCTATCCATGCCGACGAGATCGGAGAGCTCGCGAACCCTCTGCTTCCTTTTATCTGCGGGCCATCCTCGATGCAGGCGCAATACCTCATCGATTGCGTCCTCCATCGTCTGCCGCGGGTCGAGGCTGGTATACGGATCCTGAAAGACGATCTGGACCTCCCTACCTCGAAGGCGGCGCTCCGGCGTGGAGCGGGCGGGGGTCGACCGGTCCCGGCCGCAGGCCCGAATCGTTCCGGCGGTTGCGCGCTCGAGGCCGACGATGAGCCGCGCGACGGTGGTCTTGCCCGAGCCCGATTCGCCGACGATGGCGAGGGATCCGCCTTCGGGCACCGTGAAGCCGACGCCATCGACCGCAACCAGCGGCCCGTATTCCTTGCGCAGGTTGTCGACCTGCAGGACCGGCTCAGACATTGAGCGGAACCTTCAGCTTGCCGAACAGTTCCGATGCGCGCGCGCAACGGGTCAATCCGCCGTCGAGCTCCTCCAGCGCCGGCCGCCTCGCGCGGCACACGTCCGCCGCGTGAGGGCATCGGGCAGTGAATGCGCACGCGTCCGGGGGCGCCTCAAATGCGGAAAGCGGCCGGCCCGGAATTGCTGTGAGACGGTGCGCCGTGGCGTCGATGCTGGGTCGCGCGGCGGCGAGGGCGGCCGTGTAAGGATGCAGCGGCTGGTCGTGGAGCCTGTTCGATTCGCGGACCTCGACCACCTGCCCCGCATACATCACCACCGTTCGATCGCAGATCGCGGCGGCGAGCTCGAGGTTGTGAGTGATGAACAGCATGGCGAGGTGCAGCCTGGAACGCAGGCCATCGAGGATTGCGAGCACCTCGGCCTGGGTTGTGACATCGAGCGCGGTGGTCGGCTCGTCCGCAAGCAGAAGTCGAGGTTGCGTGAGCAGCGCCGTCGCGATCATCACACGCTGCAGCAGACCGCCCGACAGCTCATGCGGGTACTGGCGCAGCCGGCGCTCGCCATCCTCGATGCCGACGCTCTTGAGAAGAGCCACCGCGCGCTCCGATGCCTCCCGCTCCGCCACCCCCGAATTCGTTCGTAGCGCCTCGGTCATGAAATCGCCGATCCGGCGCACGGGATTGGTGTGGGCTCGAGGGTCCTGGAAGATCATCGCGACCTCGCCTCGGAAGCGCTTTAGGTCGGCGCCGGACAGAGACATGACGTCCCGGCCGTCGAAGCTGACACGCCCGGTCACCGCGGCACCATCGGGCAAGAGCTTGTCAATGGTGCGCGCCGTCATCGACTTGCCCGAGCCGGACTCCCCGACCAGGCCGAGCGCCTCGCCCGGACGGATGGCAAAGGAAACGTCCTGGAGCACCTGGCGCATCTCGCCCTGCACGGGGAGGCTGACGGTGACGCCATCGAGCTCCAGCAGACCGCCGCCCGTCATCATCGCCGAGCCTCTCCCCTCTCGTACAGGCGCTCGCCCAGGATGTTGAAAGCGACGACGACGACGACGATGCACAGGCCGGCCGACAGCGCCGGTATCGAATATCCCTGGATGATGCCCTGCTGGTTCTCGGAGACCATGACGCCCCAATCGGCCGCAGGCGGTTGCACTCCAAGCCCGAGGTACGAGATCGCCGCGAGATCGACCATCGCGTAGCCGAACAGCGTCGTCGCCTGCGCCACGATCAGGTGGAGCATGTTGGGGATCAGGTGCCGCAGGCAGATGGCGACCGAAGACGCACCCTGAACCTCGAGCGCGGCGACGTAGGGTTGGGCCCGTTCACGCAACGCGGCGCCGCGAAGCACGCGCGCGACGTACGGTGTGTAAGCGACCGACAAGGCGAGCACCGGAGCCACCAAGCCGGCTCCGAAAACGGCCGCCGCGAGCACGGCGAGGAGGATTCCGGGAAAGGCAAAGACGATGTCGAGGCCGGACCCGATGACAGCGTCGTAGGCGCCGCCCCGCCAAGCTGCGGTCACCGCCAGCAGGGAGCCGAGGGTCATGCATATCAACGTAACCGCGAGGGGTCCGATCATGGAGGTGCGCGCGCCATACAGCAGGCGCGAAAAGACATCGCGACCCGACGCGTCGAATCCCAGGAGGTGCTCGGGGCTGGGCCCGACGAAATACTGGGAAAGCTGGGGTGTGTCCGGGTTGTAGGGCGCCAGCAGCGGACCGAAGATGGCGACGATCGCGGCGCCTACGATCACCGCCGCCGAGGCGATCAGCGCCGGGCTCTGCCTTCGGTGCCTGCCCGTCCCCGAACGCCTGGCGACGGTGGCGACTCCGGCGGCGACGCTCACTGGGCTCTGCTCCCGAGCGAAACTCGTGGGTCGAGCACCGCGTATAGGACGTCGACGAGGACGTTGACCGCGACGAATGCCCCGACGAGCAGCAACGAGATCCCCTGCACGACGGCCAGGTCTTTGGATTGCGCTGACTGCACCAGGTAGGCGCCCAGCCCTGCGAGGCCGAACACGACCTCGACCACAGCCGCGACTGCTATCAAGGACGCAATCGTGATGCCCGAGATCGTGGTGATCGGAATCGCCGCGTTTCGCAGGACGTGGCGCAAGATCAATTGCGCCGTCGGAATTCCGCGGCTGACCGCGGTCTGGACGTGCTCCTTCCTGGACTCCTCACGGATGGCTGCGCGCGTCACCCTGGCGACGATCGCCAGAGACGAGATGGCGAGGGCGACCGCGGGCAGGGTCAGGTGCTTGATCTGGTCGAAAAATCCAACGCCGTTGCCGAGGGAGGGAAACCATTGCAATTGCACGGCGAAAACCAGGATCAGAACGATGGCAGCGACGAACGCGGGGAGCGACGCCGAGATCGCCGTTATCACCAGCGCGCTGGTGTCGAGCAGGCCTGGCCTGAGGCCCGCTGCGATCCCCAGGCCGACGCCGATGGCGATGATCAGAATCGACGAAAAAAGGACCAGCCCCGCCGTAGTCGAGATCCTGGAGGCGATCAGGTCCGACACGTTCTCACGAAGCGTGATCGAGATCCCGAGGTTGCCATGCAGCGCGTTGGTCAACCAGTACCAGTACTGGACGAGGAATGGTTGGTCCAGGTGGTAACGAGCCTCGAGCACCTTCAGGCTCTCCGGCGGAATCGAACGGCCGCCGGAGAGCGCCGCGATCGGGTTTCCGGGCGCCAGGTAGATGGCGGCAAAGATGACAAAGCTCGCCACCAGCAGACTGACGATCAGCATCGCCAGCCGGCGAACAAAGAACCGCAGCCGCACGTCCCAGCCCTCTACAGCGTGGAGTTGATTGAGCCTAGGTCCCGCCCAGCTTTTCCGCCCACGGCGAGAACATGTAGGCGAACGAGGAGTAGGCCCCTGAGAGGTTGGCGCTCATTATGGTCGGCACCCAGGGCTGGAGGACGGGGATCCACGTCAGGTCGGTGGCGATTGCCTTTTCGACGTCCGCCACCTTTTGGGCCCGCGCGTTCGGGTCGGCGGTGCCGCGCGCGTCGTCGAACATCGCGGCAATCTGCGCGTGGGCGGCCGCGTTCGGGTCCGTGCCCTGTACGCCCCATCCATCGAAGTTCTGCGACCCCTCCGGGATGAGAAAAGTCGCGAGGAGCGCCTCAGGACCTGCGTAGTCCCCGTAGTTGAGGGTGAAGAATCCGTCGATCCCGACCCTGGCTTTAGGGTCGATGAAGAAGTTGATGAAGTTCTGAGCCGAGACCGAGTGAAGGGTGGCCTTCATGCCGATCGCCTCGGCGGCCGCCTTCAATGCGGCGGCCTCGATCGAGATGCCCGTCAGCTCGCTCGACATGCCGATCGTGATGGACTTGCCGGCGGCGCCCGCGTCGGTGATGAGCTGCTTGGCCTTGGTGATGTCCTGGGTCATGTCAGGCGATGAGTCGTACGCCGCCTGGAACACGCTCTTGCCATAGCCGAAGGTGCCGGAGTTCGAGATCCAGCGTGGCAGGGCGGCAGTTCCCTTGTAGATGGCGTCGATGAGACCCTTACGGTCAAGCGCCAGCGACAGCGCCTGGCGCACCCGGACATCGCCAAGCGGGCCTTTGAGATTGCTGACGATGAACGCGTCCGTGTACCAGCCTGGGCCGTATGTAATCGTCACCGCTTTGCTGGCTTTGAGCTGGTCGAGGGTCGTGAGGCCCTGCGCGTACACGCCATTGATGCCTCCCGTCTCCAGCGCGGATGTCAGCGAAGCGTCGTTGGGTGCGCCCTTGATGTCGATCTCCCTGACCAGAGGCTTGGCACTGGAATCCCAGTAGTTGTCGTTGCGAACCATTACCACCGCCACCCCTGGCGTAAAGGATTGGAACTTGTATTCCCCAGTGCCCATGATCTTGCCGGCGGGCGTGCCGTAGTTGCTGCCTTGGGCGATCGTAAAGGACTTCTCAACGATCATCGCCGGAATGGACGCGAGCTCCCCGATGAACCAGTAGTCGGCCTGCTTCATCTTGATCGTCACCTCGTTCGCGCCGGTCGCGGTGATCGACTGGACACGGGTGAACACGGCCGGGTAAAAGCCGGCCAGCTTGGCGTCGGTGTTGCGGTCGAGGCTGTAGACGACGTCGTCGGCGGTGACCGGGTTGCCGTCCCAGAACTTGACACCCGGCTTCAGGGTCAAAACGATGGTCAGCGGGTCGGGGTTGGTCATGGTGGCGAGTCCTGGGCCAATGGAGCCGTCGGGGGCCTGTCGCAGCAGTGACTCATAAAGGAGCGAGTCGGTGGTGTTCTCCGGATAGTCGAACGCGTAGATGGGATCGAGCGAGTTCACGTCTCGATAGACAGCCCATACGACTTTGTCGACAGGCTTGGTCCCTGGCTTGGTCGTGACCTGAAGCTGCAGCCCTCCAGTGGTTGTCCCGCCCGTGGTGCGGCCGCCGCAAGCGACGAGCACCAGCGCGAGGACCCCAACGGCGGCGATCACCCTATGAATGGTTTGCTTCCCGCTCATCTTCCTTCCTTCGCCGGACCTGGCCGGCCGCCTACATCGAGATTTCTCCGCTGCAGTCTAGCCGCCAAACGCCGCGAGCAAAAGACGGCTGTGCGGCCGGGCCTCAACTCCGGCCGCGCCGACCCCTTGGGTTGCGAGCCGGCCGATCAGTACGCGTCCGGCGGGCAGCGCCACGTGCCAGACACGTGGCCGACCACCGTCTTCGGGTCGCTGTTCGCGGCCAGGTCGAGATCCAGCGTGCCCGACCGCAGATCGGAGTTCACGACGAGGCCCGTTGGCGAGGCGCCTATCGCCGGATAGTAGTGATTGGATCCGACGTCGAATCCGACCCCACCGCCGGGGTAGCTTCCGGGTCCGTGGAACGTGATCTTGGTGATGTTCAGCGTGACCTGTTGCCCCGCGACGTCGCCGACGATCGGGCCGGCGACGAATTGTGTGGCGCCACCAGCGCATACGTACGTGTCGCCCCGCTGCGCCGAGCTCATGTGCCCCGCCAGCTGGCCCGTGAAAGTGAGGTCCTCGGCGATGCTGCCCGAGACGGAAGCGGGCGTGCCGGCCGCCGTCGGTGTCGACGCGGCGCCATTGCCGGAGGTCGATGCGCCGCATGCGGAGGTGCCGACGAGCGCGGCAGCGAACGCCGCGGCCAGGGCACCGCGAAGATTGGTCAGGGTCATCGCGCCAGACAGGGTACCGCCCGGCAGAGCAGCGATGTCACGCAGTCCGGTCGAGCGGTGCGTGATATTTGTCGCGGCGCTCGTACCACTTCGCCTCAGCCTCACCGATCGGCGTCGAGGCGGGACCGTTGACGAACGGCCAGAGCTCCTCGGCGATGCGCCGCCAGTTGGCGGTGGCGTTGAGGCTGCCGAGCACGGCGTACAACCCCAGGTTGATGCGCTGCAGGATGGCGTATGTTCGCGGAACATCGCTGTACGGCGCGAGCGGGCTCCGCGCGTCGAAGAACCGCTTCACGATCGCTGACGCAAACGCAGGCGTGATTGTCATCGGAGCGTCGCGCATCACTGTGACGTAGAACTGAGCGAATCGATCGACCACCGCCTGCGTCGATACCGGCGCACCTGCCTGCAGAAACCCGGCTCGCTCCATCGCCACTCGGAACTTCTCTCCGTCGCCTTCGAAGACCATGAAACGCACGCCGTCGATGAGCGGGGCAAGGTCCTCGTCCGTGAAGCGCTTGGTCAGGCCGAAATCGAGAAAGCTCACCCGGCCACGGCCGTGGAAAAGATAGTTGCCGGGATGAGGGTCCCCGTTGAAGGCGTGCAGCCTGTACAGGCTGCGAAAGACGAACCTGTAAATGGTCTCGGCGGCCATGTCGCGCTCGCGCTGGTCCCAGCTCTGCAGCTCGTCGAAGCTCGAACCGGCCACGAGCTCGCTCGTGAGCACCCTTGCCGTGCTGAGCTCCATGACCACGTCAGGGACGTGGATGAAAGGATGCCCCTTGAAATAGCCGGCGAACTGCTGCTGGCTTCCCGCCTCGAGGCTGTAGTCGACCTCTTCCTGCAAGCGCTCTCCCAGCTCATCGACCAGCCCGCGCGTGTCCAGACCGGGGAAGGCCGCCGATGCGATGCGCCGCAGGAGACCCACGTTGCGCAGGTCGGAGGTCATGCTGCGCGCGATGCCCGGATACTGCACCTTGACGGCCACGGCGCGTCCCTGCCTCGTGATCGCGCGGTGCACCTGCCCGATCGAAGCGGCCGCGAATGGCACCGGATCCCAGCGCGCGAAGATCGTCTCGGGCTCGCCGCCCAGCTCCTCGCGGATCACCGAGGACGCCAGCGCCTCGCTCATCGGTGGCGCCCTGTGCTGCAGGCGCGACATCGCAGCCCGAAATGTCAGAGGCATGTCGTCGTCGATGTAGCTCGCCATCTGGCCGAGCTTCATCAGAACGCCTTTCATCGAGCCCAGCTCTTCGGCGACATCGTCAGCGGTTCGCAGCGCAAGGTCGTGACGCAGCTCGGTGCGCCGGTCGACGGAAGCGAAGATCAGGCGCGGCGAGCCCGCCACGTAGCGCCCGCCGACGCGCAGCGCGAGGCGGCCCAGCGCGCCCGCGCGACCAAGCCTGGACTGCAGCATCGCAGCCCGTGGTGCCGGCCGGCTCAACCTCGGCTGCGCAGCTCGATGCGCTCCCTGGCCTCGAGGACGCCCGGCAGAGACTCGAACATCAGGTCGACGGCCCCGATCAGCTGCCGGACCGATTCCCGCTCCATCGATTCGGGCGGCGGGGCGGCAAATCCGTACATCTCGCGCGCCCAGTCCGGCAGGGTGCCGACGGCCACCTGGCCGAGGTCGTGCCAGAGCTCGCGAAGATCGGGAGCCAGATCAGGCGGGTCGAGGACGACTCCTATCGCATCGAGCGCTGCGGGCGTGACCTGCCGAAGCTCGACCGATTCGATGTAGGTCCGCAACTCCAGCACGCTGGTGGGAACCAGCTCCGGAGGGACGCCGACGATCACGGCAAACGGCACCATCTCGGCGACGTAGCGATCGGCCTCCTCGGCGCTGAGGCCTCGGCCGTAGCGCTGCACGACCTGGACTATCGAATCGACCATGCCCGCGTGAACCCACAGCAGCAGGTCAGGATCCTCGGCGCTGTACTTGAGGCCGGTCACGGGATCGACGCCGCGCACGTGCACGTGGACCGCGCGGACGCGAGCGGCTGCGGCGTTGGCCGAGGCGGCATCCCCATAAGTGACGGTCAGCACGTAACCGCTGGTCGCGGCGAGCCGGCCGAAAGGATCGCGGCGCCAGTCGCTGTGCTCGGCCACTCCGGCCATCGCCAGGGGGTGGAGTGCCTGGACCATGAGCGAGCGCATGCCCGCCAGCGGGAATGCCCGGTCGCGGTGGACACGCCAGACCAGGCTCTGCGGTCCGAACAGCCCCGCATCGGCAGGCTGCTCCGGCACCGACCGGGCGTAGGCGCGCGCGAGCGGCGCCATCATCTCCAACCGCGATTCGTGGTCGACTCCCGAGCTCATACGGGCCAAGATACCGCGGCCTGTTACCCGACCCCCGAAAGAAAAGAAGGGGCCGGCGAGGTGCCGGCCCCTTGTCGAGTCGAAAACCGGGTCGCCTTACGGGTTGATCAGACTGATCCTGGTATCCCAGTTGGCGAGCGCGGTGCGGGTGTTGCCGCACCTGAAGTTCGTGGCCTCGAACTGGGCGAGGGTGCAGGTCTGGCCGATGTACTCGGACGCGATCCAGATCTGGCTGCCCACGACTGCGGCCGCGCCGTAGTCGCCCCACCGCGGGCGAATCGGGTTGGGCAGGTTCTCGATGATGTAGCCGCTGAAGCCGTCAGCGGGTCCCGCGCCTTCCCTGGCGACGTGGACAGAGCCAACGCCTGAGGCGTTGATCAGCGCGTAGCCCGCGCTGGGGAAGCGGTCGCCGCCAGTTACCGTGAAGGCCATCACGCCGCGACCGGCGGACGTGACTCCGATGGCCGGGTAGATCAGGTTGTCGTCGGGAAGGCCGAGAAATCCGGTGTTGGTGGCGGCGGCGCTCAGGGCGCCGTGCCTCGCAATGGTGGGCGTGACGACGAACCACTCAACGCCAGCGCTCTTGGAGCTTGCGTGCGGCAATGAGGTGTCGAGCGAGCCCCAGAGCTTGCCCGCCGCGAAGGTGGTCTGCATCATGCGGGTGTCGTTGCTGTCGAGGTTGTATGCCTTCTCCTGGAAGGGGTCAGGGGAGCCGTTGAGCGCCGTCGAGCATGCCTTGTTGTTGAGGCAGTCGCGAAGTGGAGTCGACCCCGACTTCTGCGCCGAGGGCGAGGGGAATGCGTAGGTGCCGACGCTGAGGGCCGTGTGGGTCAGCGTCACCGCTGGTGAGCTGCTGCCGAGCGAAGCGGTGTTGGTGAGAGCCCAGACCAGGATCTGGTTCGAGCTGCGCGGACCGATGCTGGCGCCGTTGCCGTGCGCCTCGTCCGCGGCGTTGCTGCTGAGGAAGTACTCGGTGCCGCCTGCGTTGCTCTCCTGTGCGCCACCGGGAGGCGCCTGCGCCGGAGCGAGCGTGAAGCCCGAGTTGCCGCCGTCCAGGCCGTGCGTGTCGATCCTGGTCACGGCCACCGTCGTGTTGCCTGCGGCAAGCGCCTGCTTCGAGAACGCGTAGATCTGGGCGCCCCAGAAGTCGTTGCCGAAGAACGAGTACGAGTTGGTGGTGATGTAGAAGCCGTTGGCGTCAGCCCCGATGTGCGGGTAGTCCCCAAGGCACGCGTTGTTCGGCGACCCGTCGTACCAGGTGCCGGAGCATGTGCCGTCGTTCTGAACTGGAACCGTGTAGATGTTCCAGGCACCCGTGGGGTCGCTCGTCTGGGAGACCGCCAGGTCGAGGTGGTTGGTGCCGATGAACCTGCCGTTCGGCAAGGAGTCGATCGTCAGGATGACGTGGAACCACCGCTGGGTGGCGGTGTCGTAGAGGCAGGAGGGGTCGGTCGCGAACGGCCCGCGCACCCCGGTGCTGCGGTTGATGGCGAAGGGATAGTTGTAGAAGGCGTTGAGCGCCTCGGGTCCCGATGCGATCGTGCCATCTGGTCGGTACACCGCCATCACGTCGTTGATGGTCTCGAGGACGTAGGTGCTGTTCGCGCACAGGCCCTGGTCTGGCGGCTCGAGGCTGAACTGGTTGCCGCCGCTGACACCGAACCGGTTGATGAAGTGGTTGAGCCCGTCGAAGCTGGTCGCCAGCTCGGGGTTCGACCCGGCCACTGTGCCATTCCCGTCACCGATCGCGATGCCGGTGACCGATCCGGTGGTGGAGGTGTGGCTGCGGTTGGGGCCGTTCTTGTCACCGGCGGCCGCGGCATCGCCTCCAACTGCGCCCGGAAATTCGGGGTTCTGGACGCCGGACGTGCTGGACGACGAGCCTCCCGCGGCGATTCTCGCGGTACCGGACGAGGAGATGAGGCGAGTAGTGTTGGCCGAAACGCCGATTGGCGAGCTCGCGATGCTTGCCGCCACGACGGGCAGCATGGCCGCGCCTGTCAGCACCGCGCGAATACGCGAACCGATTCGGAGCTGAGTCATAGACAAGATTTCCCCCTTAGGAATGAACACCACTTTGCCGCGGTCCCTCTTCGCGACCCCGTCAGGCTAACAAGCCCATGTGCATTTGTGCAATCGATCAATCGGCCGAGGTCCGCATGGAGGCCGCCCTGGAGCAGCTCGCAACAAAAAAGCGGCGCGCCGCAAAAGGCGCGCCGCTTCCCCAGGCTTTTCGGCCGGCGGCTTAGGCGGTCACCCGCTCGGCGACATCGCCGGTAGAAGGGTCGATGACGTTCGCGACGCGAGTCACCTTGTTGGCAGGGAAGCCGCCGCATCGGGCGTGCTCGAAGATGATGTCGGCATCCGGGGCCACGTACACGCAGTACAGCTTGTCCTCGGTGACGTAGCTCTCCAGCCAGCGGATCTCCGGCCCGAGGTCGGCGATCACCTGATTGGATTTCTGCGAGATGCTCCTGAGCTCCTCAGCGGACAGGTTGCCGGCGCCGGGCAGCTCACGCTCGATTACAAACTTCGGCATCGATCTATCTCCTTCTAACTTCAAACCAATGCCATACTTAGAGTATGAAACTCAAAGTATGGAACAATCCGTACCGTTGGTACGGAAGTATGCATACCCTCGGTATGGATGTCAATAGGTAAGTTGGGCAAGGACAAAAGGGAAGCCCAGGGCGACGCCACGCGGCTTGCGCTGCTGGCCGCGGCGCGGGAGCTGTTCGGCGAGAACGGGTACGCCGCAACCTCGATCGAGGAGATGGCCGCCCGGGCCGGCGTCACCAAGGGCGCCGTCTACCACCACTTCGGCGGCAAATCGAGCCTCTTCCAGCAGGTCTACGAGCAGGTGATGCACGAGGTGTCCGACCGCGTGGTCAGCGTGTTCCTGGACCCCGACCACTGGAAGGCGGTCACTGAAGGCTGTCAGCTCATGATCGACGCGCAGCTCGACCCTGCGGTGCGACGGATCGCACTGCACGACGCCAGGTCGGTTTTGAGCTGGGATGTCGTCCACCTCGTGGAGTCACGCTACGGTGCGGTCGGGATCCGAGGGGCGCTTCGCAAGGCGATGCATGGCGGGGTGATCGAGCCCCAGCCACTGCGCCCCCTCGCGCTGCTCCTTGCGGGAGCGATCAGCGAGGCCTGCTTCTATGTTGCGGACGCAGACGATCCCTTACTCGCCCGCGAGGAGGTCGGCCGGCTGATCGTCCGAATTCTCGAGGGCCTCAAGGTAAAAGGAATGCAGACGGCCGGCGCCCCATCGTCTCCGCTTAGCGAGCGTGCTTAGCGGCTAACGGCGCTTGAGCGCAGTCACTCCCTGCGCCAGCCGACCGTACATGTCAGGCCGTCGCGTGGTGAGAAATGGAAAGAGATCGAGCCAGTCGCGCCGCTGATCCAGGTCGAGATCCGCGACCAGGACGGCGGACCGCTTGCGGGGCGCTCGGACGAGCACGCGGCCGTATGGATCGGAGATGAAGCTCGAGCCGTAGAAGCGCAGTGGCGGTTCCACGCCGACGCGATTGACGGCGACCATGAAGGTCCCGTTGGCGATCCCGTTCGCGACTATCACCTTCTCCCACAGGGGCCGCGTGTCGAAGTTCGGCACGTCAGGCTCGGACCCGATGGCTGTGGGGTAAACGATCACGTCAGCGCCGGCCAGCCCGTAGATACGAGCCAGCTCTGGGTACCACTGGTCCCAGCAGGTCGGGACCCCGATCCGCGCCTGCCCCACCTGTACCACCGGATAGGGATCGGCATCGTCGCTCGGCCGGAAATAGAAGTCCTCGTGGTAGCCGTCGGACGCAGGGATGTGGACCTTGCGAACCCTCGCCACCACCTTCCCATCGGGTGCGACGACGACTGCCGTGTTGTACCCGAGACCTCCATCCGGCGCTCGTTCGTGCAGCGACGCCTGGACATGCACGCCAAACTCGCGCGCCGAGCGGCGCGCGAAATCCGTGGTGGGGCCGTCGGGAACATTTTCCAGTCGCGTCAGGGCATAGGCCTGCGCGTCGGCGCGCACCGCGAAGTATGGCGAGAGCGTGAGCTCTTGCAGGCACACCAGCCGCGCGCCTTCGCGCGCAGCCATCTCGATGCCGGTGCGAAGGGCAGCCTCGTGCTCGGCCGGCGCTTTGTGCCAGCGCTCCTGCACGGCTCCGATCCGGAACGTGCCTCGGACCGGCGGCGACAAACGCGCCGGGGAATCGGGCGCGGCCAGCGCCTTGACCAGGGCCGGAAGGCTTCTTCGCACGGACCGCAATCTATACCCGATGGGGTCCGTCCATCGATTCCCGGACGCCCACCAGGCGGAGAGGGCGGCCGATGCCCTCTCCGTTGGAGATCTGGTCTGCCTCTAGGACGACCGCTGGGTCGCCTTGGCGGCTCCCTGCAACGATTCCTGCATGTTGGCCAGCGTCTCTTTCATGTCCATGCCCTGGCCTTCCGCCGCCTTCGCGATGTCTTCCATCGTGATGTCCGAAGGCTTGTGACGCTCGTCATACTCGCCGCATCCGCAGTTCAGACACATTTCGATCACCTCCGCGTGGTTACTCCTGATAAATAACCGCGCGGGCTGTCGGTTTCACCCGAAATGTCCCGGGCTGAGAGACCTGTTTCGTAGGGGACTTTTGGCCCTCCCAGAGGGTAAATCGTGATCGTGGTCTGCGGCGAGGCCCTCATCGACATGATCTCGAGCGCGGGTGGCGCTCCGCAGGCGGCCCCCGGTGGGGGGCCGTTCAACACGGCGCGGGCGCTCGCGCGTCTGGGGGTGCCAACCGCCTTCTTGGGCCGCCTGTCGGATGACGCGTTCGGACAGCAGCTCGCCGGCCTGCTCTTGTCTGACGGTGCCAGCCTGGAGCTCGTAACCATCGGTTCCGAGCCCACTACGATCGCGCGGGCGGACGTCAGCAACGGCAGCGCCGAGTATCACTTCCTGGTCCAGGGAACATCTGCGCCCCTCCTGACGCCGGAGATGGTTCCCGAACGGTTCGGGCCCCAGGTCAAGGCTCTCCACATCGGGACCCTTGGCCTGGCGCTGGAGCCAATGGCTTCCACCCTGGTCGACCTGGTCCTCCGCGAACACGGCAGGCGGGTCGTGATGGTCGATCCGAACATCCGCCTCGGGCTCGTTCCGGAATCCGAATATCGAGATCGCGTGACGGCGGCGATTTTCAGAAGCACGATCGTGAAGGCGAGCCAGGCGGATCTCGCGTGGCTCTATCCCGGGCTTGGCCTGGAGGACGCTGCGGACCGCATCCTCGGCGGCGGAGTGAGGCTGGTGGTCGTGACGCTTGGCGCCGAGGGCGCGTTTGCCGCGCATCGCGGCTCGCACCTTCGGGTGGCAGCTCCGCACGTTGAAGTCGTCGATACCATCGGCGCGGGCGATGCGTTCGGCGCCGGCTTGCTGGCGTGGCTGCACGACCACGCAGCTCTCAAGCCCGATCTATCCCTCGAGCCCGGCGAGCTCCAGGAGGCGCTGCAACAGGCATGCGCGGTGGCTGCGCTCACATGCACGCGCGCGGGCGCCGAGCCACCGTGGAAATCCGAAGTCCCGGCGCGCGGGACGTAGTCGCGCGCGTGTCTACTTATGTGGGCTGTCTGCCGTCGCTCAGCCCGCGACCTCTGCCGCCTCAGCCGGAACGTGCCCGTTCTCAGCTTCGATTGTCGGCTGCGAGATGACATAGCCTTCGCTCGGCACCATCGCTGTGACCCTGGCGATGGCCTGGTTCTTGGCGTCGGCCTCCGAGCCCGCGTGCAACCCTGGAACTGTAACGGCCACCTTGGCAGTGCCTGCAAGCGGCGCAACGGCAAGACCGCCCGCGGTGAGGCGCTCGAGCACGGCACGGTCCCCGGGCTTGCCTGGTTCGGGCTCGAGCAAGACCTTGACCGCATAAAGCGTCCCCTCGGACGCGACGGCGGGTGCCGGAGGCGCAGCCGAACCACGCCTGCCGATCGGCTTGAACCGCCGGTCTTGGGCCGCATCGAACAGCGCGTCGAGGTCGCGCGTCGACCGGGCGCCGACGAAACGGGAGGCGATGGAGTAGAGGACGGGCACCAGGATCAGCGTCAGCAGCGTGCTGGTGAAGAGGCCGCCGATGACCACAATCGCGAGCGGGGCGCTGATGAAGGCACCGCCGCTGCTTCCGCTGACCGCCAGCGGCACCAGCGCGAGCATCGTGGCGAACGCGGTCATCAGGATGGGCCTCAACCTGTGGCGCCCGCCCTCGATGAGCGCGTCATGCAAGCTGAGGCCGCGGTCGCGATATTGCTCGACCAGGTCGAGCAGGACGATCGCGTTGGTGACCACGATGCCGATCAGCATCAGCAGGCCGATCATGCCAGGCAGCGAAAGCGACGTCCGCGTCGCAACCAGCGCGACGATCGCTCCACTGGCGGCGAATGGAATTGACACCAGCAGCACCAGCGGCTTGACCAGTGACCGGAACGTCGCCACCATGATCAGGTACACCAGGAGGATCGCCGCAAGGATGGCCACCTCGAACTGGGTCAGGAGCGACGAGAGCTGAGCGAAAACACCACCGGTCGAGGTAGAGACACCCGGCGGCAGCGACAGCCCCGCAAGCGCCTTGGCGACATCAGCCTGCACCTTCGACGTGTTGTCGCTGGTGATCGTCCCGGTGATCGACGCGGTTCGGTCGCCGTCGGTGCGGCTGACCGCCTGGGGTCCCGCCACCTGCACGAGCGATACCAGCGTCGACAGCGGTACCACTCCGAGCGCGGTCGGGATTGGCATCTTCGCGAGCGCCGCAGCGTTGTCGGCGCTTCCCGGCGGCAGCTGTACCCGAACCGACACCCTCCCCTGAGGCAGCGTGGCCTGGGTGGCGACGATGCCGTTGACCTGCTGGGCGACGATGAATGCGAGCTGCTGGAGCGACAGTCCTGACTGACCGAGCTTGTCGGTTGGGACCAGCTCGTACTGCGGCTTCGAAGCCACCAGGTTCGACTTCAGCTGGCTGAGTCCAGCCACGTTCGACAGTGCCGTGAGCACCAGCGCGTTGCCCTGCGCCAGGAGGTCCTGGCTGGGGGCGTGCACGTCGACCTGCATCTGGCTGCTGCTCGAGTTGGCGCTGCTGGAAGCCTGGCCGAGGTCGATCCGGGCGGGCCCGCTGTAACCCTTGAGCGCCTGGGTGACAGCCGACAGCGCTTGCGTGTAGGCGCCCGTGTTCACGAGCACGGTGACGGAGGCCTGCGTCGGGTCGGCGGGCACGGTGCCGGGAGCGGCGAACGGGTCCGAGATTCCGCCGACTGTCGCCTGGAAAGCGCTGATTCCGGGGAGGCCGCGGATGAGGCCTTCCACCTTCTGGGTCTCGGCGTCGGTCTGCACGAGCGTCGAGTTCTCCGGCATCGTGATGGCGATCGGGAAGTTGGGGCTCGCCGACTGGTCGAGAAGGTTGACCCGCAGGAACGGAAGCAGGGCCATCGAGCCGGCGAACATCGCGGCGGCGACGACGAGAGTGATCACGCGATGGCCGGTCGCCCACTGGATGGTCGGGACGTAGACGCGCTGCATCCAGTTGTAGTGCAGGCGCCGCTCGACCTTCTCCGCCGGCGCTGACTTCAAGAGCCTCGAGGCCAGCAGCGGCACCACGGTCACGGCAACCGCCAGCGAGGCGCCGATCGCGGTCACCACAGTCAACGCAAAGGGCCGGAAGAAGCTGCCGGCGATCCCGGTCAGGAAGACGATCGGCAGAAAGACGGCGACGGTCGCGAGCGTCGATGACAACACGGCCGTGGTGATCTCACGTGCGCCTGTGTAGGCCGCGACTATCGGTTTTTCGCCCTCGGCGACGTGCCGGCTGATGTTCTCCAGGACGACGATCGCGTCGTCCACGACGCGGCCGATCGCCACCATCATGCCGCCGAGCGTGAGTATGTTCAGCGTTATCCCCTGCCACCACAGGACGAGCAGCGCGATCAGCAGCGACAGCGGGATCGAGACCGCGGCCACGATGGTCGCCCGGCCGCTCCTGAGGAACAGGAAGATGACGGCGATGGCGAACAGGGCGCCAAGCAAACCCTCCTGCAGGATCGCCGCGATCGCGCTGCTGATAGGGACGGCCTGGTCCTGGATGCTCGCGAACTGGGCGTTGTTGCCCAGCCGGCTCCTCAGGTCGGGCAGCGCGGACTTGACCTCGTTCGCCACCGTGACCGTGTTGCCGTCCGTCGCCTTGAGGACCTGCAGCCCGATGCTGGGCTTCCCGTTGGTGCGAGTGATCGTGTCGGCAGGCACTGACACGAACTGCACTGAGCCGAGCTGGTCGACCCTTACCGCCGGGAGAGGTGGCCTTCCGGGCGCCGCCGGCGGGCTGACGAAGACCCTGCCGATCTGGTCGAGGCTCGTCAGCGAGCCCGAGACCTGAAGCGGGATGACAGTGTTCCCCTCGCGCAGCGAGCCGATCGACTGGACGAGGGTCGCCTGCTGCAGCGCGGCCGCAACCAGGCCTGCGGTGACTCCGTGAGCAGCCAGCTTGACGGGGTCGAGGGTCACGTCAACTTCGTCGGTCGGGGCTCCGGTGATGACGACGCTCGACACGCCCGCGAGGCCCTTCAGCTTGGGGATCGCCACGGCGCGAAGCTGCCCTGCGAGATCGCCCAGCGACTCGTCCGCTGAAACCGCATATTCGAGGATCGGCAAGGAGCTGGTCGAAAAGTCCTGGAGGGTCGGCGCGATTGCCGACTGTGGGAGCGATCCTTTCACTCCGTCCAGCCGCGTGCTGATGTTCTGGCGCGCCGCCGTCGTGTCGGCGCCGTCCTTGAACAGGAGGATCACCAGTGACACCCCCGCCGACGACGTGGAGGTCACGCTGCTGACGCCTGGCACGCCCTGGAGCGCGCTGACCACGGGCAGCGTCACCCCCTGGTCGACGATGTCGGGCGAGGCGCCGGGGTACGGCGTGACGACGATGAAGGCGGGGAACGAGATGTTCGGCAGCAGGTCCTGCTGCACCTGCGTGGCGGCGAATATCCCGGCCCCAAATAGCGCCACGACAGCGAGAACCACGACCGATCCGAGCTTGAGCGCCATCCGGGTCACGAGGTACATGCGTCAGTTGCCCCCTTCGAGGATGTCCAGGTGATTGACCATGAGCAGGCACAGGTGCCTGAGCTCCGCCAGCTGGCGAGGCTTGAGGGCCGCGGCCCCTTTGGCCTCCCATTCGGATGCGTCTTTGCGCATGTCTTCGATTCGTCTCACGCCGGCTTTCGTCAGCTCGGCGCGGACTGAGCGCCTGTCTGACGGGTCTGGCACGCGCCTGACGAGCCCGTCTCGCTCGAGCTTGTCGATCAGCCCGGTAACCGTTCGAGGGACGAGGTTTTGCGATTCCGCCAGCTGCCCGAGCGTCATGCGCCGGTCGGGCGCGTAGTACAGGTAGGTCAGGATCTGGAGCCGGCTCTCGGTGAGCCCATGGCGTTCCGTCCAGTGCTCGGTCGCCTCATGTACGCGTTTGGCGGCAAGTCGCAGGGCGCTGATGGCTTCGAGAGACTTGCCGACGCCCATGCGGCGGAGCGCCGCCCTGACGGCGGGGTCGTAAAGGCGGCCCGAGGCGTCGCTCGCGAGGCCGGCCGGAAGTTTGGGGCTGCTCATATTGAGGCGCCTCAACATATACGGGCGGAGAGACGTGCGTCAAATTCATGGCTGAAGTCTCGCCATCGACAAGCACCGAAGAATATGTCGAACCGGTCGGGGTCCAGCAAGAACTTAGACTTGGCGCGATGGAGCTGACTCGCGCCAAGCTGCGGCAGGCCGCCGGCCTCATGGAAAAGCACGGCATGGACTGCTGGATCGTCCAGTTCGCTCGTGAGACCGGCCTCAGGTCAGACCCGCTGGGCTATCTCGTCGGCGCCTCGGTCACATGGCCGAGCGCCTTCCTGCTGAACCGCGATGGGCGCACCGCCGCGATCGTCGGCACGGGTGACAGCGCGCAGGTCGAGGCCACCGGGCTGTGGGAAGCGGTGAGAGGCTACGTCGCGACCCCGCGCGAGGACCTTCTGGCAGTGCTCGAGGCCTGGAATCCCAAGACGATCGGCGTCACGTGGAGCGCAAGCGACGACACGGCCGACAGCATCACGTTCGGCATGTACCGGATGCTCGAGTCGCTGCTCGCGGGCACCGCGTTCGCTGAGCGCCTGGTCCCCGCAGGCGAGCTGGCGGGAGAGGTTCGCCGCCGCAAGCTCCCTGACGAGATCGAGGGCATCCACTCCGCCATCGCATTCACCGAGCAGATCTTCCAGCGGGTTGAAGCGCACCTCCGCCCAGGGATCACCGAGAAAGAGATGCAGCGCCAGATCCAGGATTGGGTTCGCGAGGCAGGTTTCGGCTTCTCGTGGGAAGAGCTCATCGACCCGATCGTGGATTTCGGGCCGCGCACGGTGGCAATCGGCCACACCCTGCCGGGGGATCAGAAGCTCGCCCCCGGACACGTCATCCACGTCGACCTCGGCATCGAGCGCGACGGCTTTGCCTCCGACCTCCAGCGCACCTGGTACTGGCTGAGGGATGGCGAGGTGGCAGCACCCGAGCCGGTGAGCAAAGCGTTTGCTGCGACGCGTGCGGCGATCGACGCCGGCATGGCGGTCCTCAAGCCGGGCCGCGCCGGTCACGAGGTGGACGCCGAATCAAGACGCACCATCGTCGAGGCTGGATACCCCGAGCCTGGCTTCGCCTTCGGGCACCACGTCGGCCGCGTCGCTCACGACGGCGCCGGCACGCTTGGGCCCCGCTGGGAGCGATACGGGGAAGGGCCGAACGTGTTGATCGAGCCAAGCAACGTGTTCGCGGTGGAGATGGGCCTCGACGTTCCGGGTTATGGGATGGTCGGCCTTGAAGAAGAGGCGGTCGTCGAGGAGCACGGCGCCCATTTCCTGTCGAACCCGCAGCGTGAGCTGTGGCTGCTGCCGCGCGGCCGGCTCGCGCGAGGGCCAAGCCCACAGCTTTAGCAACCCTGTTGGGGCCGCGGCGTTTAACAGTTTGTATAATATTGTCGTGACGGCAACTAACCGCGACGATTCGCAGGCCGCCCTCCTTCGCGCTTACCTGGATTCGGTCACCCTGAGCGAGGCGCTGCAAACCCAGATCTGGCACGCGGCGGAGCTGACCCTGGTGCAGGTGAGGGTGATGCGCCGGCTGGCGAAGCAGCCGCAATCGCTCGGGCAGCTGGGCACCGAGCTCGCGCTGGCGCCTCCGTCCATGACGAGGCTGGCCGACCGGCTGGAGGAGCGCGGCCTGATAAAGAGAGAACGCGATGCTGACGACCGGCGAAGAGTCGTCGCCACCATGACTGACGAGGGCAGGCGGCTGCTGAGCGCGATCCCGTTCCTCGACGGAACCGCCATCCGGGTGGCCGTCGAGCGGATGAAGCCTGCCGACAGAGAACGGATCGCGTCCGCCCTGCGCGAGTTCAACTCGGCGGTCAGGAAGGTCGAGGAAGAGCTCCTCCTGGTGGCGATCGAAGCGTGAAGCTCGAGTACAAATGGATAGTCCTGATCAACACGACGATCGGGATGTTGATGGCCGCGATCAATCAGACCATCGTCCTCATCTCCCTGCCCGCCATCTTCTCCGGCCTGCACGTCGATCCCTTGGGCCCGGGCCAGTCAAACCTTCTGCTCTGGATGCTCATGGGCTATTCGGCCGTAACCACGGTGCTGCTGGTCACCTTCGGACGGATCGCCGACATCTTCGGCAGGGTGCGGATCTACAACATGGGCTTTGTCGTCTTCACGGTGGGCTCGCTTCTGTGCGCCTTGACCCCGTCCACCGGCACCCTGGGCGCAGTCGAGCTGATCGGTTTCAGGATGCTGCAGGGCCTGGGTGGGGCGTGTCTCTTCGCCAACAGCATCGCGCTTCTCACCGATGCCTTTCCGCCCGGCCAGCGAGGCTTTTCACTTGGCATCAACCAGATCGCCTTCATCGCCGGCAACGTCATCGGCGTCGTGCTGGGCGGCATCCTGGCCGCCATCAACTGGCGGCTGGATTTCCTGATCAGCGTGCCCGTCGGGGTCGTCGGCTCGGCCTGGGCTTACTTGGCGCTGCACGAGATTGGCAAGCGGCAGACGGCAAGGATCGACTGGCTGGGCAACGTCACATTCGCGGGAGGCCTGCTCGCATTGATGTTCGGCCTGACGGAGGCGCTGACGCCTTACGGGAACCAGACCATGGGCTGGTCCAATCCCACCGTCCTCGTCTCCCTCGCGCTTGGCGTCGTGCTGCTGGCTGCCTTCGGCGTTGTCGAGACCCGCGTCCGGCACCCGCTGTTCGACCTGGGCCTCTTTCGCATCCGCGATTTCTTCTTCGGCAACATCGCCGCGTTTCTCTTCTCACTCGCGCGCGGCGGTTTGATGTTCATGTTCGTCATCTGGCTGCAGGGAATCTGGCTGCCTCTGCACGGGGTCGCGTACGCAGATACGCCACTTCAAGCCGGCATCGACACCATGCCGCTCATGCTCGGATTCGTCGTCTGCGGCCCAATTGGGGGCTGGCTGAGCGACCGCTATGGCTCGCGCGTCCTGGCCACCGGTGGAATCCTGGTCGCAGGCCTTGCAGCAGCGCTGATGATGACGCTGCCGGCCGATTTCAACCTGTGGTTGTTTGCGGCCTACCTCGCGCTGATGGGAGCGGGAATGGGCTTTTTCAGCGCCCCCAATACATCGCAAATCATGAGCTCTGTCCCCGCGGAACAGAGAGGCGCCGCGGCCGGCATGCGGTCGATGGTCCTCAACGCCGGCATGACGGCGAGCACGGCCATCTTCTTCACCATCGTCATCGCCAGCCTTTCGCAAAACCTCGGTCCGGCCTTGAACGCGGGAGCCGTCAGCGCAGGCCTGCCCGCTCCCCTTGCCCACGGGATCGCCTCGCTTCCTCCGGGGGCGGCAATTTTCGCGGCGATGCTCGGTTACGACCCGATCTCGCACCTGATCCCAGCCTCGGCGCTTGCCTCCCTCCCACCGTCACTCGCGGCCCGCGTCAGCGATCCGCACTTCTTCGCGGGCCTTCTGGCCCAGCCGTTCGTGACCGGAATACGCGTCGCGCTGCTGGCATGTGTCGGGATGTGCACCATCGCCGGCGTGACGTCCGCTCTTCGCGGCTCGCAACGCCGACGGCGCCCGGCCGTGCAAAATGCGGTCGTGGCCGAACGGATCAGCCAGGCGAGGTGATCGCAGACAGGTGAGATGGTGCGGCCGATGGACAGCCCGGTAGCCGTACCGCAGAGCAACCGAGCAGTCGCGTTGCTGGTGGGGTGGGCGCCATTCGTCCTGGTCCTGATGGCGTACGAGCTGATGCGGGATGTTGCCTCCACGCTGGGTGTGCGGCCGCACAACCTTTCAGGGGTCGAGAGAGCGCTGTTCGGCGGCTACGAGCCAACCCTGGTGCTGCAGTCGACCATCGGGAAGCTGGCCGATGCCGACCTCATCGACGACGCCGGCAGCATGGTGTATTCAGCTCATTTCCTCTTGCCGATCATCGTCGGCATCTGGCTCTGGCGCCGGAATCGTGCCGATTTCCATAGGTTCGGGCTCTCGCTGGTCGTGCTGTGCGCCCTCGCCTTCCTTACTTATGTGGTGGCGCCGACGGCGCCGCCCTGGCTCGCCCAGCCGCAATCGGTCCAGCACCTCATGCAGGACGCCGTCCTTCGTTCCGGACTGCCGCCAGCGCTCACCTGGCTTTACTCGCACCACGACTACAACCTCTATGCGGCATTCCCGTCCTTGCACGCGGGGTTTCCAGTGCTGGCGGCGGCCGCGGCCTGGCGGAGAAATAGAGTGGTGGGCGTTGTGCTTTCGATCTGGGCGCTCGTGGTCTGGGTCACGGTGGTGTACCTGGGTGAGCACTACGTGGCAGACGTGGTCGGGGGAATCATCTATGCGGTTATTGCGCTCGGGATAGTCTCGCTGCTCGTGGAACGTCGAAGCCGAGCGCTTAGAGTCGAAGAGCCCTAATAAGTCGGGCGTCACGAACCAAAGGCGAAATATTTTTTTGCCTAAGCAAAAAAATTTTGGTTGGACGCCGCCAGCGAACGATGGGGCTCTTGCCACCGGGTACTTTTGCGATTCACGCCCCTCCCAAACTCAACTCTCCCGCGATGGTAAACACATCGCCGCATCGGCTTTAAGAATCTTCGCCGGCAGCACCTCGTTGACAGCCCTCGAACACCATGACTGTGGGTTGCAATCCCCCCGGTGACCTTGGTAGTCGTTAGGGCAGGGACGATTTGGTGGCGAGGGGTTTGCGGATCGCTGCTGGGGAAATTCGGCACCACAAAAAAGGAGAATTCGTATGACCTTCAGCTCAGTACGCGCATGGATGCGCGGGCCGCTTCTCGCCGTCGTGACAACTGGAGCGCTCGCTATGGCGGCGCCGACCGCTTTGGCGGCGAACAACAATCAGAACGGACTGGTGAATGTCAATCTGCAATCGCTCGCACTGGCGGTGCCGGTTTCGGTCTCTGTGCCGATCGGAGTCGCGGCCAACGTCTGCGGAATCAACGCGGCAGTTCTTGCCGTGGCAGCCCAGTCTGGAACCGCCGCGTGCACCGCGACCAGCAACTCGAGCGGTCTGAGCACCGCCGTCGCTGACGCGATGACGGGCTCGGGTGGAAGCAACCACAACCAGCAGTCAGGTTTGGTCAACGTGAACGTGCAGGGCCTCGCGCTCGCGGTGCCCGTCTCAGTAGCTCTGCCCATCGGAGTGGCGGCCAACGTGTGTGGCATCAACGCCTCAGTGCTCGCCGTCTCTAACCAGGTGGGTGGTGCGACCTGTACAGCGACCTCGACCTCAAACGCTTTGAGCCAGGCGATCGCTTCGGCGATGGCCTAGGAACAGAATCCGCCGGTTTCCCAGATCGCCCCCGAGGGTGAGCACAGCGCTCACCCTCTACTTCATTCATGCGCTCTGAGTAGCCTTAACTGCTGTGGCGAGCGACCAATCCACTTCGAGCGCCGGCGATTTTCACCTCGGGGCGGCAGTCGATTCGAGCGACGGCATCGAGATCGGCACGCTTTCTCGGCTGATCGTCGGCAAGGAAGATCTGGCCCTCAAGGCTCTGGTGGTCAAGGAGAGCCGGCGATTCTCGGGCCATCTGCTCTCGCCGGGGTCCTGGCTGCTCGCGGACGAGGTGACGGTGCAGCTCGGCGACGCCGGCTCCGTGACACGCGAGCGAGTCGTCCTCAAGCTCACGGCGAACGAGGTGCGCAGCCTGCCGCCGTATCTCGGCTATCGGTATGGCGATGAGACGGTGACCGAGGGCCTGACGGAAGAGGCCATCAGCGCGTTGACGTCTTCGCCGGCGGTGCCCGCGTCCTTAGAGCAGGTCGCCAACAAAGGAGCCGATCAGCTCGAGATCGAGGGCGGCGAGAACGTCATGCTGGGCCACTCGGGCAAGCGGCTCGGCACTGTGAAGGATGTGCTGTTCGAAAGTTCGGAGCTGGTCGGCGTGGTGGTCCTTCCCGATGGGCTGTTCAAGGAGGAGGTCATCCTGCCGCGGCGCTTCCTGCAGCGAAGCGACGACCTTGCACTGTTCGCGCAGCTGACCGAGGACGACCTGGACCACCTGAAGCCCTTCGACCCCGCCTAGGCATGTCCGACTAAGAGCTACCGGCGACGACCTCGGTTCGCAGCGGCGTCTCGACTATGGAAATGAAAGTGCCGCAGCTCATGCACTCCAACTGGTGGCGGCGCAGGAGACTCGTGCCCTCCGCTGATCGCCGCAGCGCCATGGTGTCAATGCTGCGCAGCGTTCGGGTCGCCTGACAGCGAGGACAGAAGCCCACCTCGGTGCCGCTCATGAAACGGTGACCGCGACAGGGCTGCGCTCCACGATGAGATCGATCAAGCCCCAGTCCTTGGCCTGCTCGGGGGTCATAAAGAAGTCTCGTTCCATGTTGCGCTCCACGTCCTCGAGCGGGCGGCCGCAGTGCTTCGCGTAGAGCGCGGCGAGCTGCTGCCGCTGCCGCAGGATTTCCTGCGCGTGAATCTGGATGTCGGTGGCCTGACCCTGGATTCCCTGCGTGAAGGGCTGGTGGATGAGGATCTGCGCATGCGGTAGAGACATACGCATCCCGGGGTCGCCGCCGGCAAGCAGGATGGAAGCGCCGCTCGCCGCAAGGCCGGTGCACAGCGTGCCCACCTTGTTCGCGACGTATTGCATGGCGTCGTAGATCGAGAGCGAAGCGGTCAGCGACCCTCCCGGACTGTTGATGTAAATCTGGATGTCGCGCTCCGGAGCCTCGTTCTCGAGGAACAAGAGCTGTGCGGTGACCGTGGTCGCGAGATCGTCGTCGATCGGCCCCCGGACAAAGATCACCCCGTCTTTGAGCAGGCGGGAGTAGATGTCATAGGCACGCTCGCCCCTTCCATCGCTGGTGATGACTGTCGGAATCAAGGTCATCGGATCATCTCCTTGGTTCAAAGCCGATTCTCTGACGGGGTCGGGGCGGCGGGTTGGCCATGGCCAGATAAGCGCTGAAATCCGCCACGCTGCGGAGCGCGTCCAGGGGCAGGTCGGCGGTGGCAAGCCGGAGCTTTACCGGCGGGTCCTCCGGCCAGCTCCGCTGGTCGCCGTCGGCGCCGAGCGTGCGAGCCAGGTCGGCGTACATGTCGGCCGGCCGCATGCCAAGCGCATGCGCGACCGCGAGAAGCCGGTCGGTCGAGACCTCTTTGCGACCTCGCTCCACCTCGGAGAGGTGGGCGGGCGACAGGCCGGCCTCAGCCGCCACCTCGGTCAGAGTGCGGCGCAGAGCCTCACGCCGACCGCGCAGAACCGCGCCGAGTGCGGCGTGAACTGCCTGGGCTGATTCGCTGTAAGCGAATGTCATTCCTTTCAGGTGAATGGTACCAGCCGCTTCGATCGCAGATACAGCAGGCGATGGACCGGTCCGCCACTTAGCATTGAAGCGGAGGACTGGGGTGCCCACCGCAATCTGGACTGGCTCGCTCTCGCTTGGCATGGTCGTCGTGCCCGTGCGCCTCTATCCGGCGATCAAGAAGAAGGCGGTGCGATTCCACGAGCTTGATCGGGCCGGCCGGCGCGTCCGGCACGTGCGGGTCTCCGAGCCCGACCTCGAATGGGAACCTAGGGCCGCCCCGGACCCGCCGCGACCCGCGACCACGCTCCGGCCTGAGCTGGTCAGGGCGGCACGGTTTGACGCCCCTGACAGGACACCCACGACATACGAACCCGGCCCCCCGGAAGTCCCATTCGACGAGATCCGTAAGGGATTCGAGGTTGCCCCCGGCGAGTACGTGAGCATGACTCGCGACGAGGTGGATGCCCTCGCGCCTGAGCGAAGCCGCGTGATCGACGTGCAGCAGTTCGTCGACGTGTCAGCC